>NZ_CP028348.1:600000-900000 GCF_003454795.1 Novosphingobium sp. THN1
AATGAGGCCGTGCATCTCGCCGACCGACTTGGGCAGGACGATCACGCGCGAGGAGAAGCGCTCCGGATCGGACTGGACCTCCTGCAGGGCTTCGCCGCCCAGCGCGATCCAGTGCCCTTCGTTGCGCGGCGTCCAGACGACGGATGGATGGATGGCGCTAAGTTTGCTCCACGCCCGGTGGAAGCCTTGGGCTTCGAGCCCGGGCGGTAGATAGATGTCGATATCGACCACACGATCTTCGGGGACGTGCGAAGGGCGCTGCATGACCTTATCCTCTCCTGATCTTTTGCGCAGATCATGCGGGACCACAGACCTCGACGCGCTTGGTGTTTTGGATAGGTGCAGTGGTGTTAAGCCTAGTGCGGCGCTCCAGGGGCGTATGGGAAGCGTTGCTGCTTGTACCACGCAAGGTCATGCGCAGGCGCTGGCGAGCCGGCGGGCAGGGGCAAGTGGTTGATCGACATCCAGTAGGCCAGGCTGGCATCGCGCCACCAGCGCGCCTCGCGGGCCTGAATGCCGAGATAGGCATCGGTCTTGGCCCAGCGCTCTGCATCGATGTGCGGCTTCAGCGTGGCCCATTGGCGGCGCATGGCATCGACTTCGGCGACGCCATGATCATAGCGGCGGACCATGGCATGCCACAGGGTTTCTCCACCCGGCAGCGGATAGGTCCATGGCAGATGATGGAACCATAGCAGCAACTGCGGCGGCGTGGTTTCGGGCCGGGCGAGGCGCTCGGCGATGGCCGGGGCATATTGCGCAATGGCGTTGCTGCCGGAGGCCGTGCGGTCAAAGCCGATGCCATCTGCATCGGCGCGGTGATAGTAGACCGCGTTCCATTCGGGCCGCTTGAGATCGGCAATCCACGGGCCGGGGCCATAGTGATGATCGGTGCCGAACAGGTGGGCAAGGCCGAACGGGCCGGTGTAATCGACGACCGCCTCGCGCGAGCGCAGCATCATCGCGGTGACGGTTTCGTCTACTAGGGCATCATTGCCGAAAGTCTGCCGCGACCATTCGCGCGCGATTGTCTGTGAGGGCAGTTGCGGGTCCCAGGCGAGACGTCCGAAGGCATACCAGTTGGCCTGGTTGAAGGTACTGCCCGACCAATCGCGATCGCGTCCGATGTTGGCCACGCCCGCAATCGCCGCGAGCGTGGTGGCCACGGTCTGATCTGGTGCATGGCCGGTCTCCGTATCGAGCACTTCCTCGAACAGGGGGCCGAGGTAGGCGAGGTGGGTGGCGAAGCCCAGGTATTCCTTGGTGATCTGGAATTCGGCGCCAAGCTGCGTGCGCGGCATTGCGCCGAACAATGGGTGGGCCGGTTCGCGTGGCTGGAAATCGATAGGGCCGTTCTTGACCTGCACGATCACGTTTTCGGCGAACTTGCCGTCGAGCGGCCGGAATTCGCTGTAAGCCTGCTTGGCGCGGTCAGTGGGGTCAGTGTCGGCATAGACGAAGGCGCGCCAGAGTACGGTACCGCCGTGACGCTGCAGCGCGGCGGCGAGCATGTTGGCGCCATCGGCGTGGCTGGCGCCATAGTCGCGCGGGCCGGGCTGGCCTTCGCTGTTGGCCTTGACCAGAAAGCCACCGAAATCCGGGATGGCGCGATAGATCTCGTCGGCCTTGGCCTGCCACCACGCCGCCACCGCTGGATCGCGCGGATCGGCGGTCTTGAGGCCTCCGAGTTCGATCGGGGCGGAAAAGCGCGCTGTCAGATAGACCCGGATGCCCCACGGGCGGAACACGTCGGCCAGCGCGGCGGCCTTGGCGAGATAGGGTGCGGTGAGGCTTTCGGCCTTGGCATTGACGTTGTTGAGGACGGTGCCGTTGATGCCGATGGAGGCATTGGCGCGGGCGTAATCGTCATAGCGCGGGTCCTTGAAGTCAGGCAGGGTCCACCAGTCCCACAAGGATTGCCCGGCATAGCCGCGTTCGACCGAGCCATCGAGGTTGTCCCAGTGGTTGAGCAGCCGCAGCGGAATGGCTGGGGTGGAGGCGAGATTAATCGCAGCGGTCGATCCGCCAGCGCGAACATGGCGCAGCAGGGCAAAGGCGCCGTAGAGCACAGCGATATCGCTGTTGCCGGTAACGAGGATGACGGCACGCTTGCCGATCTTGACTTCGCGAATCAGATAGCCTTCATGGCCGAGCGCCCGCGTATCGAGATCAAGCGCGGCGAGTTGCGGCGCGTTGCTGGTAGCCAATATCACGGTAGCAGGCATCACGGCGGCCGGCAGGCGGGGCAGGCTACGGCGCAATTCGGCAGCGGCGCGGTCAATGGTGGGGGAGCGGCGAGGGGCCTCGACCGTTGCTGCCGGGAGCCGCATTTCCGTTGATGTGCCGATGATCGGGCGGAGCCAGAGATTGTAGCCATCGTCGGCCCGGGCCGGGCTTGTGGCAAGGCCAGTCAGGGCGGCCATGACCAGAGCGATCGTTGCGCGCAGGCGTGTCATTGCCGCATCCTCTTTGCAAAGGCCTTCCGGCCATTTTGTGGTAGCGGTATCATGACGTTGTCACTGTTGCAATTGTTCGCGCGCGCTCGAACCCCGTGGAATCTGCGTAATCGAAAATCCCGCCCGGTACTCTTGATCTTGCGACGGCATGCCTCTAAGGTAGCGCTATCAGACAAAGGGAAGCCGGGGGATGTTTTGATGGGTTTGGGCCTCACGGCTTGCCTGCCACGCGACTACGCGGAGGGCGTGTTCATCGGTCGGGCCGAAGCGGTCGACGGGCCGCACGTGATCGTTTTGCGCAATGGCCGGATCAACGACATCACTGCGGTGGCGAGCTCCGTTTCGGGCGCGATTGCGCGCCGCACCTTCGCAGGGGGAAGCGATCTGGGCGCGATCGAGGATGGCTTGCCCGAGGGCTGGTCCCTGCTTTCGCCGATAGACTTGCAGTGCGTGAAGGCCTGTGGCGTGACCTTTGCCGTTAGCGCTATCGAAAGGGTGATCGAGGAACGCGCGCGGGGCGATGCCGCAGCGGCGGCGAGTATCCGCCAAGGCCTGGAGGATACGGTGGGTGCCGGTATCCGCGCCGTCGTGCCCGGCAGCGAGGAGGCGATGGCGCTCAAGGCTGCTCTGATTGCGCAAGGCATGTGGTCGCAATACCTCGAGGTCGCGATCGGGCCGGATGCCGAGGTGTTCTCGAAATCGCCGGTGCTTTCGACCGTGGGCCACGGTGCGCTGATCGGCGTGCGGTCGGATTCGAGCTGGAACAATCCCGAGCCCGAAGTGGTGCTGGTGTGCGACGGCACTGGCGAGGTCGTCGGCGCGACGCTGGGCAATGACGTTAACCTGCGCGATTTCGAGGGGCGGTCGGCATTGTTGCTGTCGAAGGCCAAGGACAACACTGCGTCCTGTGCAATCGGGCCGTTCATCCGCCTGTTCGACGAGGGCTTCGGCATCGACGACGTGCGCGCCGCCGAAGTGGAACTGGTGGTCGAAGGCACCGACAACTTCCGCATGGAAGGCACCAACCGCATGACCGAGATCAGCCGCGATCCGCTGGAACTGCTGCGCCAGACGATGAGCGAGCACAGCTATCCCGATGGCTTCGTGCTGTTCTGTGGCACGCTGTTCGCCCCGGTGCAGGACCGTGACGAGCCGGGCGGCGGCTTTACCCACAAGGTGGGCGACGTGGTGACGATCCGTTCCGATCGGCTCGGCGCGTTGAGCAACACTGTCACGACATCGCGCGATGCGCCCAAATGGACCTTGGGCATTGGCGCCTTCATGCGCAATCTGGCCACACGCGGCCTGGTGGAGAAGATCTGAATGGCCGCGCATACTCTTGCCGATCACGTTGCGGGCCAGCAGGCAGAGCCTCGGCTGATGGCGGCGCGATACCCCAGCTTGCGCGACAAGCGCGTGATCGTGACTGGCGGCGCGAGCGGCATCGGCGAGGGGATCGTCGAGGCCTTTGCCCTGCAGGGCGCGCAAGTGGGCTTCATCGACATTCAGGACGATCCCGCAAGGGAACTCGTCACGCGGCTGGGCTCGGCGCACCACGTGCCGGTGCTGAAGGTGCAGGATGTGTCCGACGTCGAAGGGTTGAGCGCGGCGATGACTGCTCTGGTTGACGAACTGGGCGGGTGCGACGTGCTGGTGAACAACGCCGCCAGCGACGACCGCCACGGGCTCGACGATGTCACCCCGGCCTATTGGGACGAGCGGATGGCGGTGAACCTCAAGCACAAGTTCTTTGCCTCGCAGGCGGTGTGGCCCGACATGAAGGCCAATGGCGGGGGGTGATCCTCAACCTGGGGTCGATATCGTGGCATCTCGGGCTGGATGAACTGGCGCTCTACCAGATTGCCAAGGCCGGTGTGGAAGGCCTGACCCGCAGCCTGGCGCGCGAGCTTGGGCCCTATAACATCCGCGTGAACACGATTATTCCGGGCAATGTGCAGACCGCGCGGCAGATGCGCTGGTATACGCCCGAAGGCGAGGCGGAAATCGTCTCGGCGCAGTGCCTCAAGGGCCGGCTCCAGCCGGTTGACATCGCGGCGATGGCCCTGTTCCTTGCCTCGGACGATGCGCGGTTCTGCACCGGGCACGAATACTGGGTCGACGGGGGATGGCGGTGATGACAGCTGTGCGGCGGGTTCTGGAGCTTGGCTGCACGCTGGGCGAAGGGCCGGTGTGGGACGCGGCGCGAGAGTGCCTGTGGTTCGTCGACATCAAGAACAAGCGCATCCACAGCTTCGAACCAGCCACCGGGCGGCACGAAAGCTTCGGCGTGCATGAGCAGGTCGGCTGGGTGGTGCCTGCCATCGGCGGCAAGCTGCTGGCGGGGATGAAGGACGGCTTGCACCTTTTCGACCCGGCGCTGGGCACGAGCGTGCACGTGGCGGACGTTCCCGGGGAGCCGGCGAGCAACCGTCTCAACGATGCCTGCGTAGATGCGCAGGGCCGCGTCTGGTTCGGTTCGATGGACGACGACGAGGACGCGCCGAGCGGAAGGTTCTATCGCGCGCATGTCCGCGAAGTGGTGGCGCAGGGGCCGAACGGGGTGTGCATCACCAATGGTCCCGCGGTGTCGCCCGATGGGACGAAGCTTTATTTCACCGATACGCTGGCGAAGACGATCTTCGTCGCCGATCTGGCTGAGGACGGCAGCGCGGGTGCGGCGCAAGTGTTTGCGCAAGTGTCAGACGATTTCCCCGAGGCCTATGCCGATGGGCCGGTGTGCGACGCGCAAGGCTGCGTGTGGACCGGGCTGTGGAATGGCTGGGGCGTTGCGCGCTATTCGCCCGAGGGCAAGCTGATCGAGAAGGTCGACCTGCCGGTCGCCAATGTGACCAAGCTGGCGTTCGGCGGGGCGGACCTGAAGACCGCGTTCGTGACGACCGCGCGCAAGGGTCTGGACGACAAGGCGCTGGCAGCGCAGCCGATGGCGGGGGACCTGTTCGCCTTTGACGTGACGGTGCCGGGTTTTGCGACGCCGCTTGCGGAGTTCAGGGCGTGATGCGCGCGTGGTTTGTCCTGCTGGGCGCAGGGGTATCCGCGCCGGCGATGGCTGCACCCGCGCTGGAACTGGGTGCAGTGTGGAGCGATCACGCGGTGATCCAGCGCGATCGGCCGGTGGTGGTCGAAGGGCAGGCACTGCCGGGGGCGGTCGTGGCAGGAACGCTGGGGGGCGAGGCTGCACAGGCGAAGGCCGGGGCGGACGGTGCCTTTGCGCTGACCTTCCGGGCGCGCAAGGCTTCGGCCGAAGCGACCGACCTCAAGGTAACTTCAGGTTCTGAGTCCGTGAGCGTTTCAGACCTGCTGGTGGGTGACGTGTGGCTCTGTTCGGGCCAGTCGAACATGGAGTTCCAGCTTTCGCGCGCGCTGAACGGTGGCATGGAAGTGGCGATGTCGGCCGATCCGGCACTGCGGCTGCTGCAGGTGCCAAAGGCGATGTCCTACCTGCCCGAGCGCGAATTCGGCAAGCAGACGCGCTGGGCGGTTTCCGGGCCGGAGACGAGCGGCGGCTTTTCCGCAGTGTGCTGGTTTATGGCGCGTGAATTGCGCCGGGCGCGCGGCGTGCCGATCGGCGCGGTTCACGCCAGCTGGGGCGGTTCCAAGGTGACGCCGTGGCTTGATCCGGCGGCCGGGGCGGAGATTGGTGGGGCGCAGGAGATGGCGCTGCTGGCATTGTTCGCGAAGGACAGGCTGGCGGCGGTAACGCAATTCGCGCCGCGCTGGACAGCGTGGTATTCGGGTGAAAACAGGGGCGCCAAGCCATGGCTCAAGCCCGATGAACTGCCGTGGCAACCTGTTCCGGCGATCAAGGGCTGGCTGGGCTGGGACAAGACGCCTCTGGCGGCCAAGCCCACCGGCACCGTCTGGATGCGGAGGCAGGTGACGCTTTCGGCAGCGCAGGCCAAGGCGGGTGTCACGCTGGCGCTGGGCGTGCTCGATGACATGGACATGACCTTCGTCAACGGTCAAGCCGTGGGCAACACCTTCGGCTGGGACGAGGAGCGCGCCTATGCGGTGCCGCCGAGGTTCCTGAAGGCTGGCGTGAACGAGATCATGATCGCCGTGACCAACACTTATGGCAACGGCGGCTTTGCCAGTTCGGCGGACCGGCTGTTCCTGACGCAGGCGAGTGGCGAGAAGATGCCGCTGGGCGAGGGTTGGCGCTATGCCATTGCGCCGACCAGGACCTACCCGCCGCGCGCGCCGTGGGATGCAAATGCCGGCATCGGGCTGATGCACAATCGCATGATCGCCCCGCTCGGGCACTTCGCGATGGATGGCGCGGCCTGGTATCAGGGCGAGAGCGACGTCGACACGGCGGACTATGCGCGCCGGATGAAGGCGCTGATTGCCGGATGGCGCGCGCGGTTCGGCCAGGACCTGAAAGTCGGCATCGTGCAGCTTGCGAATTATGGTCCGGCGTCGGACAAGCCGGTTGAAAGCGGCTGGGCGCAAACGCGGGATGTGCAGCGGCAGATCGTTGTCGACGATCCGAAGGCGTTCCTTGCGACGGCCATCGATCTTGGCGAGCGGACGGACATTCACCCGGCAAACAAGCTGCTGGTTGCGCAGCGCCTTGCGATGGGCGCGCAAGGCAAGGCTCTGCCGATGCCAATTGCGGCAAAGGCGGAAGCCAACGCGGTGAGGGTCACGTTCAGCGGCGTCGAGGGTGGGCTTTACGCCTGGAGTTCTGACGCCGCGATCAGCTTCGAACTGTGCGACGCCGCCGGCGCTTGCCGGTTCGCACCGGGCCGCGTTGATGGCGATGCAGTGGTGCTGGCAACCGATGGCAAGCCGGCGGCGAAAGTCCGCTATGGCTGGGCCGATAGCCCGGTGGTCAACCTGTTCGACGGGCGTTCGCAGGCCGTACCGGGCTTCGAAATGGCAGTGGTGGCGAACTGATCAGCCTTGTGGCGGGGCTGCGTCGGATTCGCGGCGCACCAGTTCGTAATCAAGCGTGGCAAGGCGCGGCCTGGCCTTTTCGGATGCCCGCTCCGCGCGGATTTCCTGCGCGAGCAGATCGGTCGCGGTCGCTGCCATCTGCCGGATCGGTTGGCGGATCGTGGTAAGTTCCGGCCAGATATTCGAGGCAAAGGCGGTATCGTCAAATCCGCATACGGTAAGATCGTGCGGGACTTCGAGATCGTTGCGATGCGCTGCGGCGACGCAGCCTGCGGCCATATCGTCGTTCGAGGCGAAGATCGCGGTCGGACGTTCGGGCAGCGCCAGCATTTCCATCGCCGCATCGAGGCCGGAGCGATAAGTGAACTGGCCCTGGCGGATCAGCGCCGCGTCTACGGTTGCACCGCTTTCGGCCATGGCATCTCGGAATCCGGCGAGGCGCAGGGCGCTGGCCGATTGCTGCGGATTGCCGATAATGAAGCCGATCCGCTTGTGGCCGAGGCCGAGGATGTGCTTCGTCATGTCATAGGCGGCCTGGTAATCGTCGATCATGACGACGCCATGGTGCGCCTCTGCCTGACCCGGCCCGATCAGGACGGCGTGCGTCCCGGCGCGGCGCAGGCGGGCAAGCAGCGCGGTATCATCACAGAGCGGGGGCGGCAGCAGAAAACCGTCCACAGCGCTCTCGACAAGGCGTGCAATCATCTTCGACTGGTCGGTCTCAGGCTCGCACCGTTCGACCATGAGGTGGGCATCGAGCCGGGTCGCGGCATCCATGCAACCGATCAGCAGTTCGCTGAGATAGGAAGCCGAAGGGTTGGCATAGAGCAGGGCAATGCGCAGTTGCGACGCGCCGGCAAGGCTGCGTGCGGCACGGTTCGGGGCATAGCCCAGCTGCTTGATCGCCGCTTCGACGGCCGCCTTTGTCTCTTCGCGTACGCCGGCCCCGCCATTGACCACGCGACTGACTGTCATCGGCGAGCATTGCGCAAGGCGCGCGACATCGTTGACGGTTGGCCGGCCGGCACTGCGGCGCGATCGGGTATCGTTCATGGTCCAAAGGCTCCCGTTGGCGAAGTCCTGACGGTGGCGAACAGACTTGGCAAGGCGCATTTCGAATAAAACAGACTTAAACGCAATTCGTGCTTGCACCGACAGGCGCTTGCGGTAGATAAGATAGCGCTATCAAGAACTGACGGCGGGGCCGGAGCATATCGGCCGGGATAACTGGTGAGAACGTAAACATGGCCGTCGACGCTATGCCGCGCGCATGGCAATGTCCGGCCCGGTTCAACGAGTTGGGAGAGGGAAATGGCTGCAGTGCAGCAGGACCGGGTCAACATGGCGCTTGTCGGCGCCATCGTCTCGGTGGCGACAATCGGCGGATTGCTGTTCGGATACGACAGCGGCGCGGTGAACGGGACGCAGGCCGGCCTGAAGGCGGCCTTCGCGCTCGATGACAATGGCCTTGGCTTTACTGTCGGCTCGCTGCTGGTGGGGTGCGCGGCGGGGGCGTTCCTTGCGGGGCGCATGGCCGATCGGTTCGGTCGCAAGCGCATCATGGTGCTGGCGGCAGTCCTGTTCCTGGTCGGCGCGCTGGTGCAAGGGATTACCGCGAACCACGCCCTCTTCGTGATCTTCCGCTTCCTGGGCGGCATGGCAGTGGGCGCAGCGAGCGTGCTTTCCCCGGCCTATATTTCCGAAGTGGCCCCCGCGGCGATCCGCGGGCGTCTGACCAGCGTGCAGCAGGTGATGATCATTACCGGGCTGACCGCGGCATTCGTCGTCAACTATGTGCTGGCGCAGCAGGCCGGGGATTCGCTGGGAGAGCTGGCGGGCGTTCCGGCGTGGCGCTGGATGTACCTGGCGCAGGCCGTGCCGGCGGTGGTGTTTCTGGTGGCGCTGCAGTTCATTCCGGAAAGCCCGCGCTATCTGGTCGGCAGCGGCCGCGAGGCTGATGCGCGCGGCGTTCTTACCCGTATTTTCGGCGAGACCGAGGCGAACCGCAAGGTCGAGGAAATCCGTGCGTCCTTTGCCGACGATCACCGCCCGCGCCTTGCCGACGTGCTGGCACCCGGCACGATCCTGCGACCGATCGTGTGGGCAGGCCTGATCATTGCCGTGTTCCAGCAGTTCGTCGGCATCAACGTGATCTTCTATTACGGCGAGACGCTGTGGAAGCTGGCGGGCGTTTCGGAAAAGGCGGCGCTCGAACGCAACATCATCTCGGGCGTGGTCTCGATCGCGGCGTGCTTCATCACGATGGCGCTGGTCGACAAGGTGGGCCGCAAGCCGCTCCTGCTGGCCGGTTCTGCGGGCATGACGCTTTCGCTGGGTGCGATGAGCTGGGCGTTTTCGCAAGGGACGCTCGATGCGGCAGGAGCCCTGCAGATGGACCCGTCGCTGGGCATGATCGCGGTGATTGCGGCAAACATCTACGTCATCTTCTTCAACGTCAGCTGGGGCCCGGTGATGTGGGTCATGCTGGGCGAGATGTTCCCCAACCAGCTGCGCGGATCGGCTCTGGCGGTGTGCGGCCTGGCGCAGTGGGGTGCGAACTATGCAGTGGTGCAGAGCTTCCCCGCCATGGCGAGCGGCCTCGGCCTTGCCGAGACTTACTTGCTTTACACCATGAGTGCAGCGGTGAGCCTGTGGCTGGTCAAGGCCTTCCTGCCCGAGACCAAGGGCAAGGAACTGGAGCAGATGGAAGGCTGGGGCGGGCACTGATCCGCTGACGCCAGAGCATACGACCGGGGGCGCGAACGGCCCCCGGCGCAAGAGGAGAGCCAAGTCGATGACGTCCGTTGCCAAGAGATTCCGTAACGCGCTGCTGGTGGCGACGTTTGCCGCCGGGCTGGGTACGCCCGTCTTGGCGAAGGACGCGTCGGTCGAAGTTGCTGTCGATACCGCCACGACTGGGCCGGTCATCGACAAGCACATCTTCGGGCAGTTTGCCGAGCATCTTGGCACCGGGATCTACGGCGGTGTGTGGGTCGGCAAGGATTCGCCCATCCCCAACGTGCGCGGCATTCGCAGCGACGTCGTCACTGCGCTCAAGGCGCTGAAGGTGCCCAACGTGCGCTGGCCGGGTGGCTGCTTTGCCGACGAATACCACTGGCGCGACGGTATCGGCCCTGCCGACAAGCGCCGCGTGCAGATCAACACCAACTGGGGCGGCGTGCCGGAGTCCAACGCATTCGGGACGCACGAGTTCATGGATTTTGCCGAGCAGATCGGCTCCGAGGCCTATATCTCGGTGAACATCGGTTCGGGCACGGCGGCGGAAGCTTCGGCGTGGATCGAGTACATGACCGCCGAGAAGGACACCACGCTGGCCAAGGAGCGTGCCGCCAATGGCCATCCGGCGCCGTGGAAGGTGCCGATCCTGGGTCTTGGAAACGAGAACTGGGGCTGCGGCGGCGCGATGTCGGCCGAGCACTACGTCGAGGAGATGAAGCGCTTCGCCAATTTCACGCGCAATTTCAATCCGGCGCAGCGTGAAAAGGACAAGATGAAGCGCATCGCCGTCGGCTGGGACGGCAACAAGCTCGACTATACCGAGGAAGTGATGAAGGCGTGGAAGGACCACGTCTACTCATGGGATATCGAGGGTGTATCGCTGCACAACTACACCACCGGGGTTGGCCACCGCACCTGCCGGCCACTGGCTTCGGCAATGACGAATATGCCATCATCATCGGCGAAACGCTGAAGATGGACAGCCTGATCGCCAAGCAGAGCGCGATCATGGACAAGTACGATCCCGAGAAGAAGCTGCTTATCGCGGTGGACGAATGGGGCGCCTGGCTTTCACCCACGCCGGGCAGCAATCCCGGCTTCCTGCAGCAGCAGAACTCGTTGCGGGATGGCATCCTTGCGGCGCTCAACCTCAACATCTTTGCGCGCCATGCGGACCGGGTGAAGATCGCCAACATCGCACAGATGGTCAACGTGCTGCAGGCGATGATCCTGACCGATGGCAGCAAGATGGTGCTGACGCCGACCTATCACGTGTTCAGGATGTACGTGCCCTTCCAAAACGCGCAATTCGCTCCGGTGAAGTTTGCCGCGGGCGAGCTTGCCGTCGGTGACCGCAAGCTGCCGCGCGTGGATGCGATGGCGGCCAAGGACAAGAGCGGGCAGGTGTGGGTCTCGCTCGTCAATGTCGATCCCGATGCGGGCACCAGCGTGACGATCCCCGGCTTCCGCACTGCCAGCGGCGAAGTGCTGACCGCGCCCAAGGTGGACAGCGTCAACACCTTCGCCGCGCCATCGGTCGTCGCGCCAAAGGCGATCAGCGGCAAGGCAGCGGGTGGTGGTGTGACGATCACCCTGCCTCCGCGCTCGGTAACGGTGGTGAAGGTTACGAAGTGAATTGAAGAGGTGCCCTGCGGCGGTCTCTATCCTCCCTCCTGAGGCTGCTGCGATACCTGAACGGCCCGGAAGGCGCAGTGCTTTCCGGGCCGATTTTTGTCTGAGCGTGGGTGTGAGAAAGGAGCGGGACCCCGGGGCAAGCCGGGGTGACGGTGGGTTTCAGGATTTGGTTTGGGCTGCTTGGATCGCTGCTTTGGGGTGGGGTGCCGACCCTGTTCTACATGACTATGATAGGTCGCGTAAGGAAGTGTCATAGCCTTTACTTCGCACTTGGTAGAAAAAAGAATTACCGTAGTATTTACGGACGCAATCTATCATTTCTTTGTCCGAAAGATTATGAAAGTTATCTTCTTTAAATAAGTCCGATGATGCGGATGGGGTAACGATTGCCTTCCAGTGACTGGTTGAATCGAACCAACTAATTTCATAAAAACTACAAGAATATACAGCGAATGACAAAGCTTGAGGGTCAGTGTCCTTTGAACCCTTGATCTCGACTTTTTTGAAATCTGGCAAAGAGTCGGAAATGCTGACACTGAGCGGAAAAACTATCGATCTACTTTGCGTAGCTCTAGCGATGACATTATCAGCACTCACCGTGAAAGATTTTTTACGCTCGTCTGACCGAACGTCGTCTCTGCCTTGTTTAGAGCATGCGGACAATCCAAGGATAACAAATCCTACGCGGAGTAAGCTAAGTCTTATTCGATGGGCATCCATAAAAAGCAGGTCTATCACGGCCATCGATGTTCGCAATGGTGTCGTGACAGACAGCCTTTTAGCGCAAAGTAGCGTTAGGGGACGTCCGCACCACCCGTTGTTCTCGAGAACTGGGATTAGTGGTGGCGTTGGCAGGAGCGGAGTGGTTAGCTGCCATCTCGCCGAAATGGGCGGACGCGACTTATACGCCGCGCTAATGGATAAGGTTGCCGGACCTCGAACCTGCTCAATTCTTTGACAGCGTCTTCGTCGCCGTCCCTTGCAGCGCGCCGCAGCCATCGACGGTAGCCAGCAAGATCACCTGCATAGAAGAGCGTGAGAGCGAGATTCTGGGCAGCGTTGACTTCGCCCTGCTGAAAAGCATGATACATCAATCCGGCAGGACTGTTTGCATCGCTGAACCGCCCGAGATCCTTCATGTTTCCCGTTTCCGTCATGCGCGCAGCTAGACTAAGCATTGCAGGCCCGTATCTTTGGTGAGCAAGCATTTGCAAAATGGGCATTCCAAAGCCAATTGCCTTACCAGCCAAAATCGCTTCGGCGCGGCGAAAAAGTCGGTCGGATCTCTCGCTCATCGATCAATATTAGTCTGAACATAAAAGTCTGCAATGACATCATGCCAGAAGTGGCGGCATTTAGTAGCGCTTGGGCTGATCCTGACTTGCGTGTTGCGCAGTGGCAAGATTCAAGGGAGTGGCGTTCGGTGCTGGGGCACCTTGGCGCGTTTTCGGCGTTTGAAGCCATGACCAAAGCGATCCTCGTTGCCGCCGTAGCCCTGCTCTTGACCTGCGCCAGCGTGGTGATGCATCCCGCCACGGACGAGCGGGCTATGTATGGGTTCGAGGGCCCGCTGGAGCAGAACTGGCTGCCGCGCGTGGTTGCGGGATGGCCGGCGCCGTTTCTGGCGGACAGTGGCGAGACTTCGGTGCCGCACCAGATCGGGCCGGAGGATCACTTCCGGCCGGGTCCGTTCCTTGCGGATCTTGGCTTCTGGGCGCTGGTGGTGCTGGGCGTGATGCGGGTCTGGCGCCTTGTGCGGCGCCGAGCCTAGCGGTCGAGCGCCGCTTCGGCCCAGTCGACCGCCACATTTTGCATCTCCGGGCGGTTTCCTTCAGCGACCAGTTCCACGATCTTCGCGCCCTTCACCGGCACGGCGATGGCGGCAGGGGCGTCGCCGGGCTTCATCCATCCGGTCTGCTTGAGAAGCTTGCCATCGGCGTGGACCGAGAAGCGGACGCGGGCGGTAGGGTCAGCGACGGAATCGTCTATCCCGGCGAGCGCGGTGAAGGTGGCAAAGCCCGCGTTGCGGACTTCTAGTCGGGAGTTGGCGAGAGTGCCGATGGCGTTGTGGTAGGTCTTGCCCGCGATCTTTGGGGTCTGGGCAAAGGGCGTCGCGTCGGCCCTTGCACCGCCCCAGCCGCCGTAGACGGGATGCTCGCCATCGGCCTTGGTCGAGCGCCAAGGCAGTAGGCCGCGATAGACCATCGGGTCAGCCATCGGGTGGATCACGCCATCGACCGCCGGGTTCACGTTGCCGGGCTGTTCGGACAGGTAGAGGCCCTGGGCGTGTTCGCGCGCGCCACTGGCCTTGAACAGCAGGGTCTGATGGCGGTCGAGGTGGACCGGCATTTCGCCTGTGAAGGACTTGGTGCCGCCGTCCCACAGGTCAGTCAGGGTGATCGGCTGATCGGCGCGGTATTTGAGGTGGGACGCGATCAGCTTGACGTCGATCGGGCTGCCAGTGCGGTTGAACAGGGCGACCGCCTTGGTGCCATCGGCCAGCGTCTTGACGAAGATCTGCACCGAATCACCATCGTAGGCGAGAACGGCCTGATGCGCGGCGGCATCCTGATTGAGCGCAACAACTTGCGCGTTGCCGAGCACGCCCATCATCGCGGGCGAGGCCTTGCGCAGATCGAAGCCGATGATCAGCGGGGCGTTGAGCATGGCCCAGAGCGCCATGTGCGAGCGGGCTTCGGTCAGATGCGCATCATCGAACTCGCCGCTGCCGATAAACAGCATGTCGGGATCGTTCCAGCTGTTGGGCTTGGCATAGAGTTCCCGCCGCGATGCCGAATCGAGATTGTGCAGCATCCGCTCCCAGTTGGGGGAGATATCCTCGCTGGTGCGCGAGAGGTTGCCCAAGGTGCGCGCCCAAGAACGGACGTCGGCCGAGCCCCACAGGCAGATCGACAGGACAAAGTCGTTGCCCGGCTTGTTACGCGAGAGGGCCTGGCCGACTTGCGCGAACAGGTCCTTCACCGCAGGGATGTTGGTGCGGGGGATGGTATCGTAGTCGATCAGCGGATCGAGCGCGCGCAACCGGCCGGATTTGACCTGCGGGCTATCAGCGGCGAGTGCGCGAATGCCGCAGCCATCGACCTTGATGTAGTCAAAGTTCCATTCGCCGAAGTAGAGCGCGATGTCCTGGTCGATGTGGCCGTAGAGGCCGATCTCGCGTTCGGCCATGGTGCCGGCGGGCTGGCCGGGGCCGGTGGGATCGCCATAGATCTGGCCGCAGCTGTTGCGCCCGATTTCGCTGTAGATGCCCGCTTTCAGGCCCATGGCATGGAGGCGGTCGGTGAAGGGGCGGAAGCTGGTGTTGCCATCAGCCGTTCGGGCCGAGGGGAAGTTGTCGGTGCGGATCAACACGCGACCATCAGCTTGCCGGCGCCTGGCCCACCAGCCATCGTCGATGTTGACGTAGCGATAGCCCTTGGCGGCAAGGCCGGAGTCGACGATCAGCTGCGCCGAGGCGATGACCTTCTCCTCGTCGATATCGGTGCCGAAGGCGTTCCAGCTGTTCCAGCCCATAGGCGGCAGGGGGCTGATCCGCGCGTGGTGACGCTCCATTCGCCCTTGGCTTCCAGCGGCTTGTCGGCGGCATGGGCAGGGGTAGCGAGCGCAGTAGCGGCGAGCAGGGCGGCAGAGGCAAGGCGCATCACTTGCCCGCTCCGAACGACAGGTGCTGGCTGAAGAAGGGTACGACCTGCTCCTGAAAGCGGAACGCGACGCGGTTGGTGTGATCGCCTTCGTACAGGGTGAAGCTGTTGGCGATGCCGTAGGTCTCGAGCACCTTGTGCAGGGTTTCGGTGTCGGTCTTGAGACCGTCCTTGTCGCCCACGTCCATGGCGATGGCGGCGTAGCGGCGCAGGTTGGGGATGTACTGGTCAACGAACGACAGCGGGGCGTTGGCGGCCCACTTCGCCATGACGTCCTCGCGGGTCTTGCCGTCGGCAGTCAATGGCAGGTCGAGATAGAGCGGGGGTTCTTCGGGTTGGGTGACCAGGCGGCCGCAGCGGCCAGGGTGCCGCGCTGTGCCCATTGCAGATTGGCCGAGTCGGCCGGGCTCTTCATCGCGGCATAGGCCTTCATCGCCTCGGGCGTGACGCCGAACAGGCCACGCGCCGAAAGGCAGCACGGGCTCATCAGGTAGAGCGCGCCGAACACGTCGGCATGCTTGATGCCGATGCGCGTGGCGCCATAGCCGCCCATGGAATGGCCGACGAGCCCACGGCTCTCACGCGTGGGCAGGGTGCGATAATGGCTATCGATATAGCTCACGAGATCGCGGGCGATGAAGGTCTCGAAATCGCCGGTGGTGGCGGACGAGGAATACATCGAGCCGTTGTGCACCGTCTTGCTGTCGGGGAAGACGAAGATCATCTCGCGCGCGCCTTGGGCCATGCCGCCCTCGATTACCTGCGGCACGTGGATTTCGCCCATCCACTGTGCCGCGCCGATGGAGTAGCCGTGGAGCGCATAGACGACCGGGTAACGCCCTTTCGGATTCTTCGCGTAGCTTGGCGGCAGGACGACAAACACGTCGCGATCGGCGCTGTCGCCCTCGAGCGAACCTTCGAGGCCCTTGGCGTGGACCGTGATTTTCTGGACCGTAGCCTTGGGGGCACCGGGCACGACGGTTGGAGCAGGTGTTTCGACCTGCGCATAGGCGCCAGAGGCGCAAGGTAGCGCTCCCATTGCAAGGGCGGAAGCGGTCAGCAAAGGCAGGATGCGCATCAGTCTATCTCCCGGATGTGGTTCTGGTTGTCAGTGGCCGCGCAAGGCGCGGACGAGCATGGCGCGGATCTGGCCGTAACCGGCGCGCAGGTCGCCAAGCACGCCGCGCCGGTCCTCTGGCACGTGGGCAAGGGGATGGCCCTCGGTGCGAAATACATAATGGTCAAAAAACGCGCGGAACGCCATGCGCTCGGCCTCGGGACGCTCGGCAATGGCGATCATGGCATGGAGCAGCGCCAATGAGGGGGCGTCGGGCCCGGTGGCGGTTGCATCCCACCAATAGTTGAGCATGACGTTGACGGGAGCCTTGGCTTCAACCTGGTGCCACCACAGCTTGGGCAGGAACAGGGCATCGCCGGGGCTCAGGGTGACCGTGATGGCTCTCGCCTGCGCTGCGGCAAAGCGGGGATAACGCGCAGTGTCTCCATTCGGAGCGGCGAGGCTGGCGGGCTGGCCGGCCATGGTATTGTCGATCGGACCGACATAGAGATCACCGATCGCATCGGGCGGGTAGAGCGTGAAGGTGCGTTCTCCGGCGATCACGCAGGCGAGATTCTCATAAGCGTCGTAATGTGCCGCAGCGGTGGACGGATTGCCGATCCACAGGCGCGGCTCGACCGACCGGGGCACGATCGCGATGTGGTTCGCCTCGGCAAAGCCCGGCAGATAGGCGGGCGCGACCAGCGAACCGATGTAGGTCGTGGGCGCTGAGGGGTTGTCCGCGTGGGCAAGCATCTGGGCGAAGGCGTCGGCCAGCGCCATTTCGCTGCGCGTGAAATTGAAGCCGGAAAGATCGTCGGTGTAGAAGTAATGGCCGGCGTTCACCGGGTCGCCACAGAAGACCTGTGGTTTTCGGTCGCTTGCAAATTCCAGCAGATAGTCGAGCGCAGCGCTCGGCGCGGTGCTGGCGGCGCGGGTGGCGGGCAAGGCAGCGCCAAGCCCCTGATTACCGCGGGCCTGCCAAGCTCGATCACTTCTTCGCGAAATGCCCCGGCGCTGAGCAGCGAGGCATCATCCGGCGCGAGTTCGATCAGTTCTGGCCCGGCCCGGACAGTCACGTCATGCCCAGCTGCTGGCCGGAGTGGCGAGTCGTTCGTTCCGCCGGCGGGCGAGTTGGCCGATCTGGCGTAGGGACGCGCGGATTGCCAGAGCGGCGGATAACGAGCCGTCCCGATATAGTCTGATGATTCTAGTATCGTCGAGATCTGCAAGAGCGTCGCCTCTGACGGTATAGAGGCCATTCAGGGCGACGGTCTGGCCATCGTCGAACTTCAGGGAAATGTCGACCGGCTCGACCAGCCGCGCCTCGACGATATCGGCAATGAATTTCTCCGTCCTTGCTGCATTGCCCATCAGCGTGCCGATGGCGCGCTGGACGAGCCGCATCTCGTCGGTCGGGCCGCCCATGGCATCGAACAGGGGGATCGTGCCGCCGGGTGCGAAGCGGGGATGCGCAAGGTCGACGGCAATGTTGTCATCAGAGGCAAAGAACCCCTGCCGCTGCAGATCGAGCGGAAGAAAGGCTGCGTTTCCAGTGCCTGCGCCCTCGACCAGGACCTCATCGGGCGCAAAACCAAACAAGGCGACGATGGCGAATCGCCCTGTCTCAGGCGATTTGGCCAGCAGCACCGGGCAGCACGATGCGGCTGCCTCGACCTCGGGCAGCGAGATCTGCACCATGTGCGGATGCGCGCCTGCAACAGGATGCATGGCCAGGTTGCGATGGACCTCGCTGTTCAAGATCTCGAGTTGCTCTGCCATTCGTCCTCTCCCGTCTTTCCCAGCTTTTCAGGTAGCTTATCGCCAATCTGGCCGAGATGCGATGTGTGCGCTACCATGCTTGGTCTAACGCCATCCGCGGCCTTCTTGCAACACTATCCAACCGAGCCTTCATTGCGCAGACAATTTGTTATTGATAGCGCTACCTAGATCAGTTACACCGGTCTCGCAAGGTGACGCTGACAGAGCGCCTGCAGGGTTGAGAGGCTGAAGGGAAACCGCGGTTCGTCTGCGTGACGCCTCTCCGATTGCGCGTGCTTTGTCATGGCTGCCGGTCCTGTCGTGTGGGGCAGCCGGATGCAGATCACCTTCCCGGGCGGGGGGCCGTCAGAATAGCAGTGGAGAGGGTATGAGGACGTCCATCAATTCACGCTTCCTTATTGGAAGTGCGGCAGGGGCAATCGCGCTTGCTATGGCGATGCCGGCTGCGGCGCAGGAAGCGCAAAGCTCGGTCATGAACGACGAGCCGAGCAATGCCGAGATCATCGTCACCGGCATCCGCGGTTCGCTCCAGCGCAACATGGAGATCAAGCGCACCGCATCGGGCGTGGTCGATGCGATCTCGGCTGAAGACATCGGCAAGTTCCCCGATGCCAACGTGGCCGACGCACTGCAGCGCCTGCCCGGCATCTCGATCCAGCGTTCGGGCGCTCGCGGTGAAGCCAACGGCGTGACCGTGCGCGGCTTCGGCGGTGACTTCAACGACACGCAGTTCGATGGCCGTCGCCTTTCGACCGCTTCGGGCAGCCGCGCAGTGGACTTTACCACGATCGGTTCGGACTTCGTCTCGAACATCTCGGTCTACAAGACGCCTGACGTCGAACTCGGCGCCAGCGCGATCGGTGCGACGATCAACGTTGCCCTGCCCAAGCCCTTCGACAGCGCCGACAGCAAGTTCGCGGTCAAGGCATCGGGTGCGGTGCAGGATCGCAGCGGCAAGGTCACGCCTTCGGGCGCGGCGCTGGCCAGCACGCGCTTTGCCGACGATACCATGGGCATCCTTGCCTATGCCGCCTACCGCCGCGTCGATACCGAAGCCAACCAAGTCTTCATACCGGGCTGGATCGGCAACTACTTCTACCAGTGCCAGGCCCAGGCTGCATGCCAGACCAGTGACTTCACGCCGGCCAAGAAGAACGTGCTCGGCTGGTTCCCGCAGCAGGTGGGCGCCAACCAGATCACCACCAAGGATGAACGCATCGACGGCCGTCTTGCCTATCAGTGGCAGGCAGGGGACGACGTGCTGCTGACGCTGGACGGCAACTTCACCCGCCAGACGCTGAACACCGCGACCTATGGCTACGGCGCATGGTTCAACGGTGACGACTTGCGCAATGTGAAGCAGGACAGCAACGGCACGGTGGTTGACTTCAACCAGTTCGGCACGCCGATGGACTTCAACGCCAGCCTGGCGCGGACGATCAACCAGACCTACATGTTCGGCGGCAACCTGAAGTGGGATGCGACGGACGAGCTGAGCTTCGACTTCGACGCATCGCTGTCGCGCTCGGTCCTGAACCCCGGCCGCAATGGCTACCAGAACGCGATGGACATCGGTTACGGTGGCACCAATGCCGATCCGAACGGGCCGTTCCTGTCGACGGGTTGCACCTATCCTGCCGGTGCCGGTCCGACGACTGCGCCGACTTCGTGCAGCCGCTACTCGACGATCCTTGGCGCAAACACCGGCGTGAAGATCGGCGGGCCGAGCAACAACTTCCTGCCGAGCATCCACGATGTGGGTCCGGGCGGCGACGTTTCGCGCTTCACCGACAAGTCGTTGATCGGCAGCCACGTGATCGCCGGCTTCCCCAACTACTTCACCAACCTGGTCAAGCAGATCAAGATTGGCGGCAAGTGGGATGGCGACAACCTGAAGGTTCACTTCGGCGGCAGCTTCCAGGAGAACAAGTACCACCAGGAAGGCGAAAGCCCGTTCGTGAACGGCACCTTCTTCCGTTACGGTGGCTACGGCGCGCCTTCGGGCCGCACCGGTGCCGTCGCGCCGCTGCCGGACAGCGTCTATCAGGGCATCATCAGCACCAACAACTTCATCCCCGGCTATCAGGGCAACCTGGCTCCGGCGATTATCAAGTACGATCCGGTGGCCGTGTACAAGGTGCTGGAAGCAACCGGGCGGGGCACCACGGCGCCGGCCTTCAACCCGGACAGCGTGCTGAACGTGAAGGAACAGACGTTCGCGGCCTATCTGCGCATCAATTTCGAGAGCGAGATCGGTGACATGCCGTTCAAGGTGAGCGCTGGCGTACGCGATGAGTACACCAAGCTGACTTCGGGCGCGCTTGGCCGCAATCCGGTGAAGCTGATCACGGTGCCGACCGACCCGACGCTGATCCAGGTCGATACCTTCACGCCGCAGCAGCTGATCGAGCGGAGCATCTCGTATAACTACGTGCTGCCGAGCCTTGACGTGAAGCTGGAGGTGAAGCCCAACCTGATCCTGCGCTTCGATGCATCGCGCACGTTGACACGCCCGGCACTGGGCGATTTGCGTCCGACGATCAATCTCGGCACGTTGCGCCGTGGCAGCCTTGCGGCATCGGGCGGCAACGCCAGCCTCAAGCCCTACCTTGCCGACAACCTCGATCTCGGTGTCGAGTGGTACTACGGTTCCAACTCGTACTTCGCGGTCAACGGCTTCATGAAGTTCATCTCGAACTTCATCGTCGGCGGGGTCAGCACGCAGACGATCAACGGCGTGATCGATCCGTTCACCAACCAGCCGGCGCAGTTCCAGGTGAACTCCAAGGTCAATGGTCCGGACGGCGTGGTGCGCGGCGTGGAAATCGCCTGGCAACAGGTGTTTGGTGACACCGGCTTCGGGTTCAACGCCAACGCCACACTGGTCAACACCAACCGCACCTTCAACACCGCGGACATCTCGGGTTCCGCCTTTGCCATCACCGGCCTTGCCAACTCGGCGAACCTCGTGGCGTTCTATGACAAGAACGGTCTGGAAGTGCGCGTTGCCGGCAACTGGCGTGACCGATACCTGCTGGGCCTTGGCCAGGGACAGGGCGGTACGTTCGGTGCGGAACCGGTCAACGTGAATCGCCAGTTCCAGATCGATGCCAGCGCAAGCTACCAGGTGACCAAGGAGCTGTCGGTCTTTGTCGAGGGCACCAACCTCAACAACTCGAACTACAGCACTTATGGTCGCTTCTCGAACATGTCGCTTGACACGTTCAACTACGGCCGCCGCTTTGTCTTCGGTGCTCGTTTCAACTACTGATAAGACGTGAAGGTGGTGCCGGGGTCTCAAACCCCGGCACTGCTGCAAAAACAGGACGGAGCAGGACGCGGATGGTTCGTGCAGTGCGCGATGTCGTGATTGTGGGTGGCGGAACGGCCGGGTGGCTGACCGCGGCGATCATTGCGGCAAAGCATAAAGCACGGATCGGACACGACTTCTCCGTCACGCTGGTCGAAAGCCCCAACGTGCCGATCATCGGCGTGGGCGAGGGGACGTGGCCGACGCTGCGCTCGACCCTCAAGAGCGTGGGCATTTCCGAAACCGATTTCTTCCGTGAATGTGATGCAGCCTTCAAGCAGGGCGCGCTCTTCGCGAAGTGGACGACGGGCGCCGACGATGACGCCTACTATCATCCCCTGGTCCTTCCGCAGCGCTTCGGGCAGCTGAACCTTGCGCCGCACTGGCTGGCAGGCTCGCTGAACGAAGGCGGCGACAATGGCGAGACGTTTTGCGACGCGGTCTGTCCGCAAGGGCGCCTGTGCGACGAGAACCTTGCGCCCAAATCGATGGTCAATGCCGAGTACGAGGGGCAGGCGAATTACGCCTATCATCTCGATGCCGGGAAATTCGCGCCGTTCATGCAGCGGCACTGCACCGAGAAGCTGGGCGTGCGCCACGTGCTGGCCGACATGCGGCAGGTGTTGCAGGATGAGCGCGGCGACATCCGCGCGATTGCGACCGAGCAGGCGGGCGAGATCGGTGGTGATCTGTTCATCGACTGCACCGGCATGCGCAGCCTGCTGCTCGGCCAGACGCTGGGCGTGGGCTTCAAGGACTGCAACGACGTGCTGTTCTGCGACACTGCGCTGGCGATGCAGGTGCCCTATCCATCGCCCGATGCGCCGGTGGCGACGCACACCATTTCGACCGCGCAATCAGCGGGTTGGATCTGGGACATTGGGCTGCCGACCCGGCGCGGCGTCGGCCATGTCTATTCAAGCCGCCATATCAGCCGCGAGGACGCCGAAGAGGAACTGCGCGCCTATGTCGGCCCTGCGGCGGAAGGTCTTTCCGTGCGCAAGATCGACATCCGCTCGGGCCACCGCGAGATCTTCTGGAAGAACAACTGCGTGGCTGTCGGGCTGGCGGCAGGGTTCCTCGAGCCGCTGGAAGCCTCGGCCATCGTGCTGATCGAGCTTTCAGCCAAGATGATTGCCGACCAGATGCCGCCGGTGCGCGAAGTGATGGACGTGGTGGCGCGGCGCTACAACGAGAAGACGCTGTACCGCTGGGGCCGCATTATCGACTTCCTCAAGCTGCACTACGTATTGAGCAAGCGGCGCGATACGGCCTTCTGGCGCGACAACATGGAGCCGGCTTCGATCCCGGAACGGCTGCAGGAGCTGATGGCGCTGTGGCAGTATCAGGGGCCGTACATGCACGAGGAGTTCGACCGGGTGGACGAAGTGTTCCCCTCGGCATCCTACCAGTACGTGCTTTATGGCATGGGTTTCCGCACCGAGGTTTCCGCGCGCACGTTGGAGCCGGAAGTGCGCGAGGCCCGGCGGGCAAGGGCCGAAAACGCCGACATTACCGCGCGGATGCTGAGCGGATTGCCCAAGCATCGCGACCTGATCGACCGCATCGTCAAGTACGGACTGCAGCCCGTCTGATCCACAAACGAGCCCTGCCGGGTCGCATCGGCATGGGATACCTGAGAGGAAAATCGTGATCGCCAGTTCATTGCCAACGCGCGGAATCGCGCGACTGCTGCTTGGGTCCGTCAGCGTGGTAACGCTAACTATGTCCACCGCCAACGCGCAGGAGGTGGATCCGCGGGCCGAGGCGGACCGGCTGGCTTCAGCGCTGGTGGCGAAGATGACCACCGACGAGAAGGTGGAACAACTGCTCAACGTTGCCCCGGCGATCCCGCGCCTCGGCGTTCCGGCCTACAACTGGTGGACCGAGAGCCTGCATGGCGCGGGCGGCGCGGTGCCGACGACGAACTTCCCGCAATCGATCGGCCTTGCCGCCACCTTCGATCCGCCGCTGATCCATGACGTGGCGCGGGTGATCAGCAACGAACTGCAGGGCCTGCACACGCTGGCGCGGCAGACCGGGCATCTCGGCAAGATCGGCACCGGGCTGGATACCTGGGCACCCAACATCAACATCTTCCGCGATCCGCGCTGGGGCCGGGGCAGGAGACCTATGGCGAGGACCCGTACCTGACGGCCCAGCTCGGCGTCGCCTATGTGAAGGGCATTCAGGGGCCGAACCCCGATCTGCCTGACGTGATTGCCAGCCCCAAGCACTTTGCCGTGCATTCCGGGCCGGAACCGACGCGGCATACCGATAACATCATGGTTTCGCGCCATGACCTGGAAGACACTTACCTTCCGGCGTTCCGCGCGGCGATCGTCGAGGGCAAGGCCGGGTCGATCATGTGCGCCTACAACCGCGTCGATGGTCAGCCGGCATGCGCCAGCGACCTGCTGCTGAAGGACCGGCTGCGCGGGCCTGGGGCTTCAAGGGCTATGTCGTTTCCGACTGCGATGCCGTGGTCGATATCTATGACCGCCACAAGTACGCGCCAGATGCCGCCTCGGGCGTCGCGGTGGGCCTGCTGGCGGGCGTCGACAACGAATGCCACACCGGCACGATCGGCGAGGCGAAGGGGCTGGCGGACCGCTACAAGGCTGCCTTGAAGGCTGGCTACCTGACCGAGGGCGACCTTGACCGCGTGCTGGTGCGGCTGTTCTCGGCACGCTATCGCAATGGCGACCTTGGCGGGATGAGCGCGCGCAAGCCCAACGCCACGCCGGTGAGCGCGGTGGGCACACAGCAAGGCTGGGACCTTTCGCTGAAGTCTGCCGAAAAGAGCCTGGTCCTGCTGAAGAACACGGGCGTCCTGCCGCTCAAGCCCGGCGCGCGGGTGGCGGTGATCGGGCCGCTGGGCGATGCGACGCGCGTGCTGCGCGGCAATTACTCCTCGGCCAACTCCGCGCCGCCGATCTCGGTGGTGGAGGGCTTGCGCCGCGCGATGCCGGGAGCGCAAGTGAATTACGTGCCGTTCTCGCCCTCGATCGTCGATGGCGATCTGGTGACGGACGGCAACTTCCTGACGCCCGATGGCAAGCCGGGGCTGAAGGCGGTCTATTACAACGCCATCGATCCATCAAAACCGCGCGGCGAGCGGACGTTCGGCGCGAAGCCGGTTGTTACCCGGATCGAGACGAACCTCAAAAGCAGCGCGATGCAGCTGAAAGAGGTAAGCCCTGCGCACAAGGTGGTGTGGGACGGCTTTTTCGTGGCACCCGAAAGCGGGCTCTACAAGATGGGCGTGACTGCGGTTAAGGGCGCGATCGAGATCGGTGGCAAGCCGGTGATCACGTCCGATCACTATTCGCTGTGGGGCGAGCCGCCCAAGTACGTCGAGGTCGAACTGAAGAAGGGCGAGCGTTATCCGCTGCACTTCGACATCGAAGGCGGCGGCGCGGCGGGGCCAGGCCTGTTCTGGAAGCGTATCAGCAAGGACCCTTGGGGTGATCTGGCGCGCGGCGCGGCCGAAGCGGATGTGCTGGTGGCGGTCGTCGGGCTGACGGCTGACCTCGAAGGCGAGGAAATGCCGCTCAAGATCGAAGGCTTCGACGGCGGTGACAAGACCAGTCTGGAACTGCCGATGGATCAGCGCGAACTGCTGATCCGGGCGCGCACGCTAGGCAAGCCGCTCGTCGTCGTGGCGATGAACGGCAGCCCGATCAACCTGTCATGGGCCAGGGACAATGCCGATGCACTGGTAGAGGCGTGGTATCCAGGTCAGGCCGGGGGCTGGCAGTGGCCAATGTGCTGACAGGCAAGACCAATCCATCCGGTCGTCTGCCGCTGACGTTCTACAAGGACACGGCGGACCTGCCGGCCTTCACCGACTATTCGATGAAAGGGCGGACCTATCGCTACTTCACCGGCAAGCCGGTCTATGGCTTCGGCTATGGCCTGAGCTACACGACCTTCGGCTATGGCCCGGCAAGGGTCGAGCCGGTCGGTGGCAGCACGGCCAATGGCATTCGCGTAACGACGCACGTGACCAACACCGGCGCGCGCGAGGGAGAGGAAGTGGTGCAGGCCTATCTGCGCTTCCCCGAGCAGCCGGGTGCTCCACGCGTGGCGCTGCGCGGGATGCAACGCGTGTCGTTGAAGCCGGGCGAGAGCAGGGCGGTGACGCTGGAGCTTTCACCGCGCGATCTTTCAGCGGTGCGTCCGGACGGTGTGCGGCAGGTGTTTGCGGGCACCTATCGCTTGAACCTTGGCGGTGGGCAGCCCGACAGCGGACTGCCGGGTACCGAGACCACCTTCAGCGTGGACCGCGTGGTTGACCTGCCGAAGTGAGGCTCAGCGCGCTTCGCCTTGCCCCTCGTCAGGGTGAAGCGCCAACCTCTGTTCAGTAAGAATCTGCCAGCCGGTAAGGAACAGCGCGCCAACCACCGGGCCGACGACAATGCCAGACAGACCGAGAAGTTCGATCCCGCCCAGCGTGGTGACCAGCACCAGCCAATCGGGGATGCCGGTATCGCGGCCGACCAGCATCGGACGCAGGACATTGTCGGCAAGGCCGATGACGACCACGCCCGATGCGATGACCACCGCCCCCTGCCAGATCGCCCCGGTGGCAAAGAGATAGATCGCGACCGGACCCCAGACGATCGCAGGGCCAATGGCGGGCAGCAGCGCGGCAATGGCCATGAGCGCGCCCCACAGCAGCGAGGCGGGCAGGCCGACAATCGCAAAGGTGATCGCGCCCAGCGCGCCTTGGGCGAGGGCGACAAGCACCGAACCCTTGATTGTGGCGCGGACGACCGCGACGAAGCGCTCGACAAGGCGCCCCGCAACCGATGGCTCCAGCGGCATGGCGCGGACAATCTGCGGCCCGAGCTGGTAGCCATCGCGCAACAGGAAGAAGGTCACGTAAAGGCCCACGGCAAATGCGAGCAGGAACGAGGCAGCATCGGCTCCGATCGCCAAGGCGCGCTGCGTGATCATGCTGGCGCTGTTGCCAAGCGCTTCGGAAATCTTGCTCTGGGCCAGCTCGAACGTGCCGAAACCGGCATTTTCGACCAGGGCCTGCAGGCGCACCGGCAGCGCATCGTGGACCTGCTTGAAATAGGCGGCGAAGTTGATCTGGCCGGTGCGCATCTGTTCGAACACGCCCGAGGCCTGTTCCACCACCATCGTGCCGATCAGCATCGCCGGGATGATCACCGCGAACGTGATGATCAGCAGCGTCATCGTCGCAGCACGGCTGCGCTTTTCCGGCCAGCGTTCAAGCAGTCGCTCGTTCAGCGAATGGAACATTATCGCGGCAAGCGCGGCCCAGAGGATTGCGCCGATGAAGTGCGAGACCACCAACGTAAGCCCGACGGTGACGATCACCAGAAAAAGGACGAACCCGCCCTTCTCGATCCTGTTGCGCTCCAGCATTGTTCCCCCGTGTTGCGGTCAAACCCGCAGATATCCAAGTGCCAGCGCAACGCCTATGGGGGCAAGTGGTTTCAGCTTGTCGCCAGACTTGAACCCTTGAGCGTAACCATCCGGCCCTTCGCGAGCTGCAGGGTTCGGCGCTGATTGCCCAGGCGCACGGTCATCGGCCCGCTTTCCATTGGTTTGAGCAACGCGTGGGTGAGGCAGCCTTGTGTCCAGGCAAGATCAACCACCACACCGCCCCGCGCCACCAGCCCGCGGGCACTACCGGTGACCCAGGCCTTGGGCAGGGCCGGCAACAGATGAAGCGTCCCCTTACGGCTTTGCAACAGCATCTCGACAATGGCAGTGCTGCCGCCGAAATTGCCGTCGATCTGGAACGGCGGGTGGGCATCGAACATGTTGGGATAAGTGCGGGCGGGCGAGAGCAGGCTGCGCAGGATCTTGTGCGCCCGTTCGCCATCGCGCAGCCGCGCCCAGAGCGCGATCCGCCAGGCAGTGGCCCACCCGGTAGACTCGTCGCCACGGCGGTTGAGCGAGATTTGCACGGCTCGTGCGAGGTCGGGTGTCTCGTCAGGGTCTATCTGCTGTCCCGGGTAAAGCGCGTAGAGGTGCGAGACGTGGCGGTGGTCCGGTTCGGGCGCGCCTTCGTCCCAGTCTTCTAGCCATTCCTGCAACTGCCCCGCCTTGCCGATGCGATCAGGCGCGAGCGCGGCGCGGATCTGGCGAAGTTGTGCGGCGAAGTCGGCATCCTTGCCGAGCACGGCGGCGGCATCGGCAGTGCGATCGAACAAGTCGCGCACGATCTGCCGGTCCATGGCGGGGCCAGCGCAGATAGAAGCGCCGAAAGGGTGGCGGTTTTCGGGCGAAATCGAGGGCGAGGTGATCAGACCCTGCGGCGAGGTTTGCAGGGTATCGAGAAAGAATTCTGCCGCGCCCCGCATGAGGGGGTAGATCGCGGCAAGCCATGCCCGGTCTCGGCCATGGTCCCAGCGATCCCACAATGCATTGCACAACCATGCGCCGCCCAAGGGCCACATGCCCCAGGCCGCGCCATCGATCGGGCTGGAGGCGCGCCACAGATCGGTGTTGTGGTGTGCGACCCAGCCTCTCGCCCCATAGATCGCGCGGGCCGTCTTTGCGCCGCTCACGGCAAGCTCGCGCACCATGCGCAGCAGCGGCTCCGTGCATTCGCCGAGATTGCCCGGATCGGCCAGCCAGTAGTTCATCTGGGTGTTGATGTTGATCGTGTACTTCGATCCCCACGGCGGCTTGGTGCTATCGTTCCAGATGCCCTGCAGGTTGGCAGGCTGCGTGCCGGGGCGCGAGGAGCAGATCAGCAGGTAGCGGGCATAGGCGAAATAGAGCGCGGCCAAGGCCGGTTCGTCGGTGGTGACACTGGCCTTGATGCGCTCGTCGGTGGGCAAGGGACTGGCGGGGCCGAGGTGCAGCGAAGCGCGGCGATAGAGGCGGCGGTGCTCGGCGACGTGCGCGTTGCGCAATGCAGACCACGGCCGGCCGCTGGCAACGGCGATCCGGCGGACGACAGTGGCAGCAGGATCGCCGGAATGGCTGGTGGCGAGTGCGACAAGGATTGTTGCGTGCGAGGCGTGGCTGATGACCAACGTGGCGCCTTCCGCACGGACAGTTCCGCCTTGAGCGCTGGCGGTGATCCGCGCGGCGAGGCTCAAGCCGGCCGGGACGCTTTGATCGGCTCGGTTGCGGCCCTTTGCGTGGATCGCATTGTCTGCAGCGCTGACGGTGGCATCTTGTGGAGTTTCAAAGCGGACGATGAAGTTGAGCGTGGCGCCTTTGCTCGCTGAAAGGCGGATGGCGATGACCTGATCGACGGGGCTGACCAGAACCTCGCGCATGATGTTGCCGGCGGGTGTGGCAAAGCGGGTTGTGGCGATGGCTGTGTCGAGATCGAGTTCACGGTGATAGGCCGTTGGCGTGCCGGCAACGTCCATGTCGATGAACAGATCGCCGAAGGTCTGATACGACATCTGGCCTGCGGGCCGCGCGATCAGGCATTCGTTGGCAAGCGCTTCGGCTTCGGCAAAGCGGCGCTGTGCGATCAGCTTGCGGATGTCCTCGACCGCCTGAGGACCAGCCTTGGGGTTCAGCGGTTCATAAGGGCCGCCGCTCCACAGTGTGTCCTCGTTCAGTTGTATCCGTTCCGACGCGATGCCGCCGAAGACCATTGCACCGAGCCGACCATTGCCGACCGGTAGGGCTTCCGTCCAGGTCGAGGCGGGCTGGCGATACCACAGCACATCCTGACGGGGAGCAGGTGGCGCGGCATTGACAGAAAGTCCGACAAATCCTTGTCCGGCAGCAGCAGCCCCTGCCGCGATCGCTTGCCTGCGTGTGATTGGCATCCTGCTTCCCGTAGTCCAATGGCCATTGCGGATGGGCGTAAGAGTGCCAAATCCGGCAACGCAGAAGTTGCCGGATAATAAGTATGATTAATTGTCCAACTGTCCAGCAAAAAGCTGGAGCTCGTGCTTCAGCTGCGCGCCGGCGGATCGATGTCGGCGAGCGCGAGTTCGATCAGGTTCTGCATAGCCGCGCGGGCGGCGGGGCCGTTACCATCGGCGACGGCATCGAACAGCACGCGGTGATCGGGCAAGGGATCGCGCGGCAGCTTGCGCTTGCGCTGCTTGTAGATCGTGGTCCAGCGCACCGCCGCCGAGATCGTGCTGGCGAGCGAGATCAGTGCCATGTTGCCAGTGGCCTTGAGCAGCGTGGTGTGGAACGACTGGTCCGCCGCCTGACCCAAGGGCGAGGCGAGCGTATGGCGTGCCATTTCTTCGAGCGCGTGGCCCATCTGCGCCAGTTGCGCGCCGGTGCGGCGGGTAGCGGCGATTTCCGCAGCGGCCGGTTCGATGATCAGGCGCAGTTCAAACAGATCGTCAATCGCGGCCTGGCTGGGTTCGCCCTCGAACGTCCAGGCGAGCACGTCGGGATCGAGGATGTGCCAGCGCGAGGGATCGGTTATCTTGGTGCCCGCCTTGGGGCGACTTTCGACTAAGCCCTTGGCAGCGAGGATCCGGATCGCCTCGCGATAGGCAGTGCGCGAGATATGGTTCTGTTCGGCGAAATCGACTTCGCTCGTCAACACGTGACCGGGCGGGTACTTTCCCGTGACGATCGCAATGCCAAGGTCACGCGCGATGCTGCCGTGCAGCCGCAACGATTTGTCAGACCTGTCGATCGCGTCCCCACCCTGTTCCTTGCTTCGCGACACCATAAGATCCTTTCGCCCCTGCACTCCTATTTGGGCGGAAATTCGACAAAGTCCAGCGGTTCGATGGTATGCTCATCAACCTGGCGTGAAACCGTTGTGGCAAGTCTGCGACTTCTGAACACAGACTTTTGTAAGCTAGTTGCGCGGTTCTTGAAGTGGAAGTTTCATTTGCAACTTCCTGCGGGTGCGCGTGTTGTAATCCAAGGCAAGTCTGGCAGGCGCCGCTCAAGGGGAGGTTTGAAGATGAATGCACCACGCGAGAGCAAGACGACCATTGGGACCCGCAAACTGCATCCCGATACGCTGATGCTGAACTACGGCTATGATCCCTTCCTGTCGGAAGGCGCGGTAAAGCCCCCGGTATTCCTGACATCGACGTTCGTGTTCCCGACGGCTGAGGAAGGGCGCGACTTCTTCGACTACGTCGCCGGGCGCAAGGAGCCGCCGCCGGGAAAAGGGCGCGGGCTGGTCTATTCGCGCTTCAATCACCCCAACAGCGAGATCGTTGAAGACCGGCTGGCGGTTTACGAAGGTGCCGAGGCGGGCGTGGTGTTTTCTTCAGGGATGGCGGCGATCACCACCGCCATGCTGGCCTTCGTCAAGCCGGGCGAGGTAATTCTTCACTCACAGCCACTTTACGGCGGCACCGAAACGCTCCTGGCCAAGACCTTCGCACGGCTCGGCATTGCCGCCGAAGGCTTTTCGGATGGTCTTGACGAAAACGCGGTGATGGAGGCGGCGCGCCGGGCGATGGCGCGTGGGCGCGTAGCGCTGGTGCTGATCGAAAGCCCCGCCAATCCCACCAACGCGCTGGTCGACATCCAGATGATGCGCCGCGTCTGCGAAGCGGTAGGCGCAGAGCAGGGCGATCAGCGCCCGTTGCTGATGTGCGACAATACCCTTCTTGGCCCGGTCTATCAGCATCCGTTGCGGCACGGGGCGGACATTTCGCTCTATTCGCTGACCAAGTACGTCGGTGGGCATTCCGACCTTGTCGCCGGCGCGGCGCTTGGCTCGGCCACCCTCATGCGCGAGGTGCGCCTGCTGCGCAGCGCCATCGGCACGCAACTGGATGCGCACAGTTGCTGGATGCTGGGCCGGTCGCTAGAAACGCTGGGCCTGAGGATGGAGCGGGCCAATGCCAATGCCCTTGCTGCCGTGCGCTACCTTGCCGATCACCCTGCGGTCGAGAGCGTGGCACATCCGCACATGGCAAGCCCGGGTTCGCGGGAACGAGAGGTGTTTGCCTGCCAATGCACCGGCGCCGGTTCGACCTTCTCGTTCGACATCAAGGGCGGGCAACCGGCCGCTTTCCGCTTCCTCAACGCGCTGCAGATCTTTAAGCTGGCGGTGAGCCTTGGCGGCACGGAATCGCTGGCCAGCCATCCTGCCACGACGACCCATTCAGGCGTTCCGGCTGAAGCGCGCGACCGCTTCGGCGTGCGTGACGGCACGGTGCGCCTGTCGATCGGGATCGAGAACGAGGGCGATATCGTTGCCGATCTCGAACAGGCGCTGGCCGCCAGCGCGGGTTAGCGCTCAGGGGAGGCGGAAAGTCCACTTGCCCGCTTCGGATGCCGGATCGAAGCGGACAAGCCGCGGCGTGCTGGCACCGACGGCGGCGAGCGCGAGCGGCTTCATCGGATCGGGCGTGTTTTTCGGGATGATCCGGTAGGTTCCGTCGGCCAGCATGTCGATCCGCCAGAGTTGTTCGGGCGCCCCGCTGAATTGAGGGACTGCAACCACATCGCCCGAGGGCGTGGCGGCGAGCGCCCGGTTTGTGCCAGCGATGACGATCTTGACATATGGCGCGCCGAACCAGCCGCCAGCCCCGGCAACGGGCTCGATCGTCCAGTGCTGGTTGGGCCGCACCTGGTAGGCACCCATGTCCACTGGAATGTTGCCCTGCGGCCAGACGGTGCGGTTCTGCTCCAGCGTCTGGTCCGGCACGGGCTTGACCGGCTCCTTTGGCGGGCCGAACCCGGTCCACGACCACGGCAGGCGCACTTCGTCTACCGCCAGTTGCAGCGCGCCACCGCGTTCGGACTGGATCTCGTAGGTGCCGGGGCGCAGGTTCTCTTGCCCGACAGGCCAGCCGCTCTTCCACGTCAGCGGCAGGATTGCGAGGACGCTGCGCGCCGAGCGGTCCATGTCGGCCTCGTAGTGGAACGAGAATTTCTCCACGCCATCGCCGAGATCGACCAAACCGAAATGGCCTGCGCCGCGGCCCCGACCGTTCGATCCCCACACCAGCTTGCCGCCGCCTTTCAGCAGGGGCACGCCGAAGTTGTCGACATAAGGGCCGAGTGGGTTCCGCGACCGGCCGACGCGGATGTTGTAGGTCGAGTTGGGCCCGTCGCAGCAGGTGCCATGGGTGCCAAGCAGATAGTACCAGCCATCGCGATGGAGCAGCGCGGTCGCCTCCATGTCGATCGCGATATCGACGGGCTGGTTGCCGGGAAGGCGCTCAGCCGTCCGGGGATCGAGTTCGACCATGCGGATCGCGCCGAAGTAGGTGCCATAGCTGAGCCACAGGCGCCCCTCCGCGAGCAGGAAGGCCGGGTCGATCGCATCGTTGTTTTCGAAGCCATCGCTGGATGCGACCGTGCCGACCTCGTGGAACCCGAACTCCTTGGAGGCAGGATCGAGCGACTTCGTCCACATGATCTTCACGTCGCTCTTGTGGCCGCCGTTCATGCCGCCACCGCCCACGGCCCAGGCCACGTAGTAGCGGTCGCCGAGTTTGATCACATCGGGCGCGACGCCTCCGCCGGGACGTACCGGGCCGCTGGCCCACGTCCAGCCATCGGAGGACACGAGCCCGCCCTTGCCGGTACCGAAAGTGTAGAATCGTCCCTCGGATTGCACGATCGTGGACGGATCGTGAATCCAGGGTTCGCCCTCCATCTGCGCGACGGGATTGCTCTGCGCGAGAAGCGGGGCTGCAATGCCGGCGAGGACTGCGGCGGCGAGGAGTTTGGTGTTCATCGCGGCCTCCTTCAGCGCAGCGTGATCTTGAGGTCGCGGATCGGCTGGCCCTTGCCATCGACAAAGCGGACCGCGAAATCGGACAAGCCCGGGCCGTTGATCACCGCGCCCTGCAACACGTTCCGCCCCTTTTTCAGGCCGAGCGCGGGCGAGACGACATCGTCCATTACCATGCGACGATCACCGAACAAGGCGGCGGCTTCCTTGCCGTTCAACCACCACATCGATGCGGAGTTGGAGCCGACGGCGAGGTGGGCGTCGGGCATGTCGCGTGGCGCCTCGATCACCGTCGTGGCCCAGAAGATCACGCCGTAAGTCGGCTTTCCATAGGCAGCGGCGAAGTAGAACAGCTTGGCGTCCCATTGCGCGGCGTCGAGTGCGTGCCAGGTGAGGGACGAGCCCTTGTGCGACACGGTCTGTCCATCGCTTGGCAATTTGCCGCCGAGGCCCGCAGTGCGGTCTTCGGAGAAGGCCTTGCGCACGTAGGCGCTGGTAAAGAGCTGGTTCGTGCGATTGGGCTTTGCGATCGGTTCAAGCAGCATCCAGCGGCGGACGAAACCATCCTCGTCAACCGAGGTGCTGCCGGTTGTCGCTGGGGCAAAGTATGGGACGAGCGAAGGGGTGGCCTGTGAAACTGCGGGAGTGGCCGACGCGCAAAGCAATACGCTCGCCGCCGCAAGGAGAGTGGAGGTTCGAATCATGTCATCCTCTCAAACTTTCTAATTGTATGAGTTAAATAGGATGAGGTTTCAACGATAATTATCAATTATAGCACTATAAAATAAGCCCGCGGCAACTCTGTCTGCCGCGGGCCTTTATCTTACTCAGACTATTTGGATCAGAACCGATTGAGCATGTTCTCCAGCCATTCCTGACGGCCCGAAACCGGAGCAGGCTTCAGATCCTGCGCCACGGCGAGGTCCGCGATTTCGGCCAGGCTCGACTTGCGGATGGTCTGGCCCAGTTCGCCGTTCCAGCCAGCATAGCGTTCGGCGCGGAAGGCATCGATGCGACCGTCGGCAATGATTGCCTCGGCGCGGAGCAGGGCCTTTGCGATAACGTCCACGCCGCCGATGTGGCCATGGAAAAGATCAACTGCATCAACTGATTGGCGGCGGACCTTGGCATCGAAGTTGAAGCCGCCGTCGGTGAAACCACCAGCGCGTTCGATTTCGATGCAGGCCAGGGTCAGTTCCTCTACCGAGTTGGGGAACTGGTCGGTATCCCAGCCATTCTGCGGGTCGCCGCGGTTGGCATCGATCGAGCCGAACACGCCGAGCGCGCCGGCCATCGCGATCTCATGCTCGAAGGTATGGCCCGAAAGCGTGGCGTGGTTGGCCTCGATGTTGACCTTGACTTCGTTCTCGAGGCCGAAGCGCTTGAGGAAGCCGTACACGGTCTGAGTGTCGAAGTCGTACTGGTGCTTGGTCGGCTCATGCGGCTTGGGTTCGATCAGGATCGTTCCCGCAAAGCCGATCTTGTGCTTGTGTTCGACCACGAGGCTGAGGAAGCGACCGAAGTTTTCCTGCTCAGTCTTGAGATCGGTGTTGAGGATCGTGTCGTAACCTTCACGCCCGCCCCACAAAACATAGTTCGAGCCGCCGAGGCGATGGGTCGCTTCAAGAGCATCCCGCACCTGGCTGGCACCCCACGCATAGACTTCCGGGCGAGGGCTGGTGGCGGCGCCGGCAAGGTAGCGTGGGTGGCCGAACAGGTTGGCCGTCCCCCACAGCAGCTTGCGGCCGTGCTTGGCCTGCAGCTCTTCGAGGTGATCGACGGCGCGAGCGAAGCTGGCGCGGAATTCGCCGATGCTCTCGGCCGGCGCCATCACGTCGACATCGTGGAAGCAGTAGAACGGCAGGTCGAGCTTCTCGACAAAGGCGAGAGCGGCTTCACGCTTGGCGCGGGCGGCGCCTTCGTCCTGCGGGCCGTTGAGCCAGGGGCGATCGAAGGTGCCGGCGCCGAACACGTCGCTGCCGGGCCAGCAGAAGGTGTGCCACATGCACACGGCAAAGCGCAGGTAGTCTTCCATGCGCTTGCCGAAGACCACACGGTCCTTGTCGTAGAAGCGGTAGGCAAGGTCGCTGGTGCTTTCCGGACCTTCGTAGCGGACGGTCGCGAATTCGTCGAAATAGGCTGCGGACATATGAAGTTACTCCTTGATCGGGGCGAGCGCGGCGTATGCGGCGCGGAAACGGGCGCGCTTGGGCGCTAATGACGCGGTGAGGCCGGAATCGGGTTCGATCACGGTGCGGACTGGCGGGCGGGTGCAAACCTCAGCGGCAGATGCGCCGGTGACAGCGATCTGCGCGAGGCGCGCACCGCCCAGCGCCGGGCCAACCTCGCCGCCGTGCAAATAGACGAGCCGCACGCCGAGCACGCTCGACAGGATGCGGCCCCAATGCGCAGAGCGTGACCCGCCACCGATCACGCATAGTTCGTCGATCTGCGTGCCGGCATTGCGCAGGGCATCGATCCCGTCGGCATGGGCAAAGGCCACGCCTTCCAGCACTGCTGCGGCCATGCGTCCGGTGGTGCTCTCGTTACCAAGGCCGAGGAATGCGGCGCGAATGTGCGGATCGTTGTGCGGGGTCCGTTCACCGGAAAGGTAGGGCAGGAACAGCTCGGGGCCGCAAGCCGCGCCGGCCTGTTCGGCAAGGGCGAAGAATTCCGCCGGACCCGGCACGTTGCAGGCCTTGGCTGCCCAGTCGATGCACGAAGCGGCGGACAGGTGCACGCTCATCTGGTGCCACACTCCCGGCAGGGCATGGCAGAAGGCGTGGACGGCCTCGGCCGGGTTCGGCCGGAATTTAGCATTGGCCACGAAGATCACGCCCGATGTGCCGAGCGAAAGCATGCCTTGCCCGTCTGACAGTACGCCAACACCGAGCGCGCCTGCGGCATTGTCGCCAGCGCCAGCGACCACCGGCACGCGCTCCATGCCCCACGCCCTGGCGACGTCCTCACGCAGGACGCCGGTGACATCCGGGCCTTCATGCAGGCGTGGCATGTGGCTTTCATCAAGCTCAGTGGCCGCCAGCATCTCAGGCGACCATGACCGCCGGGCGACATCGAGCCACAGCGTCCCGGCGCTGTCGGACATGTCGCTCGCCTTTTCGCCGGTAAGTGCGAGGCGGACATAGTCCTTGGGCAGCAGGACGGTGCGCGTGGCAGCAAAGACGTCGGGTTCGTGACGGCGAACCCAGGCGAGCTTTGGCGCGGTGAAACCGGGCATGGCGATGTTGCCGGTGATTTCGCGCGCCCGGGGCTCTGCGGCTTCGATTTCGGCACATTCGGCAAAGCTGCGGCCATCGTTCCACAGGATCGCCGGACGCAGCGGCTTGTCGTCCGATCCCAGCAGGGTGGCGCCGTGCATCTGGCCAGCAAGGCCGATGCCGCGGACACCTTTGCGCAGTCCGGCATCGAGGCCGAGTACCGCCTTGTGTGCAGCCTCCACCCAATCCGCCGGGGCCTGTTCAGACCACAGCGGATGAGGGCGGGATACGGTGAGATCGGAACTGCTTTGCGCCAGCACCTCGCCGCTTTCGGCAGTGACAACCGCCTTTACGCAACTGGTGCCGACATCGATGCCGAGGAACATCAGTTTACTTCGCTTTCATCGGGTCGATCGTCTGGATCGTGCCGTCGGGGTTGAAGGTCAGCTCCGTCACCTTGACGTTGCGGAGGTGGTTCTTGTTGGAAAGCTGCGTGTCGGCATAGAACAGCCACCACTTGCCATCATGCTGGATGATCGAGTGGTGCGTGGTCCAGCCCTGCACCGGCTTGAGAATGTGGCCGGCGTACTTGAACGGACCATAGGGACTGGTGCCGATGGCATAGTTCAGGAAGTGCGTGTCGCCGGTGGAATAGGTGTAGTAATACTTGCCGTCCTTCTTGAAGACCCATGAGGCTTCGAAGAAGCGGCGTTCATGGTCGCCACCCAGCACCGGCTTGCCGTCCTCGCCAAGGATCACCGCATCGCGCGGAGCCTCGGCAAAGGTCTTCATGTCGGCATTCATCCTGACGACCTTGCCCGACAGCGCGGGCTTGTCATCCTGCATCAGATCGGTGTCCGAGCCGTTGGGATCGTACTTGCCCGTAGCCCAGCGCTGAAGCTGGCCGCCCCAGATACCGCCGAAATACATGTAGGCGGTGCCGTCGTCGTCGGTGAACACGGCGGGGTCCATCGAGAACGAGCCGGGGATGGCTTCCTTTTCGGCCACGAACGGGCCCATCGGGTTCTTCGAGGTGGCGACGCCGATGCGGAATGCGCCGAGGCCGTTCTTGTCCTTCGATTTGTCGCGCGCCGGGAAGTAGAGGTAATAGGTGCCGTCCTTGTAGGCGGCATCAGGTGCCCACATCTGCTGCGAGGCCCAGGGCACGTCCTTCACATCGAGCGCGACCGGGCCGACCGTTACCTTGCCGCCAACCTTGTCCATGCTAAGCACGTGGTAGTCTCGCATCGCGTACTGGTTGCCCAAGTCATCGTCAGCTGTCGGCGTTTCGATGTCGTGCGAGGGGTAGACATAGATCTTGCCGTCGAACACGTGGGCCGACGGATCTGCGGTGAAGATTTCGCTGACCAGCGGCTGGTCGCGGAAGGCGCTGGCGTCTGCGCCGCCATTGGCAGGCTTTGCATCGGTTGCCGTGTTCGAGCAGGCCGCCAGCGCGAACGCGCTCGTCAGGCATAGAGCGACGGTGGTGATCTTCGCCTTCATCATTTCATCCCCTTGCAGACCGGTGGTCCGGCCTTTCACGTGATTGCTCAGGCAATGATAGCGCTACCTAAACGAGACGGCAATCTGAAATATGGATTCTAATTACCCGAAGTCAGTAAACTTGGCAAGCGCAGGAGGTGCGTGTCAGTTCGCAGCGTTCCAGGCGGAAACCAACGCCTCTGCGCGGGCGCCTACAGTCGTTGCATCATCACCGGGTTTATAAAGGCTCCCGCCGACACCGATGCCGAACACGCCCGCCGCGCGATATTCCGCCACGTTGGCCGGGCCGACGCCGCCCACGGCCCAAACGCGGGTAGCCGACGGCAGGACTTCGCGAATGGCCTTGATATAGCTGCTGCCAAGGACCGATCCCGGAAACAGCTTTAGGTCCCGCGCGCCCGCACCAATTGCGGCAAAGGCTTCGGTGGGGGTCAGGAACCCGGGCAGGACGTCCATGCCGAGTTCGCGCGAACGGGCGATGACCGCGGGATCGGTGTTGGGTGAGACCATGAACGTTCCGCCGGCACCCGCAAGCTGCTCGGCAAGAGCGATGCTGGTGACCGTGCCGCCGCCGAAAGCGGCACGGCTACCAAGTGCCTCGACCATGGAACTGATCGAACCGCATGGATCGGGCGAGTTGAAGGGCACCTCGATCAACCGGATGCCTGCCTCCAGCAGAGCGGTGGCGACACTGACGGCTTCCTGCGTGCGGATGCCGCGCAGTATGGCAACGATAGGCGGGGCGCCTTGGGCAAGGACTTCATCGACCGTCATGGGCGCAGGCTTTCGGCAAGAGTTATGGCGTGGGAAAGTCCGGCCACGACGGCACTCTCCCCATCGACCTGTTGCGATGACCCGCCGTGGTGTGCAATCGCACTCGCATAAAGCGCGGCAAGCGCGGGATCGCCGATCAGCGTCACGTTCTGAGTGCCCATGCCAAACTGCGCAACTTCCGCGCCGATCAGTACGCCGGAGAGATAGCCCTTGGCCCAATCGCGTGAGCGGCCATCGAGCAGGCGCGCCGCGCGGGCCTCAAACAAGGTCCCGGGCAACGGCTCTGCCGAACGGGCAAGCCCGCGCCCGAAACCGTCGTCGAAGCTTCCCTCGCCGGGGGTGTCCGGGCCAGTCAGGGAGGTGTGGCCGGTGATCGCGGCAAAGACCTCGCCGGTGGGAGCCGTGCGGAAGTCGGTGATCGCGCCGTCGCAGGTGCTGACCCATTTGCCGTGGGTTCCGGGAAGGGCGAAAAGGCGCTCTCCTTCGCGCAGGGCCGGATTCAGCACCATCGCGCCGAAGACCTGCGTCTCCTCGCCGCGCATCACCTCGGGTACGCCAATGGCGGTCCGGTAGGAAAGACCCGGCAGGATCTCGACATCGTGGCCAAGCACGCGCAGGCGGGTGCGGGCACGGTGCCAGCCCTCTGCATCCACCGGGCATGGGGCATAAGGGGCCACGGCAAGCCCGGCGGGAGATCCGACCATGCCGCAAAGCGTTATTGCTTCGATCCGACCGGTTGCCAGCCACACTGACAGGAGCCGGGCCAGAACCCGCTCTGCCGGTTCGACCAGCTGCGTGACACCGGGTCCGTCGAGGCGTGCCGTGGTCTCGCCATTTTCAACGAGAAACAGGCGCAGGCGGGTGCTGCCCCAGTCGCCGATCACGCGCCGTGCGCGGGCCGCCACGATCAATCCTCGAACGGTTCGACGCTGACCCGCGTCGCGCGCAGGAAGGCATCAGCAACAAGGCGCAGCGGATCCACATCGACATCGCTGCGGCCGGTGCGGATCAGCGTGGCGAAGCGGGCATAGAGGCCGGGATATTCGTTGTCCTCGTCATGGCTGGTGCCCGAAGGCAGCGTCAGCACCGCGCCGCCGCTCGATAGCTTGAGCATACCGGCATCGGTCTCCACGACAATGTTCCAGCTTTGCGGACCGGTTTGCCGCCAATCGAGGTCCATGTGGACTGGCGCGCCGGCGCTGTCGCGGAAGTTCAGGTCGGCAGCGATGGGGGCTGCGCGGTTGGCGGGGATTTCGAGCCTTCCGGACTGCAGGAAAATCGGCCGGGGCAGGATACGGGTTGCGATCGACAGGGCGTTGATGCCGGGATCGAACACGCCGAGGCCACCCGGCTCCCAGATCCACGCTTGCCCCGGATGCCACACCCGAACGTCCTCGCGCCACGTGATCTCGACCTTGTCGATGCGCCGTTCGGCGAGCCATGCCCGGGCGGGGGCGACACCGGCGGCAAAGCGCGAATGCCAGGCGGCGAACAGCGTGGCGCCGACCTTGTCTGCCTGCGCTTCCAGCGCGGCGACTTCCGCCAGCGTCGCACCGGGCGGCTTTTCGAGAAAAACGTGGATGCCGCGAGCTAGAGCGGTGCTGGCCAGATCGTAGCGCACCTGCGGGGGCGTACACAGCGCGACGGCGTCGACAGCAGGACCGCTTGCCAACAGTTCATCCAGGCTGGCGAAATGGGGCACGCCATCGACCCCGCGGTCGTGCGGGCTGACGGTTGCGGCAAGCCCGAATGCGCCATTGCCGGCGATGGCGGGCAGGTGCTGGTCGCGGGCGATCTTGCCCATGCCGACAATGGCGATCCTGATCGGGTCCATGCGGTTAGAGTACCTGCACCTTGAGCGGAGCGGAAGCAACGCCTGCCGCCTGCGTCAGCGGATTGCGGCACGGCAGCGTGAAGGGCGCTGCCTCGATCTCGAACACGTCGCCCACTTGCGTGCGTACTGCATCGCTGAACGAGAGTGTGGCGGTGCCAAAGAAATGGACATGCACATCGCCGGGGCGCCGGAACAACTCGTACTTGAAGTGGTGGTGCTCCAGGTTGGCGAGGCTGTGGCTCATGTTGTCCTCGCCGGTAAGGAACGGCTTTTCCCACAGAACCGCGCCATTACGCAGGATGCGGCTGGTGCCGCGAATGTCGGTAGGAGCCTCTCCGATCAGCAGTTCTGGGCCAAGGGCGGCGCGCCGCAGCTTGGAATGCGCCAGCCACAGATAGTTGTGGCGCTCGGTCACGTGATCCGAGAACTCGTTGGCGAGGGCGAACCCGAGGCGGAACGGCGTGCCATCCGGGCCGATCAGGTAGACACCGGCCAGCTCCGGTTCCTCGCCACCGTCCTGCGCGAAGCTGGGCATTTCCAGCGCTTCGCCCGGGCCGACGAGCTGGCTGCCATCACCCTTGTAGAACCATTCGGGCTGCTGGCCGACGCTGCCGTCACCTGGCTTGCCGCCTTCCAGACCTTCGAGAAACATGCGCATGGAATCGGTCTGGTGTGTAGCCGCTGCAGCCTCGCGATGCATCTTGTCGCGCCCTTCGGCCGAGCCGAGGTGCGTAAGGCCGGTGCCGGTCAACGCGAGATGGGCCGGGTCCTCGTGGTCGATCGGGGCGAGAAAATTGCCGGCAGCGAATTCCTCTGCAACATCCACTTGCGCGCCGGCCGGACAGGCCTTCGCCTCCTGCGCAAGCGTGGTGCCCGCAGCGATCGCGCGGCGAGCGAGGTCGGTCGTGCGCTCGACACCTGCAAGGACGTGCGCGGTATCGCCATCGGCAAGGATTACGCTGCGCGTGCCGTCGCTGGCGCGGTGCTGGAGGAGGCGAAGTGACATTGCGTGGTCTCCTGTCAGTCGCTCAGAGCGTCAGGGTGCCGTCGATCAGGCGCGGGGCGCCATCTCCACGCGCATCATCGCGCAGTTCGGGCGGCAGCAAGCCGACAGCCAGGTTCTGGTAGCTGACCGGGCGCAGGAACCGGTCGATGGCAAGGCTGCCGACTGAGGTTGTGCGCGGATCGGACGTTGCCGGGAAGGGGCCGCCATGGACCATGGCATGACATACCTCGACGCCGGTGGGCCAGCCATTGGCGAGGATGCGCCCGGCCTTCAGTTCGAGCACGGGCAGCAACCGCGCGGCGAGCGCTTCGTCGGCGGCGTCCATGTGCAGGGTGGCCGTAAGTTGGCCCTCAAGCCCTGCCAGGACCGTGGCGAGTTCCGCCTCGTCCTTGCACACAACCACCACCGACGAGGCGCCGAATACTTCATGGCCGAGCGCCTTGTCGGCAAGGAATGCCTGCGCGGTGGTGCGGAACAGCGCGGCGTGGCCCTGCATCGCATCGCCGGCAACGCCCTCGGCCAGCTTTTCAACGCCGGGCGCAGCTTCGAGCGCAGCAACGCCGGACCGATAGGCTTTGCAGATACCGACGGTGAGCATGGTCTGCGCGCCCGCGCCGCTGACGGCTTCGGTGGCAGCGGCGATAAAGTCTTCGAGGCCTCCGCCTGCGATGGCGAGCACGAGGCCGGGATTGGTGCAGAACTGCCCCGCACCCATTGTCAGCGAGCCGACGAATGCCGTGCCGAGCTCCGAGCCACGTGCCTTCAGCGCTTCAGGCAGAAGCAGGACAGGGTTGATGCTCGACATTTCGGCATAGACCGGGATCGGCACGTCACGACCCTGGGCGAGGCGGACGAGCGCAAGGCCCCCGCTGCGCGATCCGGTAAAGCCGACCGCGGCAATGCGCGGGTCCTGCACCAGTGCCGCGCCAAGTTCGTTCGACGGACCCACGAGATGGCCGAACACGCCGGCCGGCAGGCCACAGGCAGCAACTGCACGGGCTATCGCCCCCGCGACCAGTTCGCCAGTGCGGGGATGGGCAGGGTGGCCCTTGACCACGACTGGGCAGCCTGCGGCGAGCGCCGAGGCGGTATCACCTCCGGCGGTAGAGAAAGCGAGCGGGAAGTTCGATGCGCCGAAGACAGCAACAGGGCCGACCGGGATCATGCGCAGGCGTATGTCGGGCCGGGGCAAGGGCTGGCGATCGGGCATGGCCGGATCGATGCGCAACTGCTGCCACGCGCCCTTGCGGACGACGTCGGCAAAAAGGCGCAACTGGCCCACCGTGCGGCCGCGTTCGCCTTCGAGGCGCGCACGGGGGAGGCCGGATTCGCTCATGGCCGCTTCGATCAGATCGTCGCCAATTGCGAGAATGTCCGATGCTATCGCTTCGAGGAACGCGGCGCGCTCTTCGCGACTGGTGGCGCGGTATGTGTCAAATGCGGCGGCGGCGGCGGCGCAAGCGGCATCGACTTCGGCGGGGCCGTGGACGGCAAAGGCAGGGCCGATCGGCTCACCCGTGGCGGCGACCACGGAGCGGAATTCTGTCATCGAAAATCTCCTGATTTAGTCTGACATATTATCAGAATGGCCGGAGCGCAACCATGTGCGGTCCGGCCGAAGGGTGTTCATAGCTATGCGTCAGGCGGGATCGGCAGAGGTCTTCGAACCCCACAGTGCATAGAACAGCACATACAATTCGCACGCTGCCGTCAGCAGGAACGAGGTCTGCAGGCCATAGGCATCGGCCAGCCAGCCTTGCACGACGACCAGTGCGCCACCGGCGATGGCCATGATCAGCAGGCCCGAGCCTTCCTCGGTCAGGGGGCCGAGGCCCTTGATGCCGAGCGTGAAGATCGTCGGGAACATGATCGAGTGGAACAGGCCGACAAGGATCAAAGCCCACATCGCGGCAGGGCCGGTGGTGAAGACGGTGACAAGCATGACGACGAACGCACCAATCGAGAAGGCGGCAAGCACAAGCCCTGCGTCGACCTTCTGCATGATCGCCGAGCCGAGGAAGCGCCCGACCATCATCCCGCCCCACAGGAAGGTGAGGTACTGGCCGGCCTTCTCATGCGTCAGGTTGGCGATATCTGGCTGGCTGACGAAGTTCACGAAGAGGTTCGCCACGCCGATCTCGGCGATCAGGTAGATAAAGATTGCCGGGATGCCGAAAACGAGATTGCGGTGCTTCCACAGCGAAAGCTTGGCTCGCTCCTCAGGCGCGAGGCGCTGAGTCGCGCTGCCCATCGCCGGGAGCGGAAAGCGTGCGATCACAATGGCCAGAATGACGAGAACGACGGCAACCAGGCCATAGGGCAGGATCACCGATTGCGCATCGGCAAGGCGCTCGGCCTGGGTCAGCACGACATCCGATGTGGCCGTGCCGCCCTTCGAGCGACCGAGGATCAGGTAGGCGCCGAACATCGGCGCGAGCATCGTGCCCGCCGAGTTCATCGCCTGCACTAGGTTCAAGCGCGAAGACGCCGTTTCCGGCTTGCCGACCACGGCGACATAAGGGTTGGCCGCCACCTGCAGCAGGGTGATCCCGCTCGCGATCACGAACAGCATGGCGAGGGTCACCCCGTAGGACGGGATGGAGGCCGCCAGCATCATGCCAAGCGCGCCCGCCGCCATGATGAGCAGCCCGATCACCAGCGACTTCTGGTAACCGATCTTCTCGATCAGCTTGGCCGAAGGGATCGAGGCCACGAAGTAGGCGATGAACCACACTGATTCGATCAATGTTGTCTGCGTATAGTTCAAGTCGAACACACTGCGCAGGTGCGGCAGCAGTGTGTTGTTGATGACCGTGATGAACCCCCACATGAAGAACAGGCTGGCCAGCAGGGTCAGCGCGGGCCCGTAACGCACGCCGGAATCGCCCTCTGTCATGGAGTTTGCCTGGGATGAAGGCACTGGCGGCATGGACTTGCGCTTCCTCTCTCTTGTCCGTTGCGCGATGCGGTACGCTTACCGTCTTGCGCAATTTCTATTTGTCGGACTATATCGGCGAGCAGACCGCGTCAATGGGCGCAAGGCAGTGCATGTTTCCGAAAGGACCCTGAGGATGAGGATTGCGGGCAAGCCGAATAACGGCACCCTGCTGATGCTGGCGCTGGCAGTACCGGTTGCCCTGCTGGCCCAGTCGGTCAGCGCAGCCGAGGCGAAACAGGAAAGCGCGGGCAAGCTGGCCGACGGCACCGAAGCATTCGCGATCACGCTGAAGGCAGCCAACGGCGTTTCTGCCCGCGTGCTGACCTACGGCGCCACGCTGCAGTCGCTGATGGCGCCTTCACGCGATGGCAAGGTCGCCGACATCCTGCTCGGCTATGATGATGTGCAGACCTATGAGGCGAAGCCAAACTTCTTCGGCGTGACTGTCGGCCGCTATGCCAACCGCATCGCCAAGGGCCGCTTCACGCTTGACGGCAAGGCCTATCAGCTTGCCCAGAACAACCTCGGCAATTCGCTGCACGGCGGCGTCAAGGGTTTCGACAAGCGCAACTGGAAGGTCGTCTCGGTCAAGTCAGGCCCGGTGGCGAGCGTGGTATTGTCCTACGTCAGCGCCGATGGCGAGGAAGGTTATCCGGGCAAGCTCGATACCAGGGTGACTTACACGCTGGATGAGCGCGGCAACCTTGGCATCACGTTCGAAGCGGCGACCGACAAGCCGACCATCGTCAACATGACCAACCACGCATTGTTCAACATGGCTGGCGAAGGTGCGCCGATGGGTGCGATGGGCAACCAGCTGATGATCCCGGCGTCGGCCTATACCCCGGTCGATGCCACGCTGATCCCCACGGGAGAGCTGCGCAAGGTGGCGGGCACGGTGTTCGATTTCAGTCGGCCCAAGCGCATCGCCAATGGCCTGCGCAATGGTCGCGATGAACAGATCGCCATCGGCCGCGGCTATGACCACAACTTTGCGCTCGACAAGGGCGTGACGGCAACACCGCAACTTGCCGCAAGGCTGGAAGACCCGGCTTCAGGCCGCGTGCTCGAAGTGCTGACGACCGAACCCGGCGTCCAGTTCTACACCGGCAATTTCCTCGATGGGACCGTGCGGGGCAAAGGTGGCCACGTCTATCGCATGGGTGACGGGATCGCGCTCGAGCCGCAGAAATTTCCCGATGCGCCGAACCAGCCAAAGTTCGCTTCCACGCGTGTCGAACCGGGCAAGCCCTATCGCCACCAGATGATCTACCGCGTCAGCGTCGCGCCCCGCCCCCGCTGATTTTCCCGCGCTGAACTTCACTCGAATAGCCGAAAGCCGCAATGACCGACTCCTCTCCCAAGGCCCCGAAGCTCCGCTCGCGCGCGTGGTTCGACAATCCCGACAACATCGACATGACCTCGCTCTACCTTGAGCGCTATCTCAACTTCGGGTTGAGCCTGGAGGAACTGCGGTCGGGCAAGCCGATCATCGGCATTGCGCAGACCGGCAGCGATCTTTCGCCGTGCAACCGCCACCACATCGTGCTGGCCGAGCGCGTGCGCGAAGGCATTCGCGAGGCGGGCGGGATCGCGTTGGAAATTCCGGTGCACCCCATCCAGGAGACTGGCAAGCGCCCGACGGCCGGGCTTGACCGCAACCTTGCCTACATCGGCCTTGTCGAGGCGTTGTACGGCTATCCGATCGACGGCGTGGTGCTGACCACCGGTTGTGACAAGACCACGCCGGCGCTGCTCATGGCGGCGGCCACGGTCAACATCCCGGCAATCGCGCTGTCGGTCGGCCCGATGCTCAACGGTTGGTTCAAGGGTGAGCGCACCGGTTCGGGCACGATCGTGTGGAAGGGCCGCGAGCTGATGGCCAAGGGCGAGTTGGACGAGGAAGGCTTCATCAAGCTCGTCGCCAGTTCCGCGCCGTCGACCGGCTATTGCAACACCATGGGCACGGCAACGACGATGAACAGCCTTGCCGAGGCGCTGGGCATGATGCTTCCGGGGTCGGCCGCCATTCCTGCCCCGTATCGTGACCGGCAGGAGTGCGCATGGCGCACCGGCAAGCGCATCGTCGACATGGTGCACGAAGACCTCAAGCCTTCCGACATCATGACGCTTGACGCGTTCCACAACGCCATCGTCGTCAATTCGGCGATCGGGGGCTCCACCAACGCGCCGATCCACCTTGCAGCCATCGCTCGTCACATCGGCGTCGATCTGCCGCTGACGGATTGGCAGCGCCTTGGTCACAAGGTGCCGTTGCTGGTGAACCTGCAGCCGGCGGGCGAGTACCTGGGCGAGGACTATTATCGCGCCGGCGGTGTTCCGGCAGTGGTGGGTCAGTTGATCGCGCAGGGCCTGATCGCCGAAAGCGCGATGACGGTGAATGGCAAGACCATGGGCGAGAACTGCCGTGATGCCGTGATCGAGGACGAGAAGGTGATCCGCCCCTTCGGCCAGCCACTGGTCAAGGATGCAGGCTTCCTCGTGCTGTCGGGCAACCTGTTCGATTCGGCGATCATGAAGACCAGCGTGATCAGCGACGAATTCCGGGCGCGCTATCTGTCGAACCCGGACGATCCCGATGCCTTTGAAGGCCCGGCGGTGGTGTTCGACGGCCCGAGGACTACCATGCCCGCATCGACGATCCGGCAACGGGCATTACGCCTGAAACGCTGCTGTTCATGCGCGGGGCGGGGCCGATCGGCTATCCGGGCGCGGCGGAAGTCGTCAACATGCGCGCGCCGTCCTACCTCATCACCGAAGGCGTGACCGCGCTGCCCTGCATCGGCGATGGGCGCCAATCGGGCACTAGCGGCAGCCCGTCGATCCTGAACGCCAGCCCGGAAGCGGCGGCCATGGGTGGCCTTGCCATTCTCAAGACCGGTGACCGCGTGCGCATCGATCTGCGCAAGGGAACTGCCAACATGCTTGTGCCCGAGGAGGAATTGTCATCTCGTCGTGCTGCGCTCGAAGCAGCGGGTGGTTACGCCTACCCGGCCTCGCAGACGCCGTGGCAGGAAATCCAGCGTGACCGCGTTGGCCAGCTCTCCCACGGCGCCATTCTTGAAGGTGCAGAGAAGTACCAGCGGATTGCCCAGACGATGGGCCTGCCGCGCGACAACCATTGACGATGTCGGGAGCAATGCGGCGAGGGGCAAACCCCCTCGCCAGCGGCGCACTCAGGTTCTCGGCCTGGCTTCGGCAAATGCCTGCGCCAATGCGGCATGCACCGGCTTCGGCTTGAACGCGGAATCGTAAAGACACCCGCGCGCTTCGGCCTTGTCCGCACGTGGCTCGTAGCCCTGGAGCCACGAATAGGCGTCGACCAGCCCCCAGGCCAGCACGTCCTTCAGCTGCGGGTAATCGAGCATCATCTCGAAATAGGCCTTGGTCGTGTCGGCCACTGTGCGGTCCCGGCTGGGGATGTCGACTGGAAGGTCGCGGTCACGCACGTCGAATTCGGTGACGACGAGCTTGTAGTCCATCGCCACCACGTCATCGACAAAGCGCTGCCATTCCCGGCGGTGGGCGGCATCGGGCAAGGGTGCGATCAAATGTGACTGCACGCCCAGCGCATCGACCGGCGTGCCGCGCTTGCGAAAACCTTCGAGCAATCGCAGCACGCCCTTGCGGTGGAGTGCATTGCCCGGCTCCCAACTCATGTAATCGTTGCAGACCAGTTCGACACCCGGAGCAGCCTTGCGCGCCGTGTGGAACGCAAGGTCGACCAGCGCCTCGGTGCCACCCATGGCCTTCGACAGCGCCGTTTCGGCCAACGATCCATCCTCGGGGAGAACGGTTTCATTGACCACGTCGTAGGATACGATGCGCCCTTGAAAGCGCGCACAGATCGTTTCGACGTGGTTGGTCATCATTGCTGCGGCGCTTGTTGCGGACCGCGAACCGAAATCATGGCTTTCCAGCCAGCGCGGCATCCACTTTGGTCGATGCCACAGTAGCGTGTGGCCGCGCAGCTTCATCCGGTTCTGCGCGGCGAAGGCGGCGATAGCGTCAAACGCCGCAAAGTCGAATGAAGTGGGCGAGGGCCTGATTGCCTGCCACTTCATCTCATTCTCGGCGACCAGAATCGCGCATTCCCGCCTGAGCAGATCGGCAAGCGCGGGATTTCTCCACGATCCGCCACCTCCACCGGCTACCGCTGAACCGAACCGCATCCCCTTCGCAGCAGCCAGCGCGGACAAGGACGAAGGCTGCGTTGCGGCCATGCCGCTCAGCGGGCGCGAGAGCATTGCAACGCCGCCAGCGATCACGCCAAGGCCCTGCCTTCGAGTCATCTTGCTCGGTCTTGTCACGCATTTCCTTTCCCGATTGCTCCGGACTCTATCGTCTGGTTGCGCATACGATAGCGCTACCAAAGGAGCTTGGGAAGGTCCTGCCTACCGGCCGAGGCGGCGGGGCCGAAACTTGCCAGCACCCGCCGTTTGCTTCGGTCAGCCCGTCGTTTCGCCCCCTGATGGGCGTCAGCCCATCGTTTCGCCATTATCGATCACGATGTTTGTACCAGTGATGTGCCGTCCATCGTCGCAGGCGAGGTATAACACCATGTTGGCGATATCGATCGGCTGGCCCATGCCGTGGTTGTTTGCCTGTTCCAGCCCGGCGTTGTCGGCGGGAAGTTCGGCCAGCGCCTGTGCGGTCATCGGCGTGACGATGCCGCCCGGCGCGACTGAATTGCAGCGGATGCGATAGCCCTGCTCGCGGCAGTGGACTGCGATCGAGCGCGTCATGCCGATGATCCCGGCCTTGGCTCCGGCATAGGCGGGGATGGCGCTGATACCCTTGATGCCGCCGATCGAGGCCATGTTGATGATCGAGCCGGCACCGTCCCTGCTCATGTGCGGGATCGCGGCCTGGCATCCCAGGAACGTGCCGCCCAGCATGACCTCCGTCTGGAGACGGAAATCGGCGTAGGGGAGATCCTCGACCGTACCGAAGCGGACCAGCCCGGCATTGTTGACCAGCGTATCGAGCCGACCGAAGAGGCGCAGCGTTTCAGCAATAACCTCGTGCCAGCGGGCTTCGTCGCGCACGTCCTGCTGCATGAACACGCAGTTCGGGATTCCGACGGCGGTCTTGCGGCCGAGATCCTCCTGCATGTCGGTGATGACGACCTTTGCGCCTTCACGGGCGAGCAGGCGCGCGTCCTCCGCACCAAGCCCCGATGCGCCGCCGGTGATGATTGCAACGCGGCCTTCCATCTTGCCAATGGCCATTGTCTGTCCTTCGTTCTGAAAACAAAAAGTGCCCCGGTCGCTTGTGTGGAACGACCGGGGCCAGGGAGGATTCCGTCAGGTCGAAATCAGAAGTTGTAGCCGACCGTCACGCCGAACTGGCGGGGCGGGGCGTAGCCGACGAGGCCCATGTACCCGGGGCTGTCGTAAACCGTGGAGATGTAGCGCTTGTCGAACAGGTTCTTGCCCCAAAGGCCGATCGAATAACGCTTGTCCGGTCCGTAATACGTCAGCAGTGCGTCGACGTAGTAGGTCGGCTGGATTGAGGAGCGCGGGGTGTTGACCACGGCGGTGTAGAACTTTTGCCCGGTGTACATCCAGCTGACATCGGCCATGATGCTTGAACCACCGGCAAACTCGTGGGTGAAGTTCGCTCCCAGTGTCGAGGCCCACCGCGGCGCGTTCTGCAGAGCATAGCCCTTGAGGTCGATGAACTTTGCCGCCACCGGATCGAAGTACAGGAAGCTCTTGTACTTGGTGTCGAGATAGGCGAGCGACCCGCGTAGGGTCAAACCCTCTACCGGGATTGCCTGAACTTCCAGCTCGAAGCCCTTGATCTCCGACTTGGCTGCATTGAGGATGCGATTGCCCTGCACGTTGGTCGCCGGATCGAAATAGATCTGCGCAACCTGCATGTCGCGGTAGTTGGTGTAGAATGCGGCAAAGTTGGTGCGCAGCCGACGGTCGAGGAAGTCCGCCTTCAAGCCAACCTCGAAGGTATCGACCTTTTCCGGGTTGTAGGGTGTGTCACCGTCAGCTGCCACGCCGATGCGGCCGGTATAGCCGCCCGACTTGAAGCCGCGCGCCCAGCTGGCATAGATCAGCTGGTTCTGGCCGACTTCGTAGTCGAGACCGATCTTCCAGCCGACATTGTTCCAGCTCTTCTTTCCGCCAACGTCCAGGCTGCCGGGGAAAGTCACGTCGAACTTGTCCCAGTTGGGCGAGGTGAGCGCCTCACTGCCAAGACCGGTATCGAGCGTGGCGCGCGCGTTGATGCTGTCGTGGGTGTAACGGATGCCTGCCGAGAGCTTCAGCGCATCGGAAAGCTGTGTGTAGGTCTGGAGGAACGCCGAGAAGGACTCGGTCGACTGGTCCTGCACGTTGTACTGGATCAGGCCCGGCAGTGCGAAATCCAGATGGTACATCTGGTAGTGGTTGTAGTCGGTCTTTAGGTAGAACAGACCGGCTACCGCGTTGAAGCTGTCTCCGGCCGAGAATGCGCTGCGCAGCTCCTGGCTGAACTGCCAGCCACGGGTGCGGCGGCGTGTGGCGTTGTTGGTCTTCGCGGTGCCGTCCTGGTCGGTATATTCGAACAGGGTAAAGCGCTTGTAGCCGGTGATCGAGGTGATGTCGCCCAGCGGCGTGTTGTCATACTGGATCGTGCCGATGAAGAACTTCGTCGTCATGTCCGACTGGTCGGGCACTTCGTTGTTGCCCGAGAAGTACTTGTCCGGCGCCTTGCACGGCTGGTTGGGCACGGCGCAAGGGCTGCGATACATCGGCAGCTTGGCACCGTTCCAGAACGTGCCTTCGGGCACATAGTTCGCCTCGCCGGGGAGGCCGCCATTGACCACGATGGGCGCACCATTGCGCGCTTCCACATATTCACCCTGGAGGGTGATGCGCAGGTCCGGGCTGGGCGTGATGTAAAGCTGGCCGCGCACGGCGTCGACGTTCTTGCGACCCATGTCCTCGCCGTTCCACACGTTGGTCGTCCAGCCATCGCGCTGGGTGTGGATGCCGGCGACCTTGATGCTGACCAGATCCTTTGCCAGCGGCGCCTCGACCGACGCGTTGATGTCGAAGCGGTTCCAGTTGCCGTAGGTGCCGCGGACATTGCCGCTGAACTCGCCGGTGGGCTGGTTGGTCACCACGTTGACGACGCCGCCGGTAGTGTTCGCGCCGAACAGCGTGCCCTGCGGCCCGCGCAGGATCTCGACGCGGTTGGTGTCATAAGTATCGAGCAGCGCGCCCATCGAGAAGAACTGCGGCACGCCATCGACCACGATTGACACGGTGTTGCCGGCATAGGGATCGGGCTCGATCACGCCGATGCCGCGGATGGTGAACACCGCGTTGTTGGGGGTATTGGCGAAGTTGTCGATCTGGACGTTCGGGACCGAGCCCTGCAGCGCCTGCAGCGTCGTGACGTTGTAGGCGGCGAGCGTCTCACTGCCGACCGCGGCGATCGAGATCGGCACCGACTGGATGCTCTCGGCCTTCTTCTGCGCGGTCACGACGATTTCGCCGAGGCCTCCTGTCGGGGCTTCTTCGGCTTGCGCCTGAGGCGCTTGCGCGTCCTGCGCCTCGACGGCGGATGGCAGCATGGCGATGGCGAGCGCCGCAAGGCTGCTCGTCATGAAAGGCCTGTTCCTTGTTCTCATGATCTCGATCCCTCCCAAAGGCGCCGGCATGGCCGTGTCGCCGCTTGTGACAGCGCGATTCGATATAACCGGCGCGTCTGCCGGTTTTATGCGCTGTGCCGCATGCCTGATTAAACTGGCCGTTTTGTCAGGCGGTCTTGCGCAGCAAACGCGGGCATGACAGGACAATGACGATGGCTGGCTCCACGATGCAGAAGCGCATGCTTGCCGCGATGCGGCCGACCTCGCTGGGCGAGCAGGAGCCGGTGCGCTGGCAACAGCGCAAGTCGGCGCAGACGCGACTTAAGATGCTCGAAGCGGCGGTCGATTGCCTCGTCGAGGGGGCTATCAGGGACTGACCACCGCTCAGGTGGCAGAACGCGCCCAAGTATCGCGCGGGGCCATGCACCACCATTTCGCGACGCGCATGGACCTCGTGGCGGCGGTGGTCGAACACGTCTTCTATCAGCGCATGCGCCTGTTTCTTGATGATTATATCGGCGCCATGGCGCAAAGTCGCGATGCGCTGCTGATCGACCTTGCTACTGAAGCGCACTGGCGCAGTGTGCAGACCCGGGAATACGCTGCCTACCTCGAACTGGCCGTCGCCGCTCGCACCGATGCAGAACTCAATGCGGCCTTTGCGCCCGCGGCACGGCGGTATGACGAAGTCTGGATCGCTGAAATGATCGAATCCTTCCCGCAGTGGAAGGATCAGTGGGAAGCAATGAAGCTCGGCAGCGACTTTGCGATTGCCGTCCATTCCGGCCTGCTGCTGCATCGCACGGTGATGGGGCCTGAACGGATCGAGAAGGTGCTGAAGCTGACGATCGCCAGCATCCGCGGCCTCTATGATCCGCTGACCTGATTCGAAACCCGGCAGAAGTGCCGGATTCATTTGAGACAAGACCGTAGTGGGAGAATTAGGATGACGACCGTTGCAATAACCGGTGCAGGTCGCGGTATTGGGCTGGAACTGGTGCGCCAGCATGTCGACGCCGGGGACCGGGTGATCGCTCTTGTCCGCAATCCTGAAAAAGCGCGGGAACTGGCCGATCTGGCGGCAACCGCCGACGGTCGCCTGACCATCCATCGCCTAGACGTGGCAGACGACGCCTCGGTCAAGGCAGGAGCCGCCGAAACCGCAGGCGAGGCGGTCGACGTACTTTACAATGTCGCTGGCGTGAGCGGTCCGGTTCCGGCTGAGCTGGAAAGCGCCGACTGGGCAGAATGGGATGATGTGTTCCGCATCATGGTCCAGGGTCCGCTGCGCGTGCTTCAGGCCTTTCTCCCCCGTCTGGGCGCGGGTTCGAAGGTCATCAACTTCTCGAGCCAGCTCGCCGCCTCCACCTGGCCCTATGGCGGCTACTATTCCTATGTCGCGGCCAAGGCAGGGCTTAACCGCCTGATGCGGTCGGTCGCCATCGATCTCAAGGATCGCGGCGTGATCGTCGGCCTCGTCCATCCGGGCTGGGTGCAGACCGACATGGGCGGCGAAGCCGCAGACCTCACCCCGGTCGAGAGCGCAGAGGGCATCCGCAAGCTCGCCCGCGAATGGACGCTCGAGCGTTCTGGGGATTTCCTCAAGTGGAATGGCGAAACCCACCCCTGGTAAGGAGCAGGCCGATGCCTTTTACAGGACCGCTCGAAGATCGCATGGCGATCCGCGAGTTGATGGATACCCATGCCCACGGGGTGATGACGCTCAATGCTGAACTGTGGGGATCGATCTGGGCCGAGGATGCCTATTGGGAACTGCCGGAGTATCCTGATCTCGGCGGATTTTCCGGCAAGGCGGCAATAGTTGCCGGCTGGACGGAATCGATGAAGCACTACGGCCTCGACAACTGCACGAAGCCGATGGTCTATTTCATGCAGCCCGGTTCAATCGAGGTGGATGGCGATGCGGCACGGGCCGTGGCCTATACCATCGAGATCTTCGACGACCCGGCTTCTGGCAAGCGGGTCCATGCAACCGGGCGCTATGACGACGAGCTGAAACGGATCGATGGGACCTGGAAGTTTACGCGCCGGTCCTATCGCACGGTCTTTGCCGACTGATTGACGCTTTTCCGGAACCGCCCGGCCCTGACGGGTTTGGGCGGGGATGGACACGCCACATCTTGATTGCCTGATCGTCGGCGCGGGGCCTGCGGGCCTTACTGCCGCGATCTATCTCGCCCGCTTTCACTTGCGCGTGGCGTTGGTCGATGCCGGCCACAGCCGCGCCGCACTCATCCCTCGCACGCACAATCACGCGGGCTACCCCGGCGGCATCGCGGGCACGGCGCTGCTTGCCCTGATGCGTCAGCAGGCGGCGGAGTTCGGGGTGTCCGTCGATGAGGCGCTCGTCGAACAGGTAACGCGGGAGGGCGAAGATTTCCTGGCCAGGGCGGGGGACCGTCGGTGGCGGTCCCGGTCAATCCTCTTGGCAACGGGCGTGGTGAACAACCGTCCGCCGATGGCGCCCGAGGTCCACGACATGGCGTTGCAGCGCGGGCTGCTGCGCTACTGCCCGGTGTGCGACGGCTACGAGGCCAGCGACCAGCGCATCGGCGTGCTGGGTACGGGGGAGCATGGCCATAACGAAGCCTTGTTCCTGCGCGGCTTCTCAGCCGATGTCACGCTCATCGCGCCTGACGGAAAGCATGGCATGGAGGATGGGCAGCGGGAGCGCCTGGCAAATACCGGGGTCAAGCTTCTGGACGGGCCGTGCGAGCCCCTGCGCATTGCCGGCGATACAATTCTTGTGCCGACGCCGGCGGGAGACCTTGCGTTTGATACCGTCTACCCCGCACTCGGTTCGCTGATCCGTTCCGGTCTGGCGCTCGACCTTGGCGCCAAGGCAACCGACGAAGGCTGCATAGAGATCGACGCGCACCAACGCACCAGCGTGGCGGGGCTCTATGCCGCAGGGGATGTGACGCGCGGGCTGGATCAGATCAGCCACGCGATGGGGCAGGCGGCTGTCGCGGCAACCGCTATCCGCAATGACCTGGCCTCACAGGCTCCACTCTTGCGCTGATCAGATGCGCGAAACTTGGCGCTCTACTCGATAAGTGCGCATGCGGGCACGGTCGAACAGGCGCTCCTCGTCGGCCACGATCTCGGCCATTGTTTCCGGATCGGCCATCGCCGCAAAGCAGGCATCGCAGGTCTGCTGGTCGGGAAAGTCGATCTCCAGCACGACGTCGAAATCGGGGACCACGTCCGTGCCGTCGAGCGGGTGAAGATGGTTGCGCTGGTAGCGCGTTGCCCAGCCCTGCAGCACCTTTTCACCGATCAGGCGGTGGCGGCTTTCGTAATAGGCGATGAAATCCGCCTTGCTCATGCCGTCACGGCGCTTGAGCAGAGTGAGGACGGTGACTGTCATGGGTGGGCTTGCAACCAGCGGCGGGTGGCCCCGGCCACGGCAGCGGCGCGCAGCGCCGGGTGCGGGAATGCGTCGCGCAGCGTCTCGGAACGCAGCTCTATGGCGAGCGGAATGCCCGGCGGCAGGGCCTGATACAGCGCGGCCAGCGGCAACGCGCCTTCACCACACTGTTCGCGCAGGTCGATCGCATCGCGGATGACGGCATTGAAGTCAGCAGGATCGGGCCGCTCGGCGGGGGCATCGCAGAACTGCGCGTAGGGCAGCAGGGCGGGATCGAGCTTGGCGATTTCCGCAATAGAGGAGCCCGAGCGGTCAACGTGGATCGGGTCGATCAGCAGGGCCTTGAGTGGGTGGTCGATCCGGTCAAGAATGCCGAGCGCGGCCTGCAAATCCTTGACCTCGGTAAAGATGCCGAACTCCAGCGCAACGCGCATGCCAGAGCACTCGGCATGGCGGCACAGATCGTGCAGCTGGGATGCAGTGCGGGCGTGGTCCGGGTCGGACGAGACGCAGAGCACGTTCCGCGCACCAAGATCGGCGCCGACATCGATCACCTTGCGATGATCGTCCATTGCGGAATCCGGCTTGAGCCAGATCACCTCGACATCGAGCAGCGGCAGGCCCGTTGCGGCCAGCGCCGCCCGCGCGTTGCGCGTGTGTGCCGGTGTCCAAACTGCCGGATCGACCCACAGGCCGACCATGTCGAAACCGCCGGCGCGGGCGGCTTCGATGGTTTCAACCGGTCCGAATTCCGGGACGACGCCCGAAGCAAGCGAGATCGGGTTCATCACCAACCGCCGATCACATCTGCGGTTCGGGGAGGTCCGGATCGTCCTGCAGGTACCAGTCCAGCCATTCGTGGAAGTACTGGTTGCCGCGTTCGTTGCGACCGAACACCAGCTCGTCGTGCGCGCCGGTTTCGAGGCCCTTTTGGATCTCGAGGCCGATGAGGTAGTCCTCGGTATAGGTCACGTCGCGGAAGAAGTTCATCGCCGCTTCGACGTTCGCCCGGTCCTCCTCGTCACGGATGGGTTCGCGGCGCAGGTAGTTCAGAACGGTGCGGTTCTCACCCGGCGTCGGCCCGGGGAAGAGCTGGGCAACCTGCGTGATTTCCGGCGCGATGAAGGCCGATACGTTGGGGAACATGATGCGGACGAAATCGAAGCCGTTGTTCTCCTGCGTACCCCACTGCTCGCGGGGCACGTCCTTCAGCGCCTCGGCGATCTTGTGGTGGGGGAAGCCGATGCGCTGGTGCGGGCCGAAGCCTTCATAGTGCATGCAGTTCGACGGCGTGCGCGGGAAGATCGTCTCGGGGTGGAGCGAGGCGAAGTGATAGCCTTCGAGATAGCCGTCATAGGCTATCTTCCAGTTCGCGCCTTCGATCACGCGGCTGCCCATGTAGGTCCAGTTGCCGAAGTCGAGCGCTTCGAAATCCTCGAGGAAGCCGCGGTAGAAGGCATCGACATTGATCGGGGCATTGGGCGTGAGCACCACGAAAATCATGCCCGCCTTTTCCTGACACGGCAACTCGCGAAGGCCGAGTTCTGACTTGTGGACCTCGCCGAACTTCGATGCTTCGGAAATGCCGATCAGCTTGCCGTCCTGGCCGAAAGTCCAGCCGTGGTACTTGCAGGTAAAGCGCGGGCAATTGCCGTGGCCCTCGTTGGCAACGGGCGCGCCGCGGTGCGAGCAGACATTGAGGAAGGCGCGGACCTTGCCGGTCTTGTCGCGATTGATCAGCACCGGCATGCCGACGGCGTCCATCGCCTTGTAATCACCGGGATTGGGCAATTCGGCGGTGAAGGCAAGCATCAGCGGAACGCGCTTGAAGATCAGCTCCATCTCGGCCTTCCACTGGTCGGGATCGGTATAGCTGCGCACCGGCACGCGCTTGGTCGTGTCGGTGAGAAAGGTCTTCTTGTTCTCGACATAGTCGCGCATGATTTCAGCGACTTGTCCGATGCGTTCGATACGGTCCATCTGGGTATTGCCTCTCCGTGGCCTTGTGGCCAGTGTTGCTGCCGACCATGCCGTGCGCGGGTGCGGTGCGAAAGCTGTGACAGGGGCTAGGTTACTCACCTTTTCGCCAATTGCTGAAGCACTCGGGCGCTTGGAACAAGCACGGCATGAACGAGAACACTGCAAAACCCTGGGACTGGCTGCCGATTCCCGCCCCACACCAGCAGGCCTATGCCGCATCGGGCATCTGGCAGCGCAAGACGCTGGCAGACCTCGCGCGTGAGCGGGCCGCGGCAACGCCGGACTTCGTGTGCTTCATCGATGGGGAAGGGCAGTACACGTACGCACAGGTGCTGGCCGAGGCCGAGGCACTTTCGGCCTCGCTCCACGGTCGCGGCCTGCGCAGCGGAGACGTGATTGCATTCCAGGTGCCCAACTGGCGCGAAGCTGCCGTAATCAATCTGGCCGCAGCGCTTTCGGGCTTTGTCGTCAATCCGATCGTGCCGATTTACCGCGATGCCGAAGTGACGATGATGCTAGGCGATTGCAGGGCCAAGGCGATCTTCGTGCCGGATGTGTGGCGCAAGGTGGACTATGCGGCAATGGCGCGGCGCTGCCAGCAGTCGCTCCCCGATCTTGCGCATGTCTTCACGGTACGAGGCGATGGGCCTGACGATTTTGCGGCTTTGGTAACTGCCGGGCGCGGCGTGCCGTTCGCTGCCCCTGAAGTCGACCCGCTGGGCGTGAAGATGGTGCTCTATACATCAGGGACCACCGGGAGGCCCAAGGGCGTGCTGCATAGCCACTGCACGCTGGCGCATATCGTGGCGACGAGCGGCCGCCATTGGGGCATGGCTGCAGGTGAGGCGACGCTCATGCCCTCGCCGGTCACGCATGTGTCAGGTTATGCCAACGGGCTCGAAGCGCCGTTCATCTGCGGCATTCGCTCCGTTCTGATGGAGGCCTGGAACGCTGCCGAGGCGCTGGCGCTGATCGAGCAGCATGATCTTGTCGGCACGGTGGCGGCAACGCCGTTTCTGGTGGAATTGGCGGCGGCCGCACGGGCTGCGGGCACGGGCTTGCCGAGCTTCCGCTTCTTCGCATGCGGTGGCGCGGCTGTGCCGGCAGACCTTATCCCGGCGGCCAATGCGGCCTTCGAGAACTGCCGGGCGTTCCGCGTGTTCGGTGCATCCGAAGTGCCGCTGGTGACATTCGGTTGGCCGCAGGATGAGCATCTTGCCGCGACAACGGACGGCGAGGTGGTGGACTACGAGGTCCGCATTGTCGACCACGAGGATCGCGAATTACCGAAGGGGACGGAGGGCGAAATCCTGGCGCGCGGCCCCGGCATGATGATGGGATACGCCGACGCGGCGCAGACCACCGAGGCGATCACGCCGGACGGCTTATTCCGCACCGGTGATCTTGGTGTGCTGGACGATTCTGGTGCGGTGACGATCACGGGCCGCAAGAAGGATCTCATCATCCGTGGCGGCGAAAACATCTCGGCCAAGGAAATCGAGGACGTACTGCACACGCACCCCGCCGTGAAGGAAGCGGCCATCGTTGCCATGCCGCATGATCGCCTTGGCGAAGGCGTCTGCGCTTATGTCATCCTTTCAGGTGCAGCCGAGACCGGGGATCTGGTGGCGCACGTTTCCGCCTCGGGCCTTGCCCGCCAGAAAATTCCCGAGCGGTTCGAGTTCGTCAGCGACTTTCCGCGTACCGCCAGTGGCAAGGTGCGCAAGGACATGCTGCGGGCGATGGTGCGGTCAGCAGTCGGGGCTGACTGACGGGCCTGCTGCCGGCGACCGGAGGAAATAACCATCCTGCGCGTTTCCCCGGGGAAACACTAACCATATTGGTTATAATTGCGGGGACGCTGCAGCCTCAGTCGTCGTCGGGGACGACCTCGGGCTTGGTGATCTTGGCCATGCGGGCGTTGTACTTGACCGTCTTCACCGCGATCGAGGTTTCGACGTGGTGGACGCCATCGATGGACAGGATCTTGTCGGACGCCAGTTCAACCAGTTCGTCCAGCTCGTCGATCAGGCTCATCGCCGTAATGTTGAACTGGCCCATGGTGATCAACACGGCATTGACGCCGGGTACCTCGGCAATGATCTGCGCCACTTCGCGGACGCGGTCTACATCGGCCTGGACGTTGATGAAAGCGAGCCGGGCGAGCTTGCCCATCTCGAACCCGGTGATCGCGGTAAAGGCGATCAGGCCGTCCTGCTGCAACCGCTTGATGCGCCCGCGCACGGTGCCTTCGGTTACGCCCAGCTCTGCCGCGATCTTGCGGTTGGAAATGCGCGCGTCGAGCGCCAGCATGTCGACCAGCTGGCGATCAAGTGCGTCTAGCTGAACCGCAGCCATCAGGCGTTCCCTCCATTGCCGCGGCTGTCACCGGGGCGGCCCTCGATCGGTGCGACGTCGAACTGGTACTTGATGATGTCGACCACGATGTGCGGCGTCAGCGTGCGGATGCCGCGCACGGTGGAAAGCTTGTCGAGCAGGAATTCCGAAAGGTCGTCGAAATCGTGCAGGGCGACGAGCATGTCGATATCGTAGCGACCCGTCACCATGTGCGCAGCGACCACTTCGGGCAGGGCGCCGAGCTCCTGCGCAACTTCGGAAGCCGGGCGGCCGTCAACCTCGACCGAAATGCGCAGCAGAACGTTGAAGCCGTGGGCGGAGAAGTCCGACACAGCGACGACGCGCAACTGATTGGCATCTTCCATGCGGCGGATGCGGGTTGAAACCGTCGTCGCTGTAAGCCCGAGGACTTCGGCAATTTGCTGGTTGTTGGCCCGCCCGTTGCCCCGCAATTCGCGGATGATTGCCTGGTCGGTTGCGTCGAAACTGAAGATCTGGCTCATCGGTCCCCGTGCCATGGTGCCGTGACGGCAGACATCGCGGTTTGCGCAGCAACACGACGACCGTCAACCTGAAATTGCTGGTCAAGCGCTCGGTTAACGCACTTTTCCGTAGGCTCTCAGCCCGCTGCCCGCCTTCGGATCGATGCAAACCGAGGCGGCGCAACGGGAATCTGAAAGCTACTGCATCATTGCAGTCCGTTTTGTTCGTGGCTGCAATCGAGCCAGAGTTGATGGGCATCGATACGCAATTTCGTCTCGGCCCGTAGCGCAGCGGCCCGAGCCCGGGTTTCGGCGAGCGCCGCGTCCTTTGCCTGACGTTCGGCAAGAAGCAGATCCGCAAGATCGACGTGACCGAGGCGATTTCCGGCCTCGAGCCGATCGGCGGCGCGCCTGCTGCTGGCCGCAGCCGCCGCTGTTGCCTTCCATGCCTGCACTGTTCCCAGCGCCGCCGAGTAGTCTGTCGTGGCCATCTCCATCACGTCGAAACGAGCGCTGGCAGCTTCGGCAGCAGCGACTTGCGCCTCGGCTGCGGCCTGATCGGACAGCGCCGCGCGATAGCGACCGCCGATCGGCATCGAGAACACGATCCCGGCGCCGCGTTCCAGTCCGCCGCGCTCGCTGAAGAACTGCGCGCCGATTGTCGGATCGGCGATGCGGTTGCGACTGCTGCGCTCGGCCAGGGCGGCGAGGCGCTCGGATTCGGCCAGTGCCGCCGGGAGTTCGTGATTGCAGGTCATGACCGCCTCACGCAGGCGGGCGAGTTCTGCAGGTGGCTGGCCGGGTTGAGTCAAGGGCGGGGCTTGCGCGGGCAAGGCCAGTTGCGGGAACTGGGCGGCCAGCCTTTCGCGCGCAATGCCTGCCCCGGAAAGCGCCGCGTCCAATCCGGCGCGGTTCATGGCCGCTTCGGCCATGGCACGGTCGGCATCCACTTGCGCCGCATCCTGCACGCGGACCTGGCTGTCCACCGCCCGGTAGGCGCGCTCCAGCGTCTGTTGCGTCTGGGCCAGGGTCGTTGCCTCGGCCGCTGCAGCGACCCAATCCCACCACAGCTCGTTCAATTGCAGCGCCAGTTGATGCCGGGCGTCTTCGGCGCGCAATTCGGCGACGCGGACACCCAGAACGCCGGCCTTGCGATCCAGCGCAGACTTGCCGGGAAGACGGATCGGACGTTCCAGCGAAACGGTGTATTCTGCGTAGCGCCCTTCATCCTCGATGGTGCGCCGGCTGACATCGCCTGACAGCGTGAACTCATTCTGGGTGGCACGCAGCGCGTTAGCCTCCTGTCGCGCTGCCTCGACCTTGGCATCGGCGGCGCGAGAGCGGGGATGGGACTCTATCGCCTCCACCACAGCCGTATCGGAAAGACCGGTGAGGGACTGGTCGCTGGTCTGGGCAAGGAGCGGGGCCGCCATCAGCAGCGGCCATGCAAGAACAAGACTGTACTTCATGCTGAAGCGCCTTCCATTCCGCCATCAAGCGCGGTGCGCTCGGCGGAATTTTCGCCGAACCGCTCATAGAGCATCGGCAGGAGGAACAGGGTGAGCAGCGTCGAGGTGACGAGCCCGCCGATCACGACGATGGCCAGCGGTCGCTGGATCTCCGAGCCGGGACCACTGGCAAACAGCAGTGGAACGAGGCCGAAGGCAGTTATCGCGGCGGTCATCAGCACCGGGCGCAGGCGACGCTCGGCCCCCTGTCGGACGGCATGCTGCAGGGTCAGGCCCTGTTCGCGCAGCTGGCGGAAATAGGTGACCATGACGAGGCCGTTGAGCACGGCGATGCCGAGCAGGGCGATGAACCCGACCGAGGCCGGAACCGAAAGATACTCGCCCGACACTGCCAGCGTCACGATCCCGCCGACGACTGCGAAGGGAATCATCGCGATGATCAGCAGCGAGGCCCTGACCGAGCGCAGCGTCCAGAACAGCACGCCGAAAATCAGCAGCAAGGCAATCGGCAGAACCACGCCGAGCCGGGCCGAGGCGCGCTGCTGGTTCTCGAACTGACCGCCCCATTCCAGGCGATAGCCCGGCGGCAGCTGGACGTTGGCGGCGATGTCGGCCTTGGCTTCTTCGACGAAACCGACAAGGTCGCGTCCGGAAACGAAAGCCTGCACCACCGCAAAGCGCGATCCGTTCTCGTGGTCGAGCTTCACCGGGCCTTCGACCTGATGGACCCGCGCCACGTCACCTACACGCAGCAGCATGCCGTCCGGACTGCGGATCAGCTGGTTGGCGAAGACATCGAGGCTGGCCGCGTTGGCGGGATCACCCTTGATCACGATCGGAACGCGCCGATGGCTTTCGGCAACCACGCCGGCGTCAGTGCCTTCAAGCTGGGCGCGCAGCACGTCCTGCAGTTCGGCAACCGGCATTCCGGCACGGCCCGCGGCCAGACGGTCAATATCGATCTGGAGGTAATCGACCTTGTCGTCCGCCAAGGTCTTGACCTCGGTCACGCCCTGGATCTTGCGCAGCCGGTCCTGTGCCTTGGCGGCAATCTGACCGAGCGTTGCAAGGTCCGGTCCGAAGATCTTGAGCGCCAGATCGCCGCGCACGCCGGTAAGCATTTCCGAAACGCGCATTTCGATGGGCTGGGTGAAAGAGGCCTCGATGCCGGGCATCTCTTCCATGGCGAGGCGGATCTGTTCGATCAGCCATTCCTTGTCCTGCTCACGCCATTCCGCGCGCGGCTTCAGGCGCATGAAGGTATCGGTATCGTTGAGCGACATCGGGTCGAGGCCGAGCTCGTCGGCACCGACACGGGCGATGATGTCCTGCACCTCCGGCACCTTGGACATGATCAGCTTCTGTGCCTTGAGGTCTCCGGCGATAGTGTGGTCCAGCCCGATGCTCGGCTGCTTTTCGAGCTGCATCAGCACGGCGCCTTCGTCCATGGTGGGCATGAAGGTCTTGCCGGTGAAGCCATAGGCAACCGCCGCTGCCAGCAGCGACCCACCGGCCATGGCATAGACGCGCGTCCGATTGTCAAAAGCCCATTGCAGGGCCGAGTGATATCGCGGACTCAACTGACGCATCAGCCACGGGTCGTCGTGACCGGCCTCCTGTTTCAGGCCAAAGTAGGCCAGGACCGGAATCAGCGTGAGCGACAGTACCAGCGCGCCGGCCAGCGCCAGAACGATGGTCATAGCCACCGGGCCGAACAGCTTGCCTTCCAGCCCCTGCAGCGTCAGCAGCGGAAGGAAGACGAGGGCGATGATCGCCATGCCCGAGGCAACCGGGGTTGCCACTTCGCTGGTTGCCACCAGCACCTGATGAAGCTTTCCGGTGGAGCCGTGGTGCGGATGGGCGAAGCGGTCGACCACGTTTTCGACCACGACCACCGCGCCATCGACGAGCATGCCGATGGCAATGGCCAGGCCGCCAAGGCTCATGAGGTTGGCCGACATGCCCAGCCAGCGCATGAGGATAAACGTGATCAGCGTCGCCATGGGCAGGGCCGCGGCCACGATCAGCGAGGCACGCACGTTGCCGAGAAACAGAAAAAGCAGGATGACGACGAGCACGCTGGCTTCGATCAGGGCCTTCTCCACCGTCGAAACGGCATGGCCGACCAATTCGGAGCGATCGTAGAACACGTCGATTTTCATGCCCTTCGGCAGGCCGCTCTCGATTTCCGTCATGCGCGTCTTGACGTTTTCGACAACCTTGCTGGCATCGGCGCCGCGCAGGGCGATGACCAGGCCCTGCACGGCTTCGCCGGTGCCGTTCTTGGTCACGGCCCCGTAACGGGTCAGGCTGCCTGTGGTCACTGCTGCAACGTCGCCAAGGCGCAGGACGCCGCCGGCTGCGCTGCGGATGACGATGGCGCGCAAGTCATCGGCAGTCTGGATGGCCCCTACCGAGCGCACGATCAGCGTGCTTTCGCCATTGGCCAGCCTGCCGGCGCCATCATTGCGGTTGCCGCTTTCGATTGCGGTCTGGAGATCGTGATAGGTGAGGCCCGCTGCGGCCATGGCTCCGGGATCGGGCCGGACCTCGAACGTCTCGGCATGGCCGCCGAGCGAGTTCACGTCAGCCACGCCCGGCACCGTGCGCAGGGCTGGGCGGATGACCCAATCGAGCACGCGGCGCTTTTCGGCCAGCGATTGCGGACCTTCGATAGTGAACATGTAGACATCGGACAGCGGAGTGGAGATCGGCGCGAGGCCGCCTTCCACTGACGATGGCAGGTCGGCCATGACGTTGTTGAGGCGTTCGGTGACCTGGGTGCGCGCCCAGTAGATGTCGGCGCTGTCGGAAAAGTCGATCGTGATGTCGGCGATGCCGTACTTGGCGGCCGAACGCAGGATCTCCTGATCGGGGATGCCCAGCATCTCCATCTCGATCGGGGTGATGACGCGGCTTTCGACTTCCTCCGGCGTCATGCCGGGGGCCTTCATGATGATCTTGACCTGCGTGGTCGAGATATCGGGGAAAGCGTCGATCGGCAGGTTCTGGAATGACCAGCCTCCGAAAATCGCCAGCGCCAGCGCCAGGCCAAGCACGGCAAGCCGCGCCCCAGCGACCATTCAACAAGGCGTCTCAGCATCACTCACCCCCGCCGCCCAGCAGCATCTTGAGTTCGGGGATCGCGCTGGTCGCCACCACTTCGCCGGGCTTCAGGCCAGAAAGGATTGCGCTTTCGCCGTTGCCGCTGCCACCGAGGCGAACCTCGCGCTGCTGGAAGCGATTGCCGGTGCGAACGAAGACGACGTCCTTTTCGGCGATGCGGGTGACGGCAGTGGAAGGAACGCTCACCACTTCACCGCTGCCGCCCGCGCCAATCGTGACCATGACCGACTTGCCGGCAATGACGCCTTGCGCGCTGCCAATGGTCGCCTTGGCAACCACGCTGCGCGTTGCGGGATCGATGCTCGAGCCGACCGAAAGAATGCGGCCCGTGGCGGCTCCGGGCAGCGATACTGTCATGCCGGGGCGAACATTTCCTGCAAGCCTTTCGGGCAATTGCAGATCGAGCTGGTAGGCATTTGCCGCGTCGATCACGAAAGGCGCGGTCATGCCATCGACCGGCCCACCGGTCTGCACCGCCACCTTGGAAACGCGGCCCGAGATTGGTGCGCGCAGGGTGACAATGCCGCTGCCGCTGGCACCCGAGGCTGCCAGGATACGCGACGCTTCACCAGCTTCGGATTGCGCCTGCGCCAGTTCAGCGCGCGCTTCCTGCACGCGCGCGCCGGCAATCACGCCTTCCTTGAAGAGGGCTTCGGTGCGGGCGAGATTGGCCTTGGCCAGCGATATGCGCGACGAAGCGCGGCTGCGCGACCCGCCCAGTTCCATCGCATCGCGGCTGACCATGGTTGCCAGCGGCTGTCCGCGGCGCACTTCCTGCCCCTCGATCACGAAGACCTGGCGGATCGCGCCGGGCAGGGCCGCGGTCACGGCCACGCGGCTTTCGGGGGAAGCGTGACGACGCCAGGAACCGCACCCAGCGGCACTTCGCCACTGAGGCGCGCGGCTGCCGTCTTGATGCCGAGCCGGGCGAACTGGGCGTCGGTCAATTCCATCGGCGTTGCGGACTCGGAAGCCTGCTCGGCTTGAGGCGCCGGTGCGGTGTCCTTGCCCAAAAGCGCGTAACCGCCTGCAGCAGCCGCGAGGACGGCTAACGTGCCGCCCACAACCAAATTGCGGGTATTCATTGCAATGCCTTTCCTGAACGCAAGTTCCTGGCGGCTCGCAAACAAGCCGCCCTGCACGAGCGATCAGGCCAACGGCGGCTCGAGCGGGGGAACCGTCTTGCGCGAAGTCAGCGCTGTGGCCCTTGCCGGAAAGTGCAATGACGGCGTTGGAGCAAGGTCGTTTGCCCCGGCTTTCAAGTCCATGCCGATGGCCATCGGGCTGTGATGATGGTGGGCCGCTTCCCCTGCCTGATCGTCGGGCTGGGCGGAATGCTTGCCAGTAGTGTCACCTTCACCATGGTCGATGCAGGTATAGGCTTCGACGTCACCATCGATCCTGCTTTGCGCGGCATGGGCAGGGAAGTGCATTCCGGCCAGAAGGACCGAGAAGACGATCGCAAATCGGATCAGCAGTTCCCGCATGGCCCCGCCCATAGCAATGACTGGCTGATTGGGCAATTCACCGGTCACGACGGCAGCACCTCCTCTATGCGACCTTGACCTTATAGTCGCGGCAGGCGGACGGATTGCGCGGAATGCAAAGGGCTCACGGCAGAAATCGCTGATTGGGGTCACCGTCGCAGCGGAGAATGCGCCGCACGGGTAAAAGGCCCGCCGCGCGGGCCTCGAGGGCATCGGAAATGTGCAAGACGGCACAAAGACTCCGGTGTCACCATTTTTTCACAATAAAAGTTCGTCGCCGTGCACCCTTTCGACGGAAGATTCGTCTGCGGACCCATAAGCTCGAGGAATAAGAGCAAAGACGCAGGACGGTTCGAACCGACGGTTTCGCTTGAAGGCGATGTAACAATGTTACATGGTCGGGGCGGGGTCGATGACACGCATCACAGACGAGGGGTGAAGTTGCGATGAAGAAAATGTCCGCAGTAAAAGGCGCGCTGATTGCCGGCGTTGCCATGGGAGCGATGCCGATCACTGCCTGGGCGCAAAGCGCAGCCCCCGCAGAGGAAGAAGCGGCCCCTGCCGAGGAAATGGTCGTCATCGGCCAGCGGCAGCAATATCGCGGCGACGTTCCGCTCGCCTCCATTCCGCAGAGCGTGCAGGTGCTGGATGCCAAGACGCTGCAGAATCTCAACATCACCCGCTTCGATGCCGCGCTTGATCTTTCGAGCGGGGTTTCGCGCCAGAACAACTTCGGTGGGCTGTTCGACGGATTTGCCATTCGCGGCTTTGCCGGTGACGAGAACTTCGCAGGCGGTGTGCTTGTCAACGGTTTCAACGGCGGACGAGGCTACGGTGGCCCGCGCGATGCATCGAACATCGAGAAGATCGAAATCCTTAAAGGTCCGAATGGCGCGGTGTTTGGCCGTGGCGAGCCTGGCGGCACGATCAGCATCACGACCAAGAAGGCCAAGATCGGCGACACGTTCGGCACCTTTGCCGTTCAGGGCGGCAGCTGGAACACTTACCGCGTCGAAGCAGACTACAATCTTTCGATCAGCGATACCGTTGCGATCCGCTTGAACGGCGCGGCACAGGATGGTGACAGCTTTCGCGACACCATTCACCAGACGCTCTACACGGCCAACCCTTCGATCCTGTTCGCACCCAGCAAGGACACCAGCATCTCCTATGAGATGGAATTCATGCACAACCGCGTGCCGTTCGATCGCGGCACGATTGCGGTAAACAACAAGCTCGGCGTGGTCGATCGTTCGACCTTCTTCGGCGAACCGGCCGATGGGGACATGCGGGTGGACGTTCTTGGCCATCAGGTGCAGTTCCAGCAGAAGCTGGGCGGCGACTGGTACTTCCTTGCCGGCCTTGGCTACCGCGAGACTGAATTCAAGGGTCTTTCGAGCGAGGCTGAGCTTGACCCGCTGGGCACCAATCGTCGCCAGACCCTGGGCAAGCCGGGCAATTTCCTGGCCCGCCAACGCCGTTCACGCGATTACAGCACCGACAACCTTGTCGTGCGCGGCGAAATCTCGGGCAAGTTCTACACCGGCGGGATCACCCACCACGTGTTGTTGGGCGCGGACTGGGATCGCTTCCGGATCGACCTGCTGCAACTGCGCGGCCGCCCGGTCAACTACACCGCCGGCGCACCGGTTACCGCCGCGAACTATGCAGTCGATATCTTCAACCCGGTCTATGGCCAGACGCTGGCTCTTGGCGCGACGCCGTTGACCAACACATACGAAACGCAGAAGGCCTGGGGCGTCTACTTCCAGGATCAGATGGACCTGACTGACAGGCTGAAGTTGCGCGTTGGCGGTCGTTACGACAACTATCGCCAGACGGTGCTGAACCGGAACAACACGAACCCTGCCACCAACACCGTGCGGGTCCACATCAAGCAGTTCAGCCCGACGGCCGGTGCGCTTTACGAGATCAACGACGATCTTTCGATTTTCGCAGGGTATGGCGAAGGCTTCCGTCCGAACAGCGGGGTCGATGCAGCCAGCCGTCCGTTCCCGGCGGAAATGAGCAAGTCCTATGAAGTGGGCCTTCGACTTGGTGAGCCCGGTGGAGCGCTGAGCGGCTCGATCGCTGCCTTCACGATGAAGAAGAACAACATCCTGACTGCCGATACGAACCCGGCAAATGCTGGATTTTCAATCGCCGGCGGTGCGGCGCGCTCGCGCGGCGTGGAGGTGGACTTCAACGCCAACCTTCCGGGCGACATTTCGATCATTGCCACGTACGCCTTCCTCGATGCCGAGTGGACCACGGCGGCAGGGGACAAGGACTTCGGACTCGCCATCAAGCCTGGCGACCGGCTCATCAATATTCCCAAGCACGCGGCAAATCTCATCGTCAACAAGGGCTTTACCCTGGGTGAGCAGCGCTTCACGTTGGGTGCGGGCGTAAACTATGTCGGCAAGCGGTTGGGCGAGACGGGCACGACCTTCGAGTTGCCGGGCTATATCATCGCACGCGTGATGGCGAGCTATGAACCGGCTGATAACATCAAGCTCACTGCGGACGTGACCAATCTGTTTGACAAGGAGTTCTACACAGCGTCCTACTCGCGGTTCTGGATTGCGCCGGGTGCGCCGCGGGCGTTCAACGTGCGCGCTACCTTCACGTTCTGATGAACCGGTTGCCGGAGCCCCCGCTCCGGCAACCTGACTTTCCGGCAAAGCTTCCATGACGCGCAGCGGCTATCTGACATGGCATCGCCGTTTGGCCCTGCTGTTCGCGCCGCTGCTGTTCCTGCAGGCGCTGACCGGCACTATCCTGCTGCTGCGTGGGCCGCTTGCCCAGGTGCTCGAACCGCAAGGCTCCGATGGACCGGTGCTGGGGGTTCCGATGCTTGCAGCGGCGGCCAGTCGTGCTGGTCTGAAACTTAACCGGCTATACCTGCCTGCCTATCCAGGAGGGCCGGCAATGGCGCAATTGGCTTCTGCCGACGGCGGCACGCACTATGCCGCAATCGAGCCAGCTTCAGGCGTGATACTTCGCGAAGGTGGGGTCTGGGCTTTTCCGCTCGAGGCTGCGCTGCAATGGCACTATCGGTTGATGTGGGGCACGGCGGGCCTCGCCGTCGTTGCGCTGAACGGCGTCGTGCTGACGCTGCTGTCGGGAACCGGGCTGGCATTCTGGTGGCCCGCAGCAGGGCGCTGGAAGAAGTCGCTTGCGATCAATCCGAAGATGCCGGCACGGGTGAAGCTGCGGCAGTGGCATCGCAGTGGCGGGGTGTTGGCATCGCTGCTGGTGCTGTTCAGCGCGGTGACCGGCGTGTTGCTTGCGCTTCCCGATCTGGCGCCTGCCGCACCGTCAGCAACCACGGCCTTTGCGCAGACCCCGTTGCAACTCGATGCAGCAATGGCAGCGGCAACAAGGGCCTATCCTGCGGCGGCAATTCGCGACGTGCGCTTTACGGCCGCTGACCGGATCGACGTGAACTTTCGTGCGCCCGAAGCTGGGTCGCTGTCGGTTCATGCGGTATCGGTCAGACTTTCCGACGCGAAGCTGCTGCGCATCGTGCCGGCGGCGGAAAGCCCGGCCTTGTGGATGAAGGTCCTGCCGCTGCACACGGGCGACATCGCGGGCCTTGCCGGGATGCTTGTTCTGCTGCTGGAGGGACTGGCAATCATCGCACTTTCAATCACCGGCCCCATGATGTGGTGGCGGCAAAGGAAACTACGCAAGTGACACTGCTCTATCACGGTCTGGAACAACGCGGCCGCGTCTGGCGCGAGATCGTTGCGGCGCGGGTTCCGCAAATGCCGTTTCTTCATTGGGGCCAAGACGCGGTTGATCCGGAAGCCGTGCGCTACATCGCTGCGTGGAATGCACCGCCGGAATTCATCGCCCAGTTTCCCAACCTCGAAATCCTGTTCAGCGTCGGTGCGGGGATCGACCAGCTGCCGATCGGGGCCCTGCCGCCGCAGGTGCGGGTGGTGCGCATGGTCGAGCAGGGGATCATTACCGGCATGGCCGAATATGTCGCCATGGCCTGCCTGGCGCTGCATCGTGACCTGCCGTTCTTCATTTCCGAACAGCGGGCGGGGCGCTGGTCCTATCGCCATACCCGGCTGGCATCGCAAAGCCGGATCGGGGTGATGGGCATGGGCGAGCTGGGGCGAGCGGCACTTGACGTGCTGGGGCCGCTTGGCTTTCCGCTGTCCGGCTGGAGCAGGACAGCGCGCGAGATCGCGGGCGTGGCGTGCTTTGCAGGCAAGGACCAGCTGGACGCGTTTCTGATGCAGGCGGACATTCTGGTTTGCCTGCTGCCACTGACGGACGAGACCCGCGGAATTCTGTGCCGTGAAACCTTTGCGAAAATGCCGGTGGGTAGTGCCGTCATCAATGCCGGGCGGGGCGGTCATCTTGTGGCTGACGACCTGATCGAGGCCTTGGATCAAGGGCAATTGCGCGCGGCGATGCTTGACGTGACCAGCCCCGAGCCGCTGCCCGAGGGTAACGCATTCTATCGGCATCCCGCCATTTTCCTGACGCCGCACGTGGCAGCAGAGACGCGACACGAGACGGCGGGCGAAGTGCTTGCCGACAATCTGCAACGGCTGCTGGCAGGCGCGCCGCTGGTAGGCGAAGTCGACAGGACACGGGGCTATTGAGGGGCAGCATGTCATGCCGCAGAATCCCATGAGAACAGTGCAGAGAAACCTGCCCGGCTTGAACTAACGGGTGCAAGTTCTGCCGGAACGGTGGTCATCTTTCCCGGTCACAAGGCCCACGAGAATGCAAGAGTCACCCGGGCCGGAAACCGGAAACGAGGTTCAATCATGAGCACAGCTGTTTTCACGCCCAAGTTCATCAGCTTCGATTGCTATGGCACACTGACCCGTTTCCGCATGACGGAGATGGCAACGGCATTCTATGCTGACCGCATCGCCGCCGAGGCGCTGCCGGACTTCTGCAAGGACTGGGCGGCCTACCGGTTGGATGAGGTGTTGGGTCCGTGGAAGCCCTATCGCGAGGTGATCGCCAATTCGCTCGAGCGCTGTTCGAAGAAATGGGGCGTGGAATATCGTGAGGCCGAGGCGACCGCGATTTACGAAGCAGTGCCGACCTGGGGGCCGCATGAAGACGTGCCCGGCGGCCTTTCCAAGATCTGCGACAAGATCCCGCTCGTGATCCTGTCCAACGCGATGAACAGCCAGATCATGTCGAACGTCGAAAAGCTCGGCGCCACCTTCTACAAGGTCTATACCGCCGAGAGCGCGCAGGCGTACAAGCCGCGCATGCAGGCGTTCGAATACATGTTCGATCAACTGGGCATGGGTCCGGAGGTGGGCATGCACGTCTCGTCAAGCTTCCGCTATGACCAGAACACGGCAACTGACCTTGGCTTTGGCTGCCGCGTGTTCATCGGTCGGGGACACGAACCTTCGAACGCCAACTATCGCGATGTGGAAATTCCGCACATCGGCGCGCTGCCGGCAGTCGTCGGCCTCTGATGCTTTCGCGCCGCCTCTTGCTGGGAAGTCTTGCGGCGGGGGCGGTGCTTGCCCCTGCCGAAGGGCTGATCGGAAAACCGCGCAGGGGCGGCCGCATCCGCGTGGCCGGAATCGTCGCATCGACTTCGGATGCGCTCGACCCGGCGCGTGCGGGCAATTCCAGCGACTACATGCGCATGTTCCTGCTCTACAGCGGGCTGACGCAGTATGATCGCGGGCTGGCGGTGAAGCCGGGGCTGGCTGAATCCATCGAATCCGATGACAACGTGGTGTGGACGATCCGCCTGCGGCGCGGCGTGCAGTTCCACAACGGCAAGTCGCTTGACGCCGGCGATGTGATCCACTCGCTGTTGCGCCATCGCGATCCGGCGGTGGGATCGAAGGTCAAGGCCGTGGCCGAGCAGTTCGCCAGCGCGCGCCGCGTGAATGCGCACGAGGTGGAGCTGCGGCTGACCGGGCCGAACCCCGATCTGCCCATTATTCTGGCGCAGCCGCAGTTCGTGATCGTGGAGAACGGGCGGCGCGATTTCAGCAAGGTCAATGGCACGGGACCGTTCGTGCTCAAGGCCTTTGCGCCGGGCATCCGCACGATCGTGCAGCGCAATCCGAATTACTGGAAACCGGGCCAGCCCTATCTCGACCAGATCGAGCTGATTGCCATTCCCGACGAGCTTTCGCGCGTGAACGCTCTCCTTTCGGGCGATGTGCAGATGTGCCTTGCCGTCAGTCCCGGTTCGGTGAAGCGGGTGCGGGCATCGTCATCGCATCTGGTGATGGAAACCAAGTCCGGACTCTATACCGACCTTGTCATGCGGCAGGACAATCCGGTGACCGGCCATCCCGATTTCGTGCTGGCGATGAAGCACCTGATGGACCGCGACCTGATCAAGCGGGCGCTGTTCCGGGGCTTTGCCACGATTGCCAACGATCAGCCGATCTCGCCGCTCGATCCCTATTTCAACGCCGACATTCCGCAGCGCGCATTCGATCCGCACAAGGCGAAGTTCCTGCTCAAGCGGTCGGGCCTGCTGGGCACGCGGCTGCCGGTCTATGTTTCGCCTGCGGCGACGCAATCGGTCGACATGGGCTCCATCCTGCAGGAGCATGCCGCGCAGATCGGGCTGAACCTGGCTGTGAATCGCGTACCGAGCGACGGATACTGGTCAACCCACTGGATGAAGCATCCGCTTACCTTCGGGAACATCAATCAGCGTCCGACGACGGACATGATGTTCAGCCTGTTCTTCAAGTCGGGCGCGACGGAGAACGAGGCGGGCTGGAAAAACGCGAAGTTCGATAAGCTGTTGCTCGAGGCGAGGCAATCGCGCGATCCGGTCCTGCGCAAGGCGATCTATGGTGAGATGCAGTGGATGATCCACCGCAGCGGAGGGTTGGGCATTCCGGTGTTCATCAGCCTTCTCGATGGCTATGACCGGCGCATTCGCGGGTTGGAGCCGATCCCGTTCGGTGGCCTGGCGGGCTATACTTTCGGCGAAAAAGTGTGGCTTGCAGCATGAGTGGTGCGCCTGCCATGTCGCCCTGGCGCGGACCGATGCGGCTTGTGGCAAAGCGTATCGGCCTGGCGTTGCTGACGCTGCTGCTGGTCTCGGCGGTGGTCTTCACTATCAGCGGGTTGTTGCCGGGCGACGCCGCGCAGGAGGTGCTGGGACAAGGGGCAACGCCGGAGCAAGTCGCGGCCTTGCGGCACGAGATGGGGCTCGATCGACCAGCCGTGGTCCGCTATTTTGAATGGCTGCGGGCGATTGCCGTGGGTGATCCCGGCAATTCGATCGTGGCCAACAAGCCGGTGGCCGACATCATTTCGGAACGGCTGCCAAATACACTGACTCTGGCAGGCCTGACGGCCGCGTTTTCGGTACCGTTCGCGTTCCTGATTGGCATAGTGTCAGCCGTCAACCGGGGGCGGTCCACGGATCGGGCGCTCAACATCATGACGCTGGCGATGGTGGCCCTGCCGGAATTCCTGGTGGCGACGATTGCCGTGCTGCTGTTCTCGGTCAAGCTGCTGTGGTTGCCCTCCATCACGATCGTGCCGCAGGACCCGACGCTGGGTGAGTTCCTGCGCGCCTATGCCATGCCGGTGATGGTGCTGGGCGTTGGCGTGATCGCGCAACTGGGCCGGATGATCCGCGCCGCGATCATCGCCGAGCTCGACCGGCCCTATGTCGAGATGGCGCGCCTGAAGGGTGTTTCTCCGCGCCGCCTGATCGTGCGCCATGTCCTGCCCAATGCGGTCGGGCCGATTGCCAACGCGATGGCGCTGAGCCTTTCGTACCTGTTTGGCGGGGCGATCATCGTGGAGACGATCTTCAGCTATCCGGGGCTGGCCAGCCTGATGGTAAACGCGGTCACCTCGCGCGACATGCCGCTGTTGCAGGCCTGTGCGATGATCTTCTGCGCGGCTTACCTGCTGCTGGTGCTCATCGCCGATACAGTTGCAATCCTTGCCAACCCCCGCCTGCGACAGGGATGACCATGGCCAATCTCGTCCGCCGCGCCATGCGCTTGCCGCTCTCGGGCAAGATCGGTCTTGCGCTCGTGCTTTTCTGGATCGTGGTTGCGGTAATCGGGCCATGGATCGCACCCTACCCGCCGGGTTCCTTCGTGAACGAGGAAGTCTTTGCCGGATCGAGCAGTGCCTATTGGCTGGGAAGTGACTTCCTGGGGCGCGACGTGCTGAGCCGCCTGCTTTCCGGGGCGCGCTTTACGGTGGGGCTTTCGGCGATAGCGGTGGCGATTGCCGCCGGGATCGGCACCGGCCTTGCGTTGACGGCGGCGGTGGGGCCGCGCTGGCTTGACGAACTCCTCTCGCGATCGATGGACACGCTCATCTCGATCCCCAGCAAGATCTTTGCGCTGGTGCTGGTGGCGGCATTCGGATCGTCGCTGGTGCTGCTGACGATGATCATCGCGATCACGTACGTGCCCGGCAATTTCCGCATCGCCCGTTCGTTGGCGGTAGGGCTGGCCAAGCTCGATTATGTCGAGGTGGCGCGTGCTCGGGGCGAGGGGCGGTTGCACCTGGCGCTGGTGGAAGTGCTGCCCAACATGATCAAGCCGCTGTTTGCCGATATCGGCCTGCGCTTCGTGTTCATCGTGCTGCTGCTGTCTGGCCTCAGCTTCCTTGGCCTCGGGCTGCAGCCGCCCGATGCCGATCTGGGATCGCTGGTGCGCGAGAATACCTCCGGGCTTGCTGAAGGCGCGCTGGCAATCGTCGCCCCGGCTGTTGCGATTGCCAGCCTGACCGTTGGCGTGAACCTGCTGATCGATGCCGCCACGCAGGGGAAGGCCGAATGACGATGCAGCCCCATGTGAACGTGCGCGGCCTGTGCGTGACTGTCCGTGCGGCTGACGGCTCACCTTTGCGCATCGTCGATGACGTCTCGTTTGCCATCCGGCGTGGCGAGGTGCTGGCGCTGATCGGGGAATCCGGTTCGGGCAAGACGACGATTGCACTGTCGCTGATGGGCTATGCCCGAGGCGGGGCGAAGATCTCGGGCGACATTTCCGTGGGCACGGCGACGCTGGATGGCGCCGCCGCCAATAGCCTGGCCGCGCAGCGCGGACACCGCATCACCTATGTCGCCCAGAGCGCGGCTTCGGCGTTCAATCCTTCGCGCCGGGTGATCGAGCAGGTGATCGAGCCTGCGCTAATCCATGGCACGGCTTCGGATGCCGATGCGCGAAAATATGCGGTCGAACTGTTCGGATCGCTGGCGCTGCCGAATCCGCAGACCATCGGCAGCCGTTATCCCCACGAGCTTTCCGGCGGGCAGTTGCAGCGCCTGATGGCGGCGATGGCGCTGATCACGAAGCCGGATCTGGTCATCTTCGACGAGCCGACCACGGCGCTGGACGTGACAACGCAGGTGGAAGTCCTGCAGGCTTTCCGCGACGTTGTGCGAGAGCAGGGCGCGACCGGTGTCTACGTTTCGCACGATCTGGCGGTCGTTGCCCAGATGGCGGACCGCGTTCTCGTGCTCAATCGCGGCAAGGTGCGCGAGCAGAACACCGTGCGTGCGGTGCTGGAGACACCCGCCGACGATTATACTCGCACCCTGCTGGCCGCAGCCAAGCCGGTCGTGAAGGCGGCGGCGCCCACTCCGGCAGAAGGCGCGCCGCTGCTTTCGATTGAGGGCATCCATGCAGGTTATGGCCCGATTGACAGGAACGGACATCCCGCTCACCCGGTGCTGAGCGATGTCAGCCTGACGGTGCCGCGTGGTGGCGCTGTGGGGGTGATCGGGGAATCGGGCTCGGGCAAATCGACTGTGGCGCGCGTTGTGGCAGGCTTGCTCGCCCCGACCGCCGGGACGGTGCTGCTCGACGGGCATCCGCTGGCCGCATCGTTGAGCGCTCGCAGTCGCGAGGAACTGCGTCGCATCCAGATCGTGTTCCAGAATGCCGACGTGGCACTGAATCCGGCGCATAGCGTGGGCGAAATTCTCGGGCGGGTGCTGCGCTTCTACCATGGCATGAGCGGCCCTGCGGCCAAGGCACGCGTGGCCGAACTGCTCGATCTGATCAAGCTGCCGGTCGGCGTTGCAGACCGGCGTTGCGACGAGCTTTCGGGTGGGCAGAAGCAGCGCGTGAACCTGGCCCGGGCACTGGCCGCCAATCCTGACGTGATCCTGTGCGACGAGGTGACCTCGGCGCTTGATACCGTGGTGCGCGAAGCAATCCTGGAACTTCTGGCCGAATTGCGCCGCGATCTTGGCGTGGCCTATCTGTTCATCAGCCACGATATCGCCACGGTGAAAGCACTGTGTGACGAGATCGTCGTGCTTTACAAGGGCACGCGCGTGGAAGCAGGCCTGAGCCGTACTTACGACGCTCCGCCCTATCATCCCTATACCGACCTGCTGATCTCCTCTGTGCCGGAATTGCGCACGGACTGGCTTTCCGGGGTAGCGCACAAGGGCAAGTCGCAGGTCGGCCTGCCGGTGGACGATGCCGGGCTGTGCCGCTTTCTGCCGCGCTGCCCGGCGGCGATCGCGGGACGCTGCGATACGAGCCCGCCGCCGCTGCGGTCCATGACTGCTGGCAATCTGCTGCTTTGCCATCGGACAGAGGCCGAGCTGGCGGGCTGCGAAATTCAATAAAACTGGAAATTGCCTTGAAGTTCATATCCGAAGAAGAGTCCGCCGCACTGGTGACGCATGAGATGGCGTTTGCCGCCGCGCGCGAGGCGCTGTGTGCCGTGGTCGAAGATGCGGTGCTGTTTCCTGCCGTGCTGGCGCATGGCACAGAGCCGACCAACCGCTTCTCGATAAAGTCGGCTTCCACCGGCAGCTTTGCCGGGCTGAAGGTCGGCTCATTCTGGCCGGGCAATCCAGAGATCGGGTTGCCCCGGCATAACTCCGTGATCCTGCTGTTCGATCAGCGCGTCGGTCGGGTCGAGTGGGTGATCGAGGCAGGCAAGGTGAACGCCTATCGCACGGCTGCGGCCGATGCGGTTGCCGCTGATGTGCTGGCGCGGCCCGACGCTTCAGTGCTGACGGTATTCGGCGCAGGCAACCAAGCGCTATTCGAATGCCTTGCCATCTCGCGCATCCGGCCGATCTGCCAAGTGCTGGTTGTGGCGCGGGATGAGGCCAAGGGGCGGGAGTTCGTCGAGGCACTGAAGGCCGAAGGGCTGAACGCTGAATTGGCCGAGGCGAAGGACGCGTGCGAGCGGGCCGACATCATCGTGACGGCAACGCCAGCGCGTGCGCCGCTGTTCGCAGCCGAATGGGTCCGTCCCGGCACGCATGTTGCCAGCATGGGTTCGGACGCGGCGGGCAAGCAGGAACTGCCGCCAGCGTTGTTCGACCGCGCGGCGCTGTTCTGCGATTATCCGGCGCAAGCCGTGGTGATGGGCGATCTGCAGCATTTTACTGGCGATCGCGGCCGGATCACGGCGCTGGGCGATGTACTGCTGGGCCGGGCCGAGGGACGTATGTCGCCTGACCAGATCACGGTGTTCGACAGTTCGGGCATTGCCCTTCAGGACCTGACGATTGCCCGCAGCCTGATTGCTGCCAAGTCCCTTCGGATTACAGAATCGGAAAGAGAGAACGCATGACAACCTTGGAAGCCGGGCAGACCGCAGTTGGCGCGGTGGTGGACATTCGCGCCTATGCACCCATAGCGAAACCATTGGCAGACTGGCTGGATGGCCGAGCCGCACCAGCCTTTGCCGACGACAAGGCGGTTGTTTCTGCCTTTTCGCCGCGAGGGGAGGGGCAGGTTACTGCGCTTCCGACTGACGAGTTCGTGCTTGTGCTGACCGGCAGGCTGGAGATTGCGGCGGAGGATGCCACATTGGCGTTGGGCCCCGACGAATGCTGCGCGCTGCCGTTCGGTTGCAGCTTTGGCTGGAAAGCATCGGACGATCTGCTGGCAGTAGTCTATTCGGCGCCGACGGATCGCGCAGGCAACCGGACCACGCCGGTGATGATCGACAAGAACGCGCCGCTCAATCCTTCAAGCCCGCCAGCGAACGAAAACCTGCTGGGTGAAGTTCCGACCTGCCGGGGTTTCTCCGACTATGTTTCTGCCAATGCCGAATTCTGCGCTGGAACGTGGGATTCCACGCCCTATCATCGCAAGCAGATCCCCTACCGTCAGGTCGAGTTGATGCTGCTGATGGAAGGGGCGGTTACGTTCACGGATGGGAATGGCAGCGTATCGTTCCGCAAGGGTGACGTGTGCATGTTCGTGCGCGGCGATGGCTGTGCCTGGCTGAGCGAGGAATACGTGAAGAAGGTCTTCGCAACGCAGCGCCCGCTCGGCTGAACTCGGTCCATCAGGGGCGGCATAATATTCCGCCCCTGATGGTATCTTGCGCATGACCGCCGTGAAGATTTCCGGCTTTCGGAACATTTTGCCAGCGCGAATCCGCTTTAACCTTGGGTACGGCGCCGTAGCCTGATTTTGCCTGAGGTCGCGCGAAGGAGTATTCTGGGAATGTCGGGGGCCATGGTCGGGAGCGAAAGCAACGGCGTGATCGCGATGCGGGTGGACCACCTCGATCAGGCGCAAGGCCTGTCGCTCGCGTTAAAGTGGCCATATCGCCTGGAAGACTGGCAATTTGCTTTCGAACTGGGCCGTGGCTTCGCCGTGGAAGCGGAGGGCAAGCTGCTCGGGACCGCGTTGTGGTGGCCCTATGGCGAGGATTTTGCCACGATCGGCATGATCATCGTCTCGCCCGATGCGCAACGGCAGGGGATCGGCGGTAAGCTGATGGCGGCACTGCTGGCCGATGCCGCAGGCCGCCGGATGACCCTTATCACCACCAAGGACGGCGAGCCGCTCTACACCAAGCTGGGGTTCGCGCGTTGCGGCTTCATCACCCAGCATCAGGCGGTGCTGGACCATGTTCCGGCAATCGACACCTCGGTGCCGGTGCGGGCGGCAACGCCGGGTGACCGGTCTGCCATCGATGCGGTTGACGCCGCGGCTTCGGGCATGGACCGGCGGGTGTTGCTCGACGCGCTGCTTGGCGTGGCTGACGCGGTGGTGGTTGAACGAGATGGCGGCATCTCGGGTTATGGCTGTGTCAGGCGCTGGGGGCGCGGCGTGGTGATCGGGCCCGTCGTCGCGGCAAGTGCGCAGGATGCCAAGGCCATCGTTGCAGTGCTTGCATCGGCCTATGAAGGCGTGTTCGTGCGGATCGACGTTACGGAAACGAGCGGCCTTGCGCCGTGGCTGGAAGAAATCGGACTGCCTCAGGTTGACCGGGCCCCGATCATGGCGCTTGGCGCAGCGCCGGTTTCTGCGCCGGGCGCCATGCTGGTGGCGCTTTCTAACCAGTCGCTGGGCTGATGCTATTCTTACAGGCGGGATAATGATGACGGAAACTGCAGTTCTCGATGCCGTATCGGCAACCCCGGCTTCGCTGGACACGGTGGCCACGCCGGCACTTGTCCTCGACGTGAGCAAGGTGGATCGCAACATTGCCCGGCTGCGCGCGCATCTGGCCAAGCTGGGTACTGGGTTCCGCCCGCACGTGAAGACGAGCAAGTCCGTGGACGTCGCGCGCAGGCTGTTTCCTGAAGGAACCGGCCCGATCACGGTTTCGACTTTGGCAGAAGCCGAATACTTCGCTGACGGTGGCTTCACTGACATCACTTATGCCGTGGGACTGAGCTTCAACCGCATCGAGCGGGCCCGCCAGCTGGTGTCCCGGGGCGTGCGGCTTTCGGTGCTGATCGATACGCTGGAGCAGGCGCATGCTCTGGCGGCAGCTGCGGCCGATGGCGGCCCCATGCCAGCCGTGCTGATCGAGATCGATTGCGATGGGCATCGCGGCGGCGTCCGGCCCGATGATCCGGCTCTTGTTATCATAGCAGATGTGCTGCGAGATGGCGGGCTAGAGCTTGCGGGCGTTCTGACGCACGCCGGGGAATCCTACAATGCGCGGGGCGGTGCCGGCCTGCCGGAAGCGGCAGAGGGCGAACGCGCCGCTGCGGTTGCGGCGGCAGAGGCACTTCGCGCTGCTGGACACGCAGCGTCTGTGGTCAGCGTGGGTTCGACGCCGACCGCGCATTTTGCGCAGGATCTGACCGGTGTCACCGAAGTGCGCGCGGGCGTGTTCAGCTTCTTCGATCTGGTCATGCACGGGATTGGCGTGTGCGCAGTCGACGACATTGCCGCATCGGTGCTGCTGACGGTGATCGGCCATCGCCCGGAGAAGGGCTGGATCCTCACCGATGGTGGCTGGATGGCGCTCTCGCGCGATCGCGGGACGCAGCGCCATCCTGTGGACCAGGGCTATGGCCTCGTCTGCGACATCGACGGCAATCCGTTTGCCGACGTGATCGTGGAGGACGCCAGCCAGGAGCATGGCATCATCAAGGTACGCCCGGGCAGCAGCGGCGTATTGCCCGATCTGCCAATTGGTTCGCGCGTGCGAGTGTTGCCCAATCACGCTTGTGCCACCTGCGCACAGCACGAAGGCTACAGCGTGGTCGACGGAAGTGGCCGCGACATCATCGGCAACTGGCCGCGCATGCGGGGTTGGTGACAGCGCCTTGTTTTCCAATGCCCGCGAGGGCGGAGAAACGAAATGAAGATGGCTTCGTACTGGCTGGATAGCGCAAGCCCATTTGCCTCGGGCTCGCCCGGTGGCCCAAGTGGCACGGCCGATGTTGCCGTGATTGGCGCAGGTTTCACAGGACTTTCCGCAGCGCTGGCGCTGGCGAAGAAGGGTGCGAAAGTCGTCGTCCTTGAAGCGGACCGCGTTGCCGGCGCGGCTTCCGGCCGCAACGGCGGCATGTGCAACAACGGCTTTGCCCAGGACTATGGCGGCATGGTCGAGAAGTTCGGGCTCGAACGTGCGAACATGCTTTACCGTGCCTTCGATGCCGGGGTCGATCTGGTGGAGCAGATCGTGACCGAAGAGGGCATCGCGTGCCACTTCGGCCGCGTCGGCAAGCTGAAGCTGGCGGCAAAGCCCGAGCACTTCGAGAAGATCAAGCGCTCGCAGGACCTGCTGGCGCGCAATGTCGATCCCGAGACAAGCCTGGTGATGCCCGAAGACCTGCCCTCGGAGATCGGTTCGGACATCTTTTACGGAGGGATGCTCTACGGCAAAAGCGCCAACATGCACATGGGCGATTATGGGCAGGGCCTTGCCGAAGCGGTGGCGCGGCGCGGGGGCACGATCTTCGAGCACAATCCCTTGATCAAGATGCGACGCGTTTCCGGCTCGCGCCACGAGCTCACGACGCCGCACGGCAGCCTGGTTGCCAATCAGGTGCTCCTGGCCACGGGTACGTCTCGCGTGGGGCCGCTGAGCTGGTTCCGCCGGCGTCTTGTGCCGGTCGGGGCCTATCTGATCGCGACCGAGCCATTGCCGGTCGACCTGCTTGATCGGCTGACGCCGCGCCGGCGCAACACCGTCGATACGCGCAACTTCGTCAGCTACTTTCGTACCACTCCGGACAACCGCATCCTGTTTGGCGGGCGTGCACGCTTCTCGAGCCGCAGCGATCCGGCGGCGGACGCCAAGAGCGGAGCGATCCTGCGCCGCTCCATGATCAACTTCTTCCCGAACTGGCGAGTGCGCGGATAGATTACTGCTGGGGCGGGATGGTCGATATGACCAGCGACCGCCTACCCCGCGCCGGGGAGCGCGAAGGTGTGTTCTACTCGATGGGCTACAGCGGCCACGGCACGCACATGGCCACCTACATGGGCAAGATCATGGCCGAGGTGCTGGATGGCAAGGCCGAGGCGAACCCTTGGCGCGACTTCGACTGGCCGGCGATCCCGGGCTATTTCGGGACGCCATGGTTCCTGCCGTTCGTCGGCGCCTATTACCGTTACAAGGACATGGTGGGATGAGCGCAGCGGCTGATGCATTGCAGGCCGTCCTGCCGCTGACGGGCAAGGCCTATATCGGCGGCGAATGGATCGATCTGCCTGGCGCAGAACTGCTGCCGGTGATCAACCCTGCTAACGGTGATTGCATCGCGCAAGTGGCAGCGGGCACGGCGGCTGATCTTGACCGGGCAGTGGCAGCGGCGCGGGGGGCCTTTCCGGCCTTTTCGCAAAGCCCGGTGGCTGACCGGCTGGCGCTGCTGGAGCGCATCCACGCGCTGATGACCGAGCGCGCCGAAGCGCTGGCGCAAGTGCTGGTGATGGAAATGGGCACGGCGATCAGCTTTGCCCGTTCATCGCACCTGCCGTTCGCGCTGGGCCATGTGCAGGCCGCAATCGAAGTGCTGCGCGACTACGAGTTCCTGACGCTGCGCGGGACGACCGCCATCGTGCGCGAACCCATCGGCGTTGCCGCGCTGATCACGCCGTGGAACTGGCCGCTCTACCAGATCACCGCCAAGGTTGCCCCGGCGCTGGCGGCGGGATGCACGGTGGTTTTGAAACCCAGTGAGCTTTCGCCGCTCTCCGCGATCATGTTTGCGCAGATCGTGCATGATGCAGGCGCGCCTGCTGGCGTCTTCAACCTGCTGAACGGCACCGGGAGCGAAGTCGGGGCGGGGATGGCGGCGCACCCCGATATCGACATGATCTCGATCACCGGATCGAACCGCGCGGGCGTGCTGGTGGCGCAGGGCGCCGCCCCGACGGTCAAGCGGGTGACGCAGGAGCTGGGCGGCAAGTCTCCCAACGTGCTGCTGCCCGATGCCGATTTCGAGCGCGTGGTGCCGCTGGGCGTGATGGCCGCGTTCCGCAACGTCGGCCAATCGTGCAGCGCGCCGACCCGGATGATCGTGCCGCGCTCTGCCCTCACACACGTCGAAGCCATTGCGCGGCGGACGGCCGAAGCCATCGTCGTGGGCGATCCGACCGAGGATGCAACGACGATCGGGCCGATCGCCAATGCTGCGCAGCATCGGCGGGTCCAGACGATGATCGCGGTGGGCATCGAGGAAGGCGCAAGGCTGGTCTGTGGTGGCCCCGGCAGCCCTGCGGGGCTGGACCATGGGTTGTTCGCGCAGCCGACGATCTTCTCCGACGTTTCCAGCGCAATGCGCATCGCGCAGGAGGAAATCTTCGGGCCGGTGCTGGTCATCATTCCCTACGATGACGTCGACGAGGCCGTGGCGATTGCCAATGACACCGATTACGGTCTGGGCGGCCACGTTCATGGTGCCGACATGGATCAAGCCCGCAAAGTGGCTTTGCGCATCCGCACCGGGCAGGTTCACATCAATGCCCCGGCGTGGGACCGTCACGCCCCGTTCGGCGGCTACAAGCGGTCCGGCAACGGTCGAGAGTACGGCCTTTTCGGTTTCGAGGAATATCTCGAGGTCAAGGCCGTCCTCGGTTTCGCATGACTTCGCAAGTTCACCGGAGAAGTAAGACATGCCCGCGCCCTTGAGGTTCATCGAATCCACCCCGGAACTGCCCGGCCAGGCCGACGTCGTCGTGATTGGCGCGGGCATTGTCGGAAGTTTCACAGCCTATTTTCTTGCCAAGCGCGGGCTGAAGGTCGCGCTCATCGAAAAGGGCGTGGTCGGTGGCGAGCAATCGAGCCGCAACTGGGGCTGGTGCCGTCAACAGAACCGCGACGAGCGCGAACTGCCGCTGGCGACCAAGGCGCTCGATCTGTGGGAGCAGTTCGGGGTCGAGAGCGGCGAGGAAACAGGCTTTCGCCGCTGCGGCCTGTTCTACGTCAGCAATGACGAAGCTGAAATTGAGACTTGGGCCAAGTGGGGTGAGTATGCCCGCTCGATCGGCGTGAAGACGCGCATGTTGAACAGCCAGGAGGCGACCGAGAAGGGCAGCTTTACCAAGCAGGTCTGGAAGGGCGGTGTGCATTCGCAGATGGACGGGATTGCCGATCCGGGTTTGGCTGTGCCTGCTGTGGCGCGGGCAATCATGGCACTTGGCGGCACGGTGCATCAGGCCTGTGCTGCGCGCGGGATCGAGACCACCGGCGGAGCAGTGAGCGGCGTGGTGACGGAGCGCGGCACAATTGCCACCAAGCTGGTCATCCACGCCGGTGGTGCCTGGGCATCCTCGTTCATGCACCAACTCGGCATACGCTTCCCGCAGGCGACAGTCCGCCAATCGATCCTTGCCATCGGCACGGGGCACATGACCTTGCCCGATGCGTTCTATGGCAATTCGATGTCGATCACGCGGCGCGGGGATGGCGCCCACGCCCTGGCTTATAGCGGGCGGGCCAAGGTCGACCCGACGATGCAGTTCATGCGGTTCCAGAAGCAGTTCCTGCCGATGTTCAAGCAGCGCTGGAAGAAGGTTTCGCCCGGCGGCCTGCAAGGCTTGCAGGCAGGCCACGAGACGCTTTCGCGCTGGGCTTTGGACCGGCCTACGCCGATGGAAGCGCGGCGCATCCTCGATCCGAAGCCGGATCCAAAGACAATGCGCCTGACTATCGAGCGTGTTTCTCAGCTGATCCCCGAGGTGGCGCGGGCTCCAATCGTCGGGCAATGGGCCGGCTTTGTCGACAGCACGCCCGATGGCGTTCCGGTGATCGGTGAAATCCCGAGCATTCCGGGCTTCATCCTTGCCGCAGGTTTCAGCGGGCATGGCTTCGGCATCGGCCCGGGCGCCGGCCATCTGGTGGCCGACATTGCATCCGGACATGAACCGATCGTTGACCCCCGTCCCTACCGTTTGTCGCGGTTTGATGCTGGTTCGCAGATCGATGTTTCCGAGTTCTAGTTGCGAGGCGGCATATCGGGTTTTCGCAATAATCTTCCGAATACCCGGACAAACCGGCAGCTTCTTTTGAACCCTCGAAGTTAGAAGTGCGGCAGGATCGGCGACGCTCGCGGCGCAAGATCGAGACTTTCGCGGGAGTATCGGATGACAGTTCAGGACGTGACGCAGATTGTTCTGCGGGACATGACAGCCGACGATATTCCAGCGGTGGCAGACTTGTGCTTCGAACAGCAGTGGCCACACCGTGAGGAAGATCTCGAAAAACTGCTGGCCATCGGCAGTGGGTTGGTCGCTGAGGTTGACGGCAAGACTTGCGGTTCGATCATGTCCTGGCGGTTCGGAAAGTCCTACGCGATGCTGGGCGTGGTCATTGTCGCCGTGGCGCAGCAGGGACGCGGGCTTGGGCGCCGGTTGGCGGAAGCCATGCTGCAGCGGCTGGAAGATGTGACGGTGATCCTCAACGCAACTGACGAAGGGCTGCCGCTTTATTCCAGGCTGGGGTTCGCTCCACTTGGGCAGGTCCACCAGCATCAAGGTGTCGCTCCGATCCAGCCCTTGGTCGAACTGCGCCCGGGTGAGCGCGTCCGACCGATGGGCGCGGCCGATGCAGGCGTACTCGATGCGCTCTATTCATCGGCAACGGGCATGGACCGAAAGGCGGTGCTCGATGCGCTGCTGGCCGATGGCAGTGCGGTGGTCTTGTGCCGAGAGCACGTGCAGACCGGTTTTGCCGTAATCCGGCGGTTCGGACGCGGTTGGCTGATCGGGCCGGTGGTCGCGCCCGACGCAACCGGGGCAAAGGCCTTGATCGCACACTGGCTGGGCATGCAGGCTGGCAGCTTCTGTCGGATCGACGTGCCGGAGGCGGCCGGTCTGGGGCTCTGGCTCGAGGAGGTCGGCTTGCCCGAAGTGGGGCACGTCAAGCGTATGGCGCTGGGCCCAGCGCCGGTACCCGGAGATGACGTTGCCATTTTTGCTCTTGCTGCACAGGCGCTAGGTTGAACATGCTGAACTTGAATGACCCCACCCTGCTGCGGCAGGCTGCTCTCGTCGATGGTGCCTGGATTTCTGCGGGACTTCCCGCGCTTGAGGTAACCAACCCTGCCACGGGCGAAGTGATCGGCACCGTGCCCGACTGTGGCACAGCCGAAGCGAATGCCGCAATCGAGGCCGCGCAGGCATCCTGGGCCGACTGGCGCAAGCGCACGGCAGGAGAACGCGCCGCGCTGCTCGAGGCGTGGCACGCGTTGGTCCTCGCAAATCTCGATGATCTTGCCCGGATCATGACCGCCGAGCAGGGCAAGCCCTTGGCTGAAGCGCAGGGTGAAATTCGCTATGCTGCAACGTTCATCAAGTGGTTCGCCGAGGAAGGCCGCCGGGTCGGCGGGCGCAACATCGCTTCGCCCGAGCGGGATCGGCGGATCATCGTGCTGACCGAGCCAGTGGGCGTTTCCGCTGCGATCACGCCGTGGAATTTCCCCGCAGCGATGATCACGCGCAAATGCGCCCCTGCGTTGGCCGCAGGATGCCCGGTGGTGATCAAGCCATCGGAAATGACGCCGTTCACCGCGCTGGCCCTGATCGAACTGGCACTGCGCGCTGGCTTCCCCAAGGGCACGATCAACCTCCTGACCGGCATGCCGCAGGCCATCGGCGAGGCGATCACGGCCAGCCCCGTGGTGCGCAAGCTTTCGTTCACGGGATCGACACGCATCGGATCGCTGTTGATGCGGCAGAGCGCGGACACCATCAAGCGGCTCAGCCTTGAGCTGGGCGGGAATGCCCCGCTGATCGTGTTCGACGATGCCGATCTCGATCTGGCGGTCAAGGCGACGATGGCCAGCAAGTTCCGCAACGCGGGTCAGACCTGTGTTTGCGCCAACCGTATCCTGGTTCATGCGCCGATTTATGATGAGTTTTCCGCACGCTTGGGCGCGGCGGTTGAGGCGCTTAATGTGGGTAACGGCATGGACGCCGCGACGACGACAGGTCCGCTGATCAACCGCGCGGCGACCGAAAAGGTCTCCGCGCACATAGAGGATGCGCTGGGCAAGGGTGGAAAGGTGCTCTTCTCCGGCAAGGGCGCCCAAGGCGGCAATTTTGCCCGCCCGGTGATCATCGGCGAAGCGAATGCCGGGATGCGGCTTGCAAGGGAGGAAACCTTCGGTCCGGTCGCGCCGCTGTTCCGCTTTGAAACCGAAGATGAGGCCATCGCGCTCGCCAACGATACCGAATATGGCTTGGCGAGCTATTTCTACACGTCCGGCCTCGACCGCGCGTTCCGCGTGGCGGAGGCGCTCGAGGCGGGCATGATCGCACTCAACACCGGATCGATTGCCATGGATGTGGCCCCCTTCGGCGGGGTCAAGCAATCCGGCCTTGGCCGTGAGGGCGGCACGCTCGGCATCGAGGAATATCTGGAAACAAAGGCCTTCCACATCGGTGGCCTGAAGATTTGACGCAGCAGGGGGCAAGGCGATGACGACGAATACGCGCAAGCACGCGATAGCGGTGATCCCCGGTGACGGCATCGGCAACGAGGTGATGCCCGAGGGCATGCGCGTGCTGGAAAAGGCCGCGTCGCTCTATGGCTTCGAGCTGGAGCAGAAGTGGCACGAGTTTTCCTCGTGCGACTATTATGCCCGCCACGGCAAGATGATGCCCGACAACTGGAAGGAAGAGATCGGCCGGCCCGACGCGATCTTCTTCGGTGCGGTTGGCTGGCCCGATACCGTGCCCGATCACATTTCGTTGTGGGGTTCGATCATCCAGTTCCGCCGTGAGTATGACCAGTATGTCAACCTCAGGCCGGTGCGCTTGATGCCGGGCGTACCCTGTCCGCTGGCAGGCCGGGAACCCGGTGACATCGACTTCTGGGTGGTCCGTGAGAATACCGAGGGCGAGTATTCTTCCGTGGGCGGGATCATGTTCCCCGGCACCGAGCGCGAGCTGGTGATCCAGGACACGGTGATGACCCGCGTCGGCGTGGATCGCGTGCTGCGCTATGCCTTCGATCTGGCGCAGACGCGTGAGCGCAAGCACCTGACCAGCGCGACCAAGTCCAACGGCATTGCCATCACTATGCCGTACTGGGACCAGCGCGTGGAGGCGGTCGCAGCGGAATACCCCGACGTTACCCATGACAAGTACCACATCGACATCCTGACTGCGCAGTTCGTGCTCAATCCGGATCGCTTTGACGTAGTGGTGGGCTCAAACCTGTTTGGCGACATCCTCTCTGACCTTGGGCCGGCCTGCACGGGCACGATCGGGGTTGCGCCTTCGGCCAATATCAATCCCGAGGGCAAGCACCCTTCGCTGTTCGAGCCGGTTCACGGCTCTGCGCCCGACATTGCGGGACAAGGTATCGCCAATCCGGTCGGCCAGATCTGGTCAGCCGCAATGATGCTGGAGCATCTGGGCGAAGCGGATGCCGCAGCCGCCATAATGCGGGCGGTGGAGCAAGTGCTGTCCACGCCGACGGCCCGCACCCGCGATCTCAAGGGTGCTGCCGGCACTGCCGAATGCGGCAAGGCCATCGCCGAGGCGCTGCAATAGCGCCGCGGCGGTTGGGGGGCAGGCGACAAGTTCTGCCGCAATCGCGCAGAACCACAGGCCATCATGTCGGCAGACATGACCTTTCAGGGGAAAATGCCGACAGCGAATCATAAGCTGGTCATGCCGGAAACGCCCGGCCATTCAGTCCGGAGGCCCATTGTGCGCAGGATTTCTCCATATATTTCAGCGGTGATTGCCGTGACGACGGTCGGGGCGGCGCTGGCTTCTTCAACGGCCAGTGCCCATGCGATCTGGTTTGCGCAGCGCGCCAAGCAGCTTGCCATGGTCTATGGCGTAGGCTCGGACGATCTTGACGCGGTGAAGCGCATGCCGCTCGTCACGTCGGTTACCGGCTACGATGCCGATGGCCTGCCGGTGACGGCGACGCTGCGCGCTGCAGGTGCAATTCCGGTGGTTGACAGTGATGAGCCGATGGCGGTGGTTGCTGCGGTGATGGACTATGGCATCTGGTCGAAGGACGCCGCCGGAACCTGGCACAACAAGGGCCTCGACGAGGTCAGGGACGCCACGGTGAGCGAGCATAACTACAAGTATGCGGTCCACATCAACCAGTTGCCGGCAAAGCCCATCCCGCTGATCCCGGGACACAAGCTGCAACTGATCCCGGCAGACAATGCCATTCCCCAGGCGATGGGGCAGCCAATCCGGCTTCGCGCGATGTTCGAGGGCAAGCCTGCTGCCAACGTGGCAATCATGCACGATTACGTGAATGACCCCGATCAAAAGCCATCCATGACCGACGCTCAGGGCTATGTCACGGTGCCGGTGCGCAATCAGGGGCTGAATGTGATTGTCGGCATTCTGGTCGGCCCGTCGGATAATCCGGCGAAGTACCGGCAGATGGAGTATCGCTCCTCGCTGACGTTCGTACTGCCGCACCTGCCGGAATAACCATGGCTTCGGGGAGATTTGCAATGAACATCAAGACAGTTACTGCGGCCTTGGCAGGGCTTTCGCTGATCGCCTTCGCGGTGCCTGCTGGCGCCCACGGCTCGATGAAACCGCTGCACGGCGGATTGGTGACGATGACCGGCGAGACTGTCGTCGAACTGGTGCGCGCCCCCAAGGGCGTTGATGTCTACATCACCGAAGAGGATGAGCCGCTGGCTGCCTCGGGCTTTTCCGGCAAGCTGATTGTCACGGCTGCCGGGGCCAAGGCGGAAACGCCACTGGCGGCGCAGGCGGGCAACCGCATGTCGGCACCGGGGCTCAAGATCCCGGCTGGCGCCAAGGTGGTGGTCGCCCTGACGGCCAAGGGTAGCGGGGCCAAGACCCTCGCTTCCTTCACGGTAAAGTGAGGCACTGATGGCCCGCCACACCGCCATCCCGGTTCCGCAAGGACTGCTGCGATGGGCAGGGTGGGCCATCGTCATTTTCATCATCATCGCCCTCAAGTCCGCTGCTCATGCCCACGGGGTGGGTGAGGACGACCGCGCCTTTATCGAAGGTGCCTCGGGCATGGCCATTGGCCCATACATGTACCTTGGTGCCAAGCACATGGTCACGGGATATGATCACCTGCTGTTCCTGGTGGGCGTGATCTTCTTCCTCTACCGGATGAAGGACGTCGGCACTTATGTGACCCTGTTTGCCATCGGGCACAGCACCACACTGCTGCTGGGCGTCCTGTTCGACATTCGTGCCAACCCCTACATCGTCGATGCTATCATCGGGCTTTCCGTCGTCTACAAGGCGCTGGACAACCTGGACGGGTTCAGGACGATGTTCGGCTGGGCACCCAATCCCAAGGCCGCAGTGCTGATCTTCGGCTTCTTCCACGGCTTCGGCCTTGCGACGAAGCTGCAGGACCTCACCCTGTCCTCAGACGGGCTTGTACCCAACCTGATCAGCTTCAACGTCGGCGTGGAGCTGGGCCAGTTCACGGCACTGGCGGCGATCCTGATCGTGATGAACCTGTGGCGCTCTACCGGCAGCTTCCGCCGCAGTGCGATTGCCGCCAATGCCGCGCTTATGTGTGCTGGCTTCGTGCTCGTCGGCTATCAGCTTACCGGCTATTTCACTCAAGGACAGGCGGGGGTGGCATGATGCAGACCGACGCGGCAACTTCGGCGAATTCCATTCAGGTTCCGCCTTCCACTCTCGCCAAGGCGACCGGCGGGGCCTTGCTGGCCGCCGCTGCCATTGTGGTGCTGTTCGTGATGCCGGCGGAATACGGCATCGACCCGACCGGCGCTGGCCGTCTGACGGGAATTGTGGGCATGGCGGCAGGCAGCGAGCAGAATACGGCGGCTCCGGCCGAAGATCCGGTCGTCTTACCGGTGACGCCGACAAAGGCCGCGATCATCCGCGAAGGCGACATGCGCAGCGATGAGATGACGCTCACCTTGGCACCGCACAGCGGACAGGAAGTGAAGGCGCACATGAACGCCGGGCAGAGCTATGTCTTCGAATGGTCGTCCAAGGGCGGACCGGTGAAGGCGGATATGCATGGCGAGAAGGTGGATGCTGCCGAGGGCGAATTCACCAGCTATTGGGAAGAGAAGCAGATGACCGGCGGCAAAGGCAGCTTCACCGCGCCGTTCGATGGCACGCACGGCTGGTACTTCCGCAACAAGGGTGACACGCCGGTTACGGTCTCGGTAAAGACCACCGGCTTCTACAAGGATCTGTTCCTGCCGCAGGGTTGATGAACCCAGGGGCAAGACGCGATATTCGAAAGGGAAAGAGGGCAGGGATCATGGCCAGCAGTATGACATTGCCTCCCGGAGGCATAAATCTCGCAGCGGGAGGGGCGAAGGCCACGGCCCACGTCCGCCTAGCCAACATCGATGCCCTGCGCGGCTTCGTGATGGTGCTGATGTTGCTGGACCACCTGCGCGAGACCTGGTTCGTCAACTATCCGGTGACCGACCCGATCAACGCACTGACCATCATCCCTGCCATCGGCTTTGCCCGGTTCGCGGTAAGCTTCTGCGCGCCGATCTTCGTCGCCCTAACCGGGCTGGGCGTCTACCTTTTCAGCGTAAACCATACGGTTGAGGAAACCACGGAATACTTGCTCAAGCGGGGCTTCCTGCTGATCGTGATCGAGCTGGTCTATCTCTCGCCGCTCTATTGGGGGATCGTGCCGCAGCCAACCTTCTGGCTGCAGGTGATCTGGGCAATCGGCATATGCATGATCGCGCTGGCTGCGTTCATGCGCCTGCCACGGCCGGCGATCATCGCGCTGGGCCTGGTCATTGTTTGCTTCCACAATCTGCTCGATCCGATCGTGCTGACCAAGGACGATGCACTGTTCCCCGTCTGGGCGCTGCTGCACCAGCGTGACGCCTTCGACCTGCCGCTCGGCTTCGTGGCAAAGACGACCTATCCGATATTGGCATGGCTCGGCGTGATCCTGCTGGGCTTCGGCATCGGGCCCTGGTTCACCGGTGAAGTCGCGCCCGCAGTTCGGCAGAAGCGCTTGCTGGTGCTGGGCTTTGGCATGATTGCCGCGTTCGTTCTGTTGCGCCTTCTCAACGTCTACGGCGACAAGCCGTGGTTCGTGGTCGAAGGGGATGCAGTCCGTACGGTCATCAGCTTCATTTCGATGACGAAGTACCCGCCCTCGCTGCTGTTCCTGCTGCCGACTCTTGGAGGCGGGGCGCTGCTGCTCGTGCTGTTCGAGAAGATCAATGACTCCGGCCTCGTGGCGAAGCTGGCGATCTTCGGCGGCGCGCCGATGTTCTTCTACCTCCTGCACCTGACCGTCCTGCGCATTCTCTATCACAGCGCCCTGGCGATCTGGGGCCGAACAACGGCACGGCCTACATGTTCGACAACTACAACTGGGTGCTGGTGTGGTTCGTGGCGATGATCGTGCCGCTCTATCTGCCGACCGTATGGTACGCCCGGCTGAAGCGCCGCCGTCGCGACATAACCTGGCTCAAGTACTTCTGAGCTTGGCGTGATGCTGGGCCTGACGGGATCAGGCAAAGGAGGCGCGCGGCAGAATATGCCGCGCGCCTCAACGCCAAAAGGACACCGACAATCATTTTCTGGCGCATTCGGCGATACGCGCTCGGATCGCTGACATAGCCTGCAGGCAATGCTACGGAATGGAAGAACCGCGATGACAAACCCAACCAACCGTTCCCTCATCGATATCGACCGCGATCACCTGATCCATTCGGTCACCTCATTCAGAGGACACGAGCAGCACGGCGCCATCGTGCTGGAATCGGGCAAGGGCATGTGGCTGACCGATAGGGACGGCAACCGGTTGCTCGATGCCTTTGCCGGACTGTGGTGCGTCAATGTCGGCTATGGTCAGGAGTCGATCGTCGAAGTTGCGGCGGAACAGATGCGCCGGCTGCCGTATGCCACGGGCTATTTCCATTTCGCCAGCGAGCCGGCGATCCGCCTGGCGGGAGAATTGACCGCGGCCGCGCCCGATGGCCTTGACCACGTGTTCTTCACGCAGGGCGGTTCTGACGCGGTGGACAGCGCAATCCGTTACATCGTCCATTACTGGAATGCAGCCGGGAAGCCCGACAAGAAGCATTTCATCGCGCTGGAGTGGGGGTATCACGGATCGAGCAGCCTCGGCGCGGGACTTACGGCGCTGGGGAACTTCCACCGCAATTTCGATCTGCCGCGCCCGTGGCAGCACCATATCGCCTCCCCATATCAATATCGCCATCCCGAGGGGGACGATGATGCGGCCGTGATCGCTTCCACGGTGGCCGCGCTTGAGGCAAAGGTGGCAGAGCTCGGGGCAGATAACGTCGCGGCATTCTGCTGCGAACCGATCCAGGGTTCGGGCGGGGTGATCGTGCCGCCGCGAGGCTGGCTCAAGGCCCTGCGCGAGGCGTGCACCCGGCTCGGCATCCTGATGCTGGTGGACGAGGTTATCACCGGCTTCGGGCGCACCGGACCGCTGTTCGCCTGCCTCGATGAGGGCGTTTCTCCTGATTTCATGACCACGGCAAAGGGTTTGACAGCCGGATACGTGCCCATGGGCGCGATGTTCATGGCCGATCATGTCTATCAGACCATTGCCGACGCAGCGCCCGCCGCGCTGCCGATCGGTCATGGCCAGACTTACTCTGGCCATCCCGTCGCCGCGGCGGTGGGGCTTGAGGTCCTGCGTTTGTACCGGGAAGGCGGTCTGCTGGAAAATGGCCGCGTAACGGGTCAGCGCTTTGCAGAACACATGGAACGGATCAGGTCGCATCGGCTGGTCGGCGACGTTCGCTATCGCGGAATGTTGGGTGCGATCGAACTGACACCGGACAAGGCGACGAAGGCCATTTTCGATCCATCGCTCGACATTGGCGGAAGGCTGTCGAAGCTGACTTATGCCAATGGGGTGATCGTGCGGTGTTTCGCCAACGCGGTTCTAGGCTTTGCACCGGCACTATGCTGCACGATCGAGGAAATGGACATGATCTTCGATCGGGTTGAGCGGTCGCTTGATCAACTGCTCGAGCAGCCCGACATCCGCGCGGTCGTCGCGCTGCAAGACGCCTGACAGGGGGATAAACCATGCTGCCCGGACCCAAGCTCGACAGGATAGACCTCAAGATCCTTGCCAAGCTCCAGCAGGAGGGCCGGATCACCAACGTGGAACTGGCCGATGCGGTAGGCCTTTCGCCCAGCCCCTGCCTGACGCGGGTCAAGCGCCTGGAAAAGGCCGGATACATCACCGGCTACGGCGCGCACGTGAATTTCAGCAAGCTGGGCGAATACCTGACTGTCTTTACCGAAGTCACCCTCAGCGAACATCGCCAGGGCGATTTCAGCCGCTTCGAAAGCCGGATTGCCAAGCTCGATGAGATCGTCGAATGCCACCTCGTTTCAGGTGGCTATGACTATCTGCTAAAGTTCGTCGCGCGCGGCGTTTCGCACTATCAGTCGATCATGGAAGGCATGCTCGAGAGCGATTATGGCATCGAGAAGTACTTCAGCTACATCGTGATCAAGTCACCTTTCATCAAGCATCGGCTTCCGATCCAGAACCTGTTTGGGCAGACGCATGGCTGATCCGGCCCACATGCAAGCGGATCTCCTCGCCGATCTCGTCGCGTTGCGGCGGGACATCCACGCCCATCCCGAACTCGGGTTCTGCGAGCGGCGCACGGCCCAGCGCATCGCCGATGAATTGCGCTCCCTTGGAATTGAGGTGCATGAAGGCATCGGCACGACCGGTCTGGTAGGGGTCCTCAAAGGCCGGCGCGAAGGACCGCGCACCCTTGGCCTGCGGGCAGACATGGATGCGCTACCGATCCAGGAAATGACCAATCTCCCATGGGCCAGCAAGACGCCTGGATCCTTCCACGGTTGCGGCCATGATGGTCACGTTGCCATGCTGCTGGGTGCCGCCCGGGTGCTGGCCGCCGATCCCGATTTTGCCGGAACGCTCTATCTGATCTTCCAGCCTGCCGAGGAAGGGCTGGGTGGAGCGCGTGTGATGATCGCGGAAGGTCTGTTCGAGCGGTTCCCTTGTGATCGGGTCTATGCCTTGCATAACTGGCCCGGCCTGCCTGCCGGGACGATCAGCACGCGGCCGGGCGCAATCATGGGCGCGGCGGACAAGTTTCGGATCAAGTTGACCGGCAAGGGCGGACACGCCGCCATTCCGCAGGACAGCCCCGACGCGATTCTTGCCGCAGCCAGCCTTGTCCAGCAACTCAACACCATCATCAGCCGCGCCGTGCCGCCTTATGCGTCTGCTGTCCTCTCGATCACGGAGATTCACGGGGGACATGCGCACAACGTCATCCCGGCAGAAGTCATGGTGGGCGGTACGGTCCGCACCTTCGACCCGGCGGTGCAGGATCGCATAGAGGAGCGCATGCGGGGGATGCTTGAAGGCATTGCGACGTCGTTCGAGGTTGAATGCGCGCTCGATTACGACCGCTACTATCCGGCCACCATCAACGATGCCGAGGCTGCTGCCGACGTGCTTGAAGTGGCTGCGACCGTGGGAACGGCGGAACTTGCGCCGGAACCCGCGCCCACCTCGGAAGACTTCTCCTTCATGCTGCAGCAGCGCCCCGGAGCCTATATCTGGCTTGGGCAGGCAACTCACGATCACGCTGCTCCGCTTCATAATCCGCACTATGATTTCAACGACAACGTCCTCGAAACAGGCGTAAAATTGCATGTTGCATTGGCACGGCACTGGTTGAGATAGCGTTCGAAACCGCATGCGATCCACGGCCCGGTGCCTTGATCGGTGCAATTTCTTCATCGGCTTCCTTGCCGCGGCTCACTTTCGCGGTCTCGCCAAGGACGCGGGACAAAAGAAAGGCCGGCCCGAAGGCCAGCCTTGAAAAGTTTGGGAGAGGATGCCTGAAAGGCACTGTCCATATGCGGTAGCGCTTGCCCTTTCGCAAATGCGAAAGGCTGCTTCGCAATTGCAATTTCTGCATCCACATTACCGCCAAGGTCAGCAGGTCAAGGGGCGGTCACCATCACGTCCCCTACCCTCTACCAGGCTACGCCTGTTTCCAATTGAAATCGCACGAAAATCATAAATCGGATCAGTATTCTGCTGCTTCGATGGAACTTTCCTGACCGTTTCGGGTTTTTCGGCGCAGGCCCATTTCGTCTTGCGATGGGCCGTTTTGCCGCGCCCCCGGGGTGATTCTGCTTTTCAATCCTGGCACAGGGAAGCGTGATGGCTGAAGTTGCAGCCTACGAATTCAAGCCGCATGAAAGGCCGACGCTTCCGGGCTCTCCTGCCAATCCCGATCATCCCGCGCGTCGGCGCGCCGCATATGGCGCGATCGGAGTGCTGATCGGGCTGGCTGGCGGCCTTGGCAATGCGCTGATCGCGGTGAACTTGCCGTTTGCGCAAGGCACGCTGGGACTTGGGCCGGACGAGGCGAGCTGGCTGACGGCGGCCTACCTGATGACCAATACCATGGCCAACCTGGTGCTGGTGAAATACCGCCAGCAGTTCGGGTTGCAGCCGTTCATTCGCTGGATGCTGGGCGTCTACGTGGTGGCGACGGTGTTCCACCTGTTCGTCCACGGCTTCTGGTCGGCCATCGCGGTGCGCGCGGCGGGGGGCCTCGCTGGCAGTGCGCTCTCGACGTTGACGATCCTCTACCTGATGCAGGCGATGCCCGCGGCCAAGCGGCTGGCGGGGCTGATGATCGGCATTTCCGTGCCGCAGATTGCCACCCCGCTGGCGCGGGTGGTCTCGCCCTCGCTGCTGATCTCGGGCGACTGGCACATGCTCTACTGGTTCGAGCTGGGGCTGGGGCTGGCGAGCCTTGCCGCGATCCTCGCCCTCCCGCTGCCGCCGAGCGAGCGCACCAAGGCCTTCGAGAAGGGCGACGGCTTGAGCATCCTCCTGCTGGTGCCGGGCATGTCGCTGCTGATCGCGGTGCTGACGCAAGGGCGCATCGAGTGGTGGACGAGCCGACCATGGATGGGCTGGGCGCTGATCGGCGGGCTGGTAATGGTGACGACCGCGTTCGTTATCGAGCATTTCCGCCGCAACCCGCTGATCAACACGCGCTGGCTCGGCACGCGCGAGATGGTGCGGCTGATCGGCATTGCCGCTGCGGTGCGCATCCTGCTGTCGGAGCAGGCGTTCGGCTCGGTCGGGCTGCTGACCGTGGTGGGCATGAACAACGAGCAGATGGTCGGCCTCAATCTGGTGATCATTGCTGCTTCGCTGGCCGGACTGCTGGCGGCGCTGTTGACGATCAATCCCGAAAAGCCGGCGAGGCCGATTTCGGTGTCGCTGGTGCTGATCGCGATTGCGGCGTTCATGGACATGGGATCGACCAACCTGACGCGGCCGGAGAACTTCTATTTCAGCCAGGCGCTGATCGGCTTCGCCTCGATCCTGTTCCTGGCGCAGGCGATGATCCTGGGCCTGGCCCGCACGCTGCTGGCGGGCCCGCGCAATTTCGTCAGCTTTACCGTGCTGTTCACGATGAGCCAGTCGCTGGGCGGGCTGCTTGGCGCGTCGCTGCTCGGCACGTTCCAGGTAGTGCGCGAGAAGATGCACTCGGCAACGATCGTGCAGGAGATCGTGCTGACCGATCCGCAGGTTGCCGCGCGCATTGCCGCCGGTGGGCGACTGATCGCCCGGACGGTGGGCGATCCGGTGCTTCGCAATGCGCAAGGCGCCGGAATCCTTTCGCAGCAGGCCACGCGCGAGGCCAATATCCTGGCGTTCAACGACGTGTTCCTGCTCGTTGGCGTGCTAGCCGTGCTGGCAGCGATATGGTCCTATTTCGAACGCTGGCGGATGCAGCGCCGGGGCGAGGAATCGCCGCTGGTGACGCTGCAGAAACTCCAGATGCAGGCCGCTGCGGCGGCTGCGCAACCTTCTACCACGCCCCAGAGGACTCCCGAATGAGCGATGATGCCGCCCCTGCATCCGGCACCACACCGGGCGCAGCGCCCAATGCCGCGCCGGCCGATGGCTGGAAGCCGCCGCGCCCGAACAAGGGGCGGCTGGCGCTGATTGCGCTTGCGGTGCTGGGTGCAGTGATCGCAGTGCTCTATGCCTGGCACCTGCCGCCGTTCGCGGGCCTCTCGCAATCGACCGACAACGCCTATGTCCGCGGCAAGACGACGGTGATCAGCCCGCAGGTCAGCGGCTATGTCACGCAAGTCCTCGTCAAGGACTTCGCGCGGGTGAAGAAGGGGCAGGCGATCGCGGTGATCGACCAGCGTCAGTACAAGGCCAAGGTCGAACAGGCCAAGGCCAACCTTGCGGCGCAAGAGGCGGCGCTTGCCAACTCGCAGCAGAGCGAGCGATCGCGCAAGGCGGCGCTGGGTGGGCAGGATGCCGCGATTGCCAGCGCGCAGGCCAACCTTGCCAAGGCGCGGGCGGACATGGCGCGGGCCTCCGCACTGGTCGGCGATGGCTCTATATCGGAACGCGAGCGCGACCAGACCCGCGCCGCGCTGCTGGCGGCTGAGGCGAGCGTGCGGCAGGCAGAAGCCGCGCGCGGAGTGGGCGAGCAGGACGTGAAGAGCGTGATCGTCGGGCGCGGCGGGCTGGCCGCATCGGTCGAGGCGGCGCGGGCGCAGTTGCATGCGGCCGAAGTAGACCTTGAAAACACCGTGATCCGTGCGCCAGAGGACGGGCAGCTTTCCGAAGTGGGCGTGCGGCTGGGTGCGTTCGTCACCGCGGGGACGCAGCTGCTGTTCCTCGTGCCTGACGAGGTCTGGGTGATCGCCAACTTTAAGGAAGCGCAGACCGCGCGGATGGAGGTGGGGCAACCGGCACGCTTTACCGTCGATGCGCTGGCGGGCGAGGAGCTGACCGGCCACGTCGAGAACATTGCCCCTGCAGCGGGATCAGAGTTCGCCGTACTCAAGGCGGACAATGCCACCGGCAATTTCGTGAAGGTGGCGCAGCGGATCGCGGTGCGGATCAGGGTCGATCCGGGGCAGGCGCTGGCGAAGCGGCTGCGACCGGGCATGTCGGTGGAAGCGCGCGTGGACACCGGTCAATGAGGCGGCTGGGTCTTGTCGGACTGGTGCTGCTGGCAGGCTGTGCCGGGCCGCAGGTGAAAACTGCGCAAGTGCCGCCGGTCGAGGCGCCGGGGGCGTTCCGCGTCGATCTCGGACCCGGTGTGCCGGTGACGGCGGACTGGTGGCGCAGCTTTGGCGATCCGCAGCTGGCGGCGCTGGTGGAAGAGGCGCTGGCGCGCAATGCCGACATCAACATCGCTGCGGCGCGGGTGCGCGAGGCACGGGCGCAGCAGGATCTGGCGCGCTCGGCGATGCTGCCTTCGCTGGACGCGGCGCTGGGGCGACGGATTCGCGCACGATCAGCCCGTTCGGCACCCCGGTAGTGCAGCGTGCCGCGCAGCCGCAATTGCAGGCGGCGTGGGAAGTGGACCTGTTCGGGCGGCTATCGGATCAGGTGAGCGCGGCGCGGTCGGGCTGGCTGGCGAGCCAGGCGGCGCGGGATGCGGCGCGGCTCTCGGTCGCCTCGGCCACGGCCAATGCCTATGTCACGCTGCTGGCGCTCGATGACCGGCTGGCGCTGGCGAGGCGGACGGCGGAGACGCGGAAGGGCTCGCGCGATCTGATCAAGCGGCGGGTGGACGTGGGCTATTCGCCCAAGCTGGAGCTGCAGCAGGCCGAAGTCGACTATCAGGCGGCGCTGGTGCTGGTGCCCGCGCTGGAGCAGGCGCGGGCCAAGGCGGAGAATGCGCTGAGCGTGCTGGCGGGCCGCGTACCGGGGCCGGTCGAGCGGGCCGCGGGATTGGCAGCGCTCACCAAACCGCCGGTGCCTGAGGCGCTGCCTTCGCAACTGCTGCGCAGGCGGCCCGATATTGCGCAGGCGGAGTATCAGCTGGCAGCGACCGACAGCAATCTGGCGGCGGCGCGCAAACGGTTCCTGCCCTCGCTGCGGCTCTCGGCATCGGCGGGGGTGGCGTTCTCGAACCTACTGGCCAACCCGGTGGGGCTGTGGTCTATCGGCGGGAGCATTCTGGCGCCGCTGTTTGAGGGCGGGCGCCTGCGCGCCGGCGCGGAAGTGGCCGGGGCACAGCGCGATGCGGCAGCGTTCGGCTATCGCAAGGCGGCGCTGACGGCATTTCGCGAAGTCAACGATGCGCTGGCCTCGGTCGACGGGCTCGATAGGCAGGTCCTGATCCAGACCGCGCAGCGCGATGCCCTGGCCGAAGCCAACCGGCTGGCGGGCAACCGCTATCGCGAGGGCTATTCGCCGCTGCTCGAACAGCTCGACACGCAGCGCGGGCTATTGAGCGCCGAACTGGCGCTGATCCAGGCGCGGGCCGATGCGCTCAATGCGCGGGTCAGCCTCTATCAGGCGCTGGGCGGAGGCTGGTCTGCGGCAGATATGCAAGGGGCGCAGTAACGCCTAACCCGATCGGGTTATGCGCGCGGGTGGCAGGTGAGTTAGCTTCGATTCCGGAACGTCAAAACGCCTGATTACAAGGCGGTGCCCGGAGAGAGCCTCATGAAATTCTCGATCATCTATGAAGCGCAGATGGTGGATGCCAGCCGCGAGAACGAGCGCGCGGTGTTCCTCCAGATCGTCGAGCAGGCCAAGTATGCCGAAGTGATGGGCTTTGACTGCATCTGGTGCGTCGAACATACCGCGCTGACGCAATACGCGCACATGTCTGCGCCTGAGACGGTTCTGGCGTTCATCGCCGGGGCGACGAGCCGCATCCATATCGGCCATGGCGTGGTCTGCCTGCCGCCGGCAATGAACCACCCGGTCAAGGTGGCCGAGCGCATTGCGACGCTGGATATCCTTTCGAAGGGACGCCTGCACTTCGGCGTGGGCAAGGGCGGCACGCAGCAGGAAGCGGGGACCTTCGGCTATGACCTCAACGAGCTGCAGCCGATGATCGATGAATCGATGTACCTGATCCCCAAGATCATGGTGCAGGACGAGATTGAGCACGACGGCACCTACATCAAGATTCCCAAGCGTCCGATCCATCCTTCGCCGTGGCAGGACCCGCATCCGCCGATGTACATGGCCTGCACGCGCGAGAACACGCTGGTGGCGGCGGGCAGCCGGGGCATCGGCGCGCTGGTGCTGGGCTTTTCGGGGCCGGAGGAGATCGCCAAGAAGAACGCGATCTATCGCGAGGCCTTCCGCACCCGCAAGGCTGAGGACCAGGTCGGCTTCCGCCCGACCGAGCACCTTGCCGCGCTGTGCGCCGCGACCGTGCTGGACGACCGCGAGAAGGCCCGCAAGATCGGCCTGCGGGGCCAGCGCTTCTTCGCCGAGTCCATCGCCTACTGGTATCAGGGCGGGGCCAAGCCGACGGTCGACGAGGACCTCGACGCCGAGGATCATGCCAAGGTGCTGGAGCAGGGCAAGCAGGCGACCATCGCCTACCTGTCGGAAGAGGCGATCCCGGTGGGTGACGAGCACCTTTCCAACTACACTGTGGCGCAGGACGCCTATGGCACGCCGGACGATTGCATCCGCTATGTCCAGCGGCTGAAGGACGCCGGCGCCGACGAGATCCTGTTCATCTTCCAGATGGGCGGCATCCCGCACGACGTGATCATGGAGACGATCCGCAACATCGGCGAAAAGGTCATCCCGCACTTCCGCGCACGGGAAGCGGCAGAAGCGGGAGAGCTGGAAGCGGCGGAATAAGCCCTGTCAGTCCGCGCGCGCGCCGCCTATGTTGCGCGCATGGGTGGCGCGATCGATGACGGGTTTTCGGATCTTCTGGCCCGGCTCTATGCCGGGGTGGGAGAGGCCGAGCCGTGGCGCGGGTTTCTGGAAGCGCTGGCGCGGTGGATGGAGGCGAGCTTTGCCACGCTGATCATCACCGCGCCCGGCAAGCGCCAGCCCGCGACGTTCCTCACGCCGGGATCGGATGCGGCATTCGATGCCGCCTATACCGAGACGCTGTTTGCCGAAGACCCGTTCCAGGGCCTGAGCGACGGGGTGGTGACATCCTATGCCGAGTTCATGGCGCAGCTGCCCGAAAGCGCCTTTGCCACCTATCGCCAGGCCATGGCGAGCAGCGGCTTCGATCAGGTGCTGGGGATCGATCTGCACTTTGGCGGCAGTCATTCGTCCGGGGGCAGGGGAGGACGGCCCGACGAAGGGCGCTATGAAGCGCGCTTCCGCGTCAGCCGGCACAATTCACTGCCCGATTTCACGCGGGAGGAGCGGGCGCGGCTGCAGGCGCTGGCGCAGCACTTGCGTATCGCGGTCTCGCTGTTCGAGAAGCTGCAGTTTGCCGGGGCCGAGCACGGCATGTTCCATGCCACCGCCCAAGGGCTGGGCCTTGCGCTGCTGGTGCTGGATCGCAACCGGCGCATCGTCAGCAGCAATGCCCTGGCCGAGGCGCTGCTGGCCGAGGACGAAGGCCTGCACCGGAGGGGCGAGGAACTGGTCCTTGCTGATGTGGCGCAGCACAAGCTGGTGGGCGCGCTGCTGGCGCAAGGCGGCGAGCGCGGGCTAACCCGCTTTCGCATCGAGCGGCCGGGCCGTGGCGATCTGGTGGTGACGGCGCGGCCGGTGGAACTGAACGCGATCCACGGCGGGGCGGGGGCGCTGGCACTGTTCCTTGCCCGTCCCCATCGGCTGGCGGAGGCTGAGAAAAGCGGTGATCCGCAGGCGCTGCGCGACCTGCTGGGCCTGACCATGGCCGAGGCGCGGTTGGCGGCGGTGCTGGGCGAGGGGCTGAGCCTGGTCGAAGCGGCGCGGCGGCTGGGCATCGCGCACAATACCGCGAAAGTGCAGCTGCGCTCGGTCTTTGCCAAGACGGGGGTGCACCGCCAGGCGCAACTGGTGGCGCTGCTGGCATCGATCGGCGGATAGGCGACTCGCGCAATTCCGCCAGTTTGCGCGGGACGGCTGTTATAGGTTGCCCCGAAAGGCATATGCGCAATTAAAAGATGCTTGAAATACGCAAAATGCGCGATACATAGGAGATAGACAAGGCGATACGAGGTTTGGGAGAGCGATGTCCGACATGTTGCGCGATAGCACTCGCCCGCAGGAGGTCGTCTCTCCGGATGCCGTGCTGGCGCGGGTCACCGGCCCCGGCTCCCCGTTCGAGATCGGCGAGCGGGACGGCCTGCGCCAGTTCGTCGCAGCGCCGCCCGATCTCAACCTGCTGATCGAATCCGCCCGCCGCTACGGGGACCGCACCTGCGTCATCGATTTCGACAGCGCCGGTGTCGAGCGCCGCATGTCCTACGATCAGGTCTTCGCCTGGCGCGATGAGCTGGTGCCGATCCTGCACATTACGCGCGGGGATCGCGTCGCCATCGCCATGCGCAACCGGGCGGAATGGCTGGTGGCGTTCCTTGCCGTGATGAAGGCAGGCGGCGTGGCGGTGCTGGTCAACAGCCGTGGCTCGGGGCCTGAACTGCTGGCGATGCTCGAGGACGTCGATCCTGCCGTCGTGCTGGCCGACAGCGAGCGCGCCGCTGCGATCCGCGAATCCGGCTTCAAGGGCCGCGTGCTCGATCTGACCAGGCCTTTCGACGCCGAGGAACTCGCCCGCCGCATCGCGGAACCGATGCCCGATCCCGGCGTGGCCAAGCCCACCGACCCTTGCGCCATCCTGTTCACCTCGGGCACCACCGGCCGGGTGAAAGGCGCGGTGCTGTCGCATCGCAACGTCATCACCGGGCTGATGACCACGCAGATGTCGGGCATGGTTGTGCTCGGCAACATGGCTGCGCAGATGGGCACGACGACGGAAGCCCTGATCGCGCAGATGCCGCAGCAGGCCTCGCTGCTGGTCTATCCGCTGTTCCACATCTCCGGCCTCGGCTCGGGCTTCCTCTCGCCGTTCCTCGGCGGCGGCAAGGTCGTGATCATGCGCCGCTGGGACGCCGAGGAAGCCGCCCGCCTGATCGCGGCCGAGCAGATCAGCATGTTCAGCGCGGTGCCCACCATGCTGTGGGACATCCTCCACCGCGCCCGGATCGAGGGGACCAGCCTCGCAAGCTTGCGCAACATCGGTTGCGGCGGACAGGCGCTGCCGGTCAACCTTGTCGAGGAAGTCCACGCGCTGTGCCCGCACGCGCAGATCGGCACCGGCTATGGCATGACCGAATGTTCGGGCGCGATTGCGCAGGCGGTCGGCCCCGAATTCATGGCTCGCCCCGCCGCCGCCGGACGACGCCTGTCGATGGTCGACGTGCGCATCGAAGGCCCTGACGGCGAGATCCTTCCCCCGGCGAGACCGGCGAGATCGTCGTGCGCGGGGCGCAGGTCATGTCCGGCTACTGGAACCGCCCCGAGGACACCGCCGCCGTTCTCACCGCCGATGGCTGGCTGCGCACCGGCGATGTCGGGATCGTCGACGACGACGACTACGTCTTCATCGTCGACCGCAAGAAGGACATGGTCATTTCGGGCGGCGAGAACATCTACTGCGCCGAGGTCGAGCGCGTGCTCGGCACGATCCCCGGCCTCACCGAATGCGCCGCCTTCGGCCTGCCCGACGAACGCCTTGGCGAGCGCCTCGTCGCGGTCGTCATCGCTCCCGACATCGACGAGGCCGGCGTGATCGAATGGGTCGCCGCCCGCCTCGCCCGCTACAAGGCGCCGACCCGCGTCGCCCTGACCACCACCACATTGCCGCGAAACGCGCTGGGCAAGGTCGACAAGATCGCCCTGCGCAAGATGTGGCCTGCCCTTTCCGGAGAACAATGACATGGCCATGCCAAACAACATCGGCATCATCGACTGCATGCTCGGCATTCCCGATGCCGAGGACCGCGCCGAATGGTTCGCGCCGTTCCGTCCGCTGATCAAGGACAAGCAGACGCTGGGCCAGTTCGCCATGCCCGCGCAGTACATGTTCAAGGACATCCCGCAGTCGGGCAAGCAGGACGATTACCTCGCCTGGACCGTTGCGCAGATGGACAAGCACAACGTCGAGAAGGCCCTCGTCGGCTGGAACGAGAACGACACCTCATACCGCGCCAAGGAGCTTTATCCTGATCGCTTCTTCTTCGACTTGCCGGTCAATCCCAACAACGGCACCGAGGAAGTCCGCCGGATCAAGCGCATCCACGCCGAAGTCGGCCTCTCCGCCGTCTCGGTCTTCCCCTCGGGCACGCTCCCGCAGGTGGCGATCAATCACAAGTACATGTGGCCGATCTATTCCGCGTGCGAGGAACTCGGCCTGCCGATCCTGCTCAACGTCGGCATCCCCGGCCCGCGCATCCCGATGGAGACGCAGAAGGTCGAGCATCTCGACGAGGTCTGCTGGTTCTTCCCCGAACTGAAGGTGGTGATGCGCCACGGTGCCGAGCCGTGGGAAGCACTGGCGGTGAAGCTGATGCTCAAGTGGCCGAACCTCTATTATTCGACCAGCGCCTTCGCGCCCAAGCACTACCCCAAGGCAATCATCGACTACGCCAACACCCGCGGCTCCGACAAGGTGATCTACGCCGGGTACTTCCCGATGGGCCTTAGCCTCGATCGCATCATGTCCGACATGCAAAACGTCCCTTTCAAGGACGAGGTATGGCCGAAGTTCCTGCGCGAGAACGCGGTCAAGGTGTTCGGACTTTAAGCCATCCCAGGGAGCCGGGAAGTCTGCTCCCCCCAGTGATCGCCGGACTTGCGGAGACAACCCCCGCCCCGGCAATTCAGGAGTGAAACCATGGCGGATCAAGTGGCAACAGATGCCCGCACCGCTCCCGTCGCGGTCTGGCAGATTCTCGAAAAGCTCAAAGGGCAGGACCTGACCGACTGGCGCACCGCGCCGGTCCCTGGCCGCGCCTCGGTGCAGGAACGCAACCTCGACATCGGCTTCCCGCTTGGCTGGTATCCGATCGACCTTTCGGCGAACCTTGCCGTGGGCGAGGTCAAGCCGCTGCGCTACTTCTCGCAGGATCTGGCGATGTGGCGCGGCGAGGACGGCAAGGTCCGCGTGCTCGACGCCTACTGCAAGCACCTCGGCGCACACATGGGCCACGGCGGCAAGGTTCATGGCAACCTGCTCGAATGCCCGTTTCACGCCTGGCGCTATGATGGCGAGGAAGGGACCGTCAAGGAGATCCCCTACTCGAAGTCGATCCCGCCGCAGGTCAAGCGCAAGTGCACGCGCACCTGGCATGTGACCGAAGCGAACCGCTGGATCTGGGTGTGGTATCACCCCGAGGACGCAGCACCGCTGTTCGACGTCGTCCACCTGCCCGAGGCGACCGACCCGGAGTGGACCGACTACGACATCTACGAATGGAACGTCTACGGCTCGATCCAGAACATGGCCGAGAACGGCGTCGACGTTGCCCATTTCAAGTACATCCACGGCACCGCCAACGTGCCTCTAGGCGATCTGCGCTGGGGCGAATGGGGCCGCGGGGCCGACGTCAAGGCCAAGATGGGCACGCCATGGGGCGAGGTCGACGGCCAGATCAGCTATGACACGATGGGTCCAGGGCAAAGCTGGACGCGCTTCACCGGCATTTCCGAAACGCTGCTCGTCGCCTGCATCACCCCGGTCGAGCTCGATCACGTCCACGTCCGCTTCTGCTTCACCCAGCCCAAGGCCCAGGCCGAGGGCGAGCGGGCCGGCGTTGCCAAGGCGATCATCCGCGACATCTGCAAGCAGTTCGATCAGGACAAGGTCATCTGGGATCGCCAGAAGTTCGAACCCAACGCCCTGATCTGCGAGGGCGACGGCCCCATCGCGCAGTTCCGCAAGTACTATTCGCGGTACTACGTGAAGTGATGAAAACGACCAGACGGGAAGCCCTCGCCGGCGGAATTGCGCTTGCCGCGACCGCCGGCCTGCCGGGGAATGCGCACGCGATGTCCGAAGTTCTCGATACCCATGACAGCCTCGGGCTTGCCGATCTGGTGAAGAAGCGCAAGGTCTCGCCCACCGAACTGCTCGAAGCAGCCATCGACCGGGCCGAGGCCTTGAACCCGCGTTTCAACTTCATGGCGCAGAAGCACTACGACTACGCCCGCAAGGCGATCGCGGCGGGCCTGCCGCAAGGTCCGTTCAGCGGCGTGCCGTGGCTGCTGAAAGACCTCAACACCTACATCGCCGGCGAAGTCACCGAAAACGGCAGCCGCCTCTACAAGGGCCAGCGCGCCAGCGTGACCTCGGAACTGGTGCGCCGCATCGAGCGCGCCGGGTTCGTGATCTTCGGCAAGACCACCACCCCGAATTCGGCCTCACCGGCACGACCGAAAGCGTGCTCAAGGGCCCGACGCGCAATCCGTGGAACCCGGAACGCATCGCGGGCGGCTCGTCCGGCGGCGCGGCGGCGGCGGTTGCGGCAGGCGTGATCCCTGCGGCTCACGCCACCGACGGCGGCGGCTCGATCCGCATTCCCGCATCTGCCTGCGGCCTGTTCGGCCTCAAGCCCTCGCGCGGGCGCGTGCCGATGGGCCCTGCCCGCACCGAAGGCTGGGGCGGCATGTCGGTCCACCACGCGGTCAGCCGCACCGTGCGCGATTCCGCCGCGATCCTTGATGCGACGCACGGAGTGGAAGCGGGTTCGCGCTACAGCGCGCCGACGCCGGAGCAGCCATTCCTGCAGGAAGTCGGGCGCGATCCCGGCAAGCTGCGCGTCGCGCTGATGCTCAGCCCCTATTCGGGCGCGCCGGTCGATCCCGAGGTTGTCGAAGCCACCCGCGCCGCCGCGAAACTGCTCGAAAGTCTCGGCCACCACGTCGAGGAAGCAGCGCCCAGGATCGACATGGCCGCAATCGGCGCCAGCAGCTTCGCGCTGATGGCCTCCTCGGTCGCCGCCGATTGCATCGACCGCGCCAAGGCTCTGGGCATTGAACTCGGCCCCGACGTGCTCGAGCGGACCACGCTTGATTTCGTGGCCATGGGCAAGAGCTACACCGGTATGGACTTCGCGCGCGGCAACAACGCCTACCAGGCTGCCGCCGTCACCATCGCGCAGTTCATGGAACGCTATGACGTGATCCTCTCGCCCACCCTTTCCGCGCCGCCGCTGCCGCTGGGCCACATCGGCCTCGATACCGGGCGCTCGATGATGGAGTGGGGCCGCGAAGTCGGCACCTTCACCGCGTTCACCGGCATCTACAACGGCACCGGGCAGCCCTCGATGTCGCTTCCCCTCGCCATGTCCAAGGACGGGTTACCCATCGGGATAATGGTCACCGGCCGCTACGGCGAGGAGGGCCTCCTGTTTAGGCTTGCCGGGCAAGTTGAGAAGGCTGCACCGTGGCGCGCGCGTCGACCGAAGGTCTAGCTCGTCGCTTTATATCCGACGACAGCAAATGGATCCCGGCCTGCGCCGGGATGAGCGCAGGGAGGTGATCCCTTCACTCGCACCCCGTCACCCCGGCGCTGTTCCGCGATCCACCCCGCGCAGATCTTCCACCGTTGCAATCGGGCCGATGGCGGCGTTGTACTTCACGGTCTGCAGGACAAGCTCGGTTTCGGCCTCGCGGATGCCGTCCAAGGCGAGAACCTGATTGGTGACGGCGGCGGCATCATCGAGGCTGGGCAGGACGCAGATGGCGATCAGGCGCAGCGCGGCGTTGGCGTCATAGAGTGCGCGGACCTGGGGCAGGGCGAGCAGGCCTTCGCGAACGGCATCGAGCTTCCCACTGGCGCACTTGACCGTGACGAACATCATGTGCTGCCCGGCATTGGTGGCATCCAGCCCTCGCGCGATATCGACGATGGGGACGAGCTTGAGCAGTCCTGCGCTCTGCAGCCGCTTGACCCGGCCGCGCACAGTGCCTTCCGTGACCCCCAGGTCCACAGCGATCTTCCGGAAAGAAAGGCGCGCGTCTTCGGCCAGAGCTTCGGCGATCTGGCGGTCGAGATCGTCGGTCTGGGGGAAAGAGTCGATCATGCCGCGAGCGGCCCTACGGCTGTGTTGTAGCGGTAGACGGTGTTGAGCAGTTCGACGTCGACATCCTCGACGCCCGCGATGCCGGCCGAGACATCGCGGGCCGCCTCGATCATCTCCCGCGCGGCATGGAAAGCGTAGAGGCAGCTTACCGGATAGCGGCCCGAAGTGATGTGCACGGAAAGGACGTGTTCTCGCAGCGCCAGTTCCTGCGCGACATCGAGCGGTGCCCGCCCGCTGACCTGCAAGCGGATGCGGGCGAGCAGGCGATAACCGTGGACGCGGAAATCAGCGAGGGCAACGACCCGCATCAGGCCGGCGGCATCCATCGCGCGGATGCGATTGGCGACGAGATTGCCGGTCAGGCCCAGTTCCTCGCCGATCACGGTCGATTGCGCGCGGCCATCGCGTTGCAGCACTTCGATGATGCGCAGGTCGATCTCGTCGAGCGTTGCACCCTTGGTGCGGCGTGTCGGCTTTTCTTCAGACAAGGTGTTCCCCCGGTTTGCGTAAGGCAGCCTAGAGTGCGCTACGCAACGGGGCAAGGGCGAGCGGGAGGGGCGTAGCGATCAGCCGCGCGGTTCGCGTGGCAGGCCCAGCCCGCGCTCGGCGATCAGGTTGCGCTGGATCTGGTTGGTGCCGCCATAGATCGTGTCGGCACGGCTGAACAGGAACAGGTTGGGCAGAACGTCCCATTCGTAAGCGTCGCCTGCGGCAACCTCGCCCGCCTGCCCCAGCACGTCCATCGCCAGTTCACCAAGGCGGCGTCGCCAAGAGGCCCATTGAATCTTGTAGGTCAGCGCCGCGCCGTCGATGCTGGAATGATCGCTGTTCGAAAGCATTCGCAACGCGCCGTAGCGCATCAGGCGCAGGCCGATTTCGGCACTCGCGATACGCTGCCGGATGACGGGATCGCGGTCCTTGCCCGTGACTTTGGCTGCCGCGATGATCTCGTCCAGTTCATTGCGGAAGCCCATCTGCTGCCCAAGCGTGGAGACGCCGCGTTCGAAGGCCAGCAGGCCCATCGCGATCTTCCAACCATCGCCGGGTGCGCCGATCAGACTGTCGGCCGGGCAGCGCGCTTCGGTGAAGAAAGTCTCGTTGAATTCGGCATCGCCGTTGATCTGACGGATCGGGCGAACCTCGATGCCGGGCTGGTCCAGCGGCATCATCAGGAAGGTCAGGCCCTTTGGCCCCTGCGATCCTTCTTGCGTGCGGGTGACGACGAAGATCCAGTCGGAGATATGGGCAAGGCTGGTCCAGATTTTCTGTCCGTCAACGATCCACTCGCCGCCCTCCAGTCTGCCCTTGGTGCGCACGCTGCCAAGGTCCGACCCGGCATTGGGTTCGGAGAAGCCTTGGCAGAAGATCGTCCTGCCGGCGGCGATGTCCGGCAGGAAGCGGCGCTTCTGCTCGTCTGTTCCAAAGGTGAGAATGGTGGGGCCAGCAAGCTCAACGCCGATGTGATTGATACGGCCGGGGACACCGGCACGGGCATATTCCTCGGCAAAGATCACCTGCTGCGCCAGCGAAGCATCGCGCCCGCCCCATTGCGTCGGCCAACCGATGCAGCCCCAGCGGTGTTCGCCTAGCTGCTGCTCCCACTCGCGCCGCCGTTCTGGCATGGCGGTAAGCTGGGTGATGCCTTTGATGTCGCGGAACTCGCCCGCCATCTGGCTCTGCAGCCAGTCGGCACATTCGGCGCGGAATTCTTCGTCGGCGGCGGAAAATCCAAGCTTCATGGGGCGCCCCTCAGCCCGGCATGTACAGCTGGGCAGCCTTGCCACCATCGACGGGCAGCGCGGTGCCGGTGATGTAGCTGGCCGCACTCGACAGCATGAAGACGATCGCTTCGGCAAGTTCATCCGGCTCGCCACCGCGCTGCATCGGAATGGCGCGGGTGGTGGCGGCGGCAAATTCGGGGGCGCGGCTTTCATAGTCCTGGGTCGCGGCGGTCTGTACCTGTCCCGGCACAATGGCGTTGATGCGGATGCCGAGAGGGGCTCCTTCCATCGCCGCAGCGGCGGTGAAGTGGACCAGCGCGGCCTTCGAGGCCGAATAGCTTGCCATGTTGGCCAGCGCCTTGATCCCGCAGGTGGATGCGATGTTGACGATGGATCCGCGTTGGCGGCCCTCCAGCTCTTGCTTGGCCATGACCGCCATCGCGGCCTTGGTGCCGACAAACACAGCATCGGCATTGACTGCAAAGTCCTTGCGCCAATGTTCCAGCGTCAACTTTGAAATCGGGGCGTAGTGAACCGACATGGCGTTGTTGACGAGCATGTCGAGCCGGCCATGGCGCGCGGCCACATCCTCGATCAACGCCGTGAAGGCGGCATCGTCGGAAACGTCGAGCCTGACAGCTTCGACTTTGCCAACTGCGGCGATCTCGGCACGGGCCGCTTCAAGCTTGTCCTCTCGGCGTGCGCAGATCACCACGGTCGCACCGCGCAACGCGAGAAGCTTTGCGGTGGCAAGCCCTATGCCGTCGCTTCCGCCGGTGACCACGGCAACCTTGCCGGTCATGTCATGAGCCATTGGTTTGCATCTCCCGATTCCATGATCTCAACGCAAATGCACCTGACACTGTGTTCGTGTCAATCTAATGCGTAAAAAATACTTCTATGAAATTCGAATATGTGCATTGCGCACTGTCGCTACCAAGCCTTTGCGGTATTTTGGCATACCTTGACCTTGCACAGGAGGTTCCGCAATCGGCCACGCATCCCTATTCGCTAGAATATTCCTTGGAAACCAATAGCTTCGTGCGTAAAATGTCGCCTTGGTGCCTCAAATCTTAAAGGTTACTGATGGTCCTGAAGCGGAAGACCCGAAGCGCCGAGGTGGTTGCGTCGACTGGCTATACCGCCGCCGATAAGCGGTTGTTAATCGCGTTTGAACTAGCCGTCGTGATCAATGTCATGGCCTGTATCTTGATCCTGCCAGCCATAATTATCGAGAACGCCGCGCATAGGGCCGAAAGATCTGCACTGTATAATCGCGATTGATCAATGACGCGGCTGTTCTCGCTCAGCTGAACCATGCGCCACCATTGACATTGATCGTGCTGCCGGTGGCAAAGCTGGCGTCCTCGCTGGCGAGATAGGCCACGGCGCCGGCGACTTCCTCCGGGCGCGCGAGGCGCTTCATCACGCTGTCCGCGGCCACCGCGGCCTTCACCTCTTCGGGCAGCGGCGCGTAGATCGGGGTCTCGGTTGCGCCGGGGTTGACCGCGTTCACGCGGATGCCTCGCGGGGCGAGTTCGCGAGCCATTGCGCGGGTCATACCAAGGACGGCGGCCTTGGCGGTGACGTAGGGCACCGGGCCATTGCCGGCGAGCGCAGCGGTGGAGCCGATGTTGATAATCGAACCGCCAGCGCCTTGCGACGCCATGATGCGCACTGCGGCACGGCTGCAGCGGAAAACGCCGTCGAGCGTGACCGAGAGGACGCGGCTCCAGCCTTCGTCAGCGCAGTGGATGGTCTGGTCGGCAAAGGCGCTGTCATCGCCGTCCGCGCGGGCGGCTTGCCCGACATAGAATTCGGCCATGCCATCGCCCGGTGCGCTGCCGACCCCGGCGTTATTGACGAGAATGTCGATTCCGCCCAGCGCCTGGGCGACCTGAGCGAAGGCAGCATCGACCGAGGCAGTGTCGGAGACGTCGCACGCCACGCCGATATGCGGGGTAGGTAGCACTTCGCCAGCCTTCTGTGCCGTAAGGTCCAGTACGGCGACCGTTGCGCCTTCTTCTGCCAGGCGGCGGGCAATGGCCGCGCCGATGCCTTGCGCTCCGCCGGTAACGACCGCGCGCCTTCCTTCCAGTCTGTTCATGGTGTCCTCGCTCAGTCCGCGCGTGGGTAGTCGGTATAGCCGCGGGCGTCATCGCCGTGGCCCGTGTAGAAAGTGGCACGGTCACCCTTGGCCAGCGGGGCGCCAGTGCGGAAGCGCTCCACCAGATCGGGGTTGGCGATCCAGGCGTAGCCGAACGAGACGGCCTCGGCCTTGCCTTCGCCGATCACCGCGTTGGCCTTTTCCAGCGTCAGGCCGCAGTTCTCGATCACCGGGCCGGACCAGTTGGCGCGGACGAGTTCGAGGCTGTCGAACCCGGCGTTGGGGATGTGGATGAGGTGGCAGTACGCCAGCCCCATTGCGTCCACGGCTTTCAGGAGCGTGGCGTAAGTCTCGCCGGGATCGGCATCGGCCATGCCGTTGAAGGTGACGCCGGGGCAAATGCGGAAACCGACGCGACCGGGGCCAATAGCGGCAGCGAGTGCCGACAGCGTTTCCACCACGAAGCGGACGCGGTTCTCGGCGCTGCCTCCGTAGGCGTCGCTCCGCTGGTTGGAATTTGACGAGAGGAACTGCATCGGCAGGTACCCCGAGGCGCAGTGCAGTTCGACCGCGTCGATGCCGGCGGCGCGGGCATTGCGGGCAGCGGCTACGTATTCGGCGATAACACCGGGAATTTCTTGCGCTGCCAAGGCGCGGGGCATCTCGGTGGCAACGGGGACGCCGTCGGGGCCGGGGATCGGATCGGGGCAGGGGATTGCGCTGGGGGCGACGGTTTCGGCGTCTGCGTCCTTGTTGGCGCGCACGGCGGCGCGGCCAACGTGCATCAGCTGCATCGCGATCAAGCCGCCTTCTGAGTGAACCGCATCGGCCACCTTGCGCCAGCCTGCGACCTGCTTGGGCGAATGAATGCCCGGCGTGCGCCAGTAGCCCTTGCCATGCGGAGAAGGCTGGGTGCCTTCCGTCACGATCAAGCCAGCAGAAGCGCGCTGGCGGTAGTATTCGACCATGAGGTCGGTCGGCTCGTCCTGCGGCCCGGCGCGGTCTCGCGTCATCGGCGCCATGACCACGCGGTTGCGCAAGGACAGATCACCGATCTGTACTGGCGAGAAGACGTCGGTCATTACGCTCAGCTCCGCACGCGAGGCTTGGGCAACGGCGCGCCGCGGCGCATCGTCTCGATGAACTTCTCGAGCGGGGCGGCGGGTTCGACCGGACCATCGTGCGGCTGGCCGTTGCGCGCCCAGTAGGTCTTCCAGCTGGGAAACAGGTCGTGGAAGCTGCCGTGATAGGGCGGTACGCCCGGCCAGCGCATCTTGCGATCGCCGATGGGTGGCTGGTTCAGGTCGCTAGCGTACCAATAGAGCGGCAGGCGGCGGCGGAAGTACCAGCGGCCATCGATGCGTTCGTACTGGTCGAAATACATCATCTGCATGATGACCCATTCCGGTCCGCACTCGTGCTCGTTCTTGGAATAGACGACGCCCTGCGCGTGGTCGGGATCGTCGAAGTCGATGATGTGGCCGCCGATGTGATGGCTGGTGCCGTCGAATTGCATCGAGTGGGTCTCGTCAAACCAGTCGCGCAGGGCCTTGCGGCCGGATTTGCCGCCGCCGACGCGAACGTCTTCGGGGAAGAGGTTCACCCAGGCATCGCCATCGCGCATGTCCAACGCGAGCGAATACTTGGCGGGCAACTGGCGGATCGCGTCGAGCGATTCCAGCCGGTCGATGCGGGCGAGGAGAGAAGCGTCTGTCATGCGCTGGCGCGTCCTGTTGTCCGCCCCTCGATCGGGGCCTCGTCAAACTTGTACTTGATGATGTCGACCACGATCGCCGGGGTCAGCGTGCGGATGCCGCGCACGGTGGAGAGCTTGTCGAGCAGGAAATCGGACAGGCTGTCGAAATCACGCAGGGCAACGAGCATGTCGATGTCGTAGCGGCCGGTGACCATGTGCGCGGCGAAGACTTCGGGCAGGGCACCGAGTTCGGCGGCGACTTCGGAAGCCGGGCGGCCGTCCACCTCCACCGAGATGCGCAGCAGGACGTTGAAGCCGTGGGCCGAGAAGTCCGACACGGCTACGACACGCAACTGGTTGGCGTCCTCCATCCGGCGGATGCGGGTGGAAACAGTGGTTGCGGTAAGGCCCAGGCGCTCGGCGATCTGCTGGTTGTTGGCGCGGCCATTGCTGCGCAACTCACGGATGATCGCCTGATCTGTCGCGTCAAAGCTGAACACGCGGGCGGCAAGGCTGCTCGCGCTGCGGGCGGGAGGACGTGCCATCAGGCCGCTTCGCAAATCGCGCGCACCGCTGCGCGCGCGCCGTGCATCGCGCCTTCGATGTAGCCGACGCCGGTGGCATCGCCGATGGCATGGACTTCGAACCCGGCAGCGCGCAGCGCATCCGCCAGTGTCAGATCCCCATGCGCCCCCTTTGCGACGACAACGTTGCCGGCTGGAACAGTTTGTGGCTGGCCTGCAGCGTCGGTAAAGGTCACGCTGTCCTTGCCGATCTCGATTCCGGTGGCACCGGCGTGCAGACCGACGCCGTGTTCGGCGAGTTCGGCCATCAGGCGCATGCGGCGCACTAGGGTGAGGCCTTTGCCCATGCGCGGCGCTTCCTCGATCACGTTTACGGTGCGGCCGCGCTCGCTCAAGAATTCGGCGAGTTCGAGGCCGACCAGTTCGCCGCCGATGATCGTGACGGTATCGGCCAGCGGCATCCAGGCATGGGTGGCCTTGCGCACCAGTGCGAGGTTGGCAGTCGCGCCGGTGGCCGCGCCGACTTTGGTGGCAAGGCGCGTGAACAGGCCGGTCTTTCGCTTCAACTCGTCTGAGCTTTCACCCAGCATCATACGGCGCATGTCATCGCCCGAGTAGACGTGGTCCTGATCGTTGCCGGGGATCGAAGGCATGTCGCGTATCGCGCCGGTGGCGACGATCACGCTCTGCACGCCGAGCTCGCGCAGCAGTTCGGGGGTTGCGACAGTCGACAGGCGGACGTCGATACCGGCCTCCTTTACCTCGCGACGCAGCCATTCCAGCAGGCGCTCGTTCGGTTCATAGGCAAGGCTGGCAAAGCGCAAGGTGCCGCCCAGGCGGTCCGACTTTTCGATCAGCGTGACCTTGTGACCCAGTGCTGAAAGGCGGCGGGCCGATTCCATACCGCCCGGTCCGCCGCCGATAACCGCGACGTGGCGGCCATTGTCGCTGGCGGCAGGCGCTTCGCCTTCGAATTCATGCGCGAGATTGGCATTGACCGCGCAGCGGGTGGGCTGGCCCATGTAGATCGCCGAGACGCAAGTGTAGCAATAGACGCAAGGGCGCACCTTGTCGGTCTCGCCCGCGGTCAGCTTGCGCGGCAGGTGGGGGTCGGCGAGGAGCTTGCGGCCCATGGCGACGAAGTCGGTCTCGCCTTTGGCGATGGCGTTTTCGGCACTGTCGACCTCGATACGACCCGAGCCGATCACCGGAATCGACACGGCCTTGCGGATTTCGGCCGTGGCGGGGAGGTTCCAGTTTTCGAGATGCGGGATGTTGGACTGCGAATGCAGCTTGCCGACCGAGGTATCATGATACGAGGTAATGGTGATGGCATCGACGCCAGCGGCTTCGACCAGCCGGGCATTTTCCTTGGCCATTTCCAGCGTGATGCCGCCGGGCTTGCCCACTTCCTGCGAATCGAGCTTGATCCATAGCGGAAAGTCGCGGCCGACTTCGGCACGGATCGCGGCGATGACCTCCAGCGTGAGGCGCAGGCGGTTCTCCACGCTGCCGCCGTACTGGTCGGTACGGGTATTGGTGTAGGGCGAGGTGAACGAGGACAGGAGGTAGCCATGCCCGCCGTGGATCTCGATCCCGTCAAAACCGGCTTCCTTGGCGCGGCGCGCGCCTTGGGCAAATTGCTGCACGGCAAGGTCGATGTCGGCCTGTTCGAGCACCTTGAGCTCGGGCATCTTCATACCGGCCAGCGCCTGGAGTTCCTCCATCAGGAAGTAGTCGATGAAGCTGCCCTTGGGCGCGGGCGGCACGGCCGGGCCCCACAACTTGTGGCCCCAGCGGTTGAAGCTGTAGCCGGCAACGAAGCCGCCGTGGTGGAGCTGGGTGGCGATCTTCGCGCCTTGGGCATGGACCCGGTCGGTCAGCGCCTTGAGGCCGGGGATGAAGCGATCGTCCGAAATAGCGGTCTGCTGCATGGCCACGGCGCCGACCGGCCAGGCAACCCCCGCCACGCCGCAGATGATCAGGCCCGCCCCCCGCGCGCCTGCTCCTCATGATAGGCGATCAGCTGTTCGCCAACAGTGCCGTCGTCTTCCGAAAGGCTTACGCCCATCGCGGTGACGGCAATGCGGTTCTTCGTCTCCATCGTGCCAATGCGGCCCGGCGAGAGCAGGTGGGGGTAGAGGTTGGAAGACACTTGGCGGTTCCTCGTCCGGGCAGCTGCGGCGCGCAGGAATGTGCCTTACAGCCGCGCATTGTCCATTATTGCGTAATCCATGTATCATAGTGTTACGATAATCAAGGCAGAAAGCGGGTGGATATGGCGTCTTGCGGAATATCTCGGCCATAATGCCTCAGGAAGTCGCGCATTTTCCGCGATTCTATCGGATATTCGTAGAAAGCTGCCTTTCCAGTTACGCATGGTGTTGACAATGCACGCGCCCTAGCGGCATCTGCGTTGCCTGATAGCAAGGGCTTCCGCCAAGGAATCCGGGACAGGATCGAGATGGGCATGGATTGGCAGAGCGAAGTCGACGTGGTCGTCGTCGGATCGGGCGCGGGCGGGATGCTGGCTGCGCTGGTGGCGGCAAAGAACCGCGCCGAAGTGCTGGTGGTCGAGAAGGACAAGCTCTGGGGCGGAACCAGCGCGACTTCGGGCGGCGGCATCTGGATTCCCGGCAGCGATCAGGCCAAGGCCTTGGGCTTCGATGACAATCTCGACGATGCCTTCAAGTACGTCCGCGCGCTTTCGGCCGACAACGTGCCCGACGAGAACATCCGCGCCTATGTCGAGAACGCCGCGCCGATGCTGCGCTGGGTGACTGCGAACACCGGCGTCACCTATACCTCGCAACCCTACCCCGATTACCATGCGGAGAATCCGGGTGGCTCGGTGACCGGATACCGCACGCACTTGCCCGAGATGTTCGACGGCACGCTGCTGGGTGAGGACCTCAAGACGCAGCGGCTGCCATCGCCGGCCGCGAGCCTGTTCGGCTACCTCAACTGGACTTTCGCCGAGACCTACCAGCTGCTCTATCGCGGGCCGGGCTGGCTTACCGGCCTTGCGAAGAACATGGCCAAGTACTGGCTCGACTGGCCGCTGCGCTTCACCTCGCGCAAGGACCGGCGGCTGACGCTGGGCAACGCGCTGACCGGTGGGTTGCGAGTGGCCCTGAATGAGGCGGGGGTGTCGGTGTGGTTGAAGACGCCGATGCGCGAACTGGTCACCGAGAACGGCAAGGTTGTCGGCATCGTGGTGGAGAAGGACGGCAAGCCCTTTGCCATTCGCGCGCGCAAGGGTGTGGTGCTGGCGGCGGGCGGGTTCGACAAGAACCAGCAGATGCGCGATGCGAACGCGCCGCTCTACAACAAGGCCTGGGCCTCGGGAGGGGTGACCAGCAACACCGGCGATGCGATCCGGGCGGGCGAGGCCGTGGGCGCGGGCACGATGAACATGCATTCGGCATGGGCCGCGCCGGTGTTCCATGTGCCGGGCGAAGATCGCGGGCGACTCTGCACCATCGAGCGCGCGCTGCCGGGGTGCATCATGGTCAACCAGAAGGGCCAGCGCTATCTCAACGAGGCGGCGTCATACCACATCGTCGGCCAGCAGATGGCGCGGCGGCAGCGCGAATTCGGCGACGCCTGCCCCAGCTGGATGGTATTCGACCACAAGTACCGCCACCAGTTCCCGATGGGACCGTTGCTGCCGCTGGTGCCCGACTGGCTGCAATCTGGCGCGGTCAAGTCGATCCTCAAGAAGGGGCGCACCATCGGCGAACTGGCCAAGGCCATGGGCGTCGATCCCGCGGCTCTGGAGCTTCAGGTAACGCGCTTTAACGCTGGCGCGGCCAAGGGCGAGGACCCCGAATTCCATCGCGGCGAGGCGGCCTATGACAAGATGTATGGTGACTATCGCCACCAGCCCAACCCCTGCCTGCGCCCGCTGACTGAGGGGCCGTTCTACGCCATGCCGATCTATCCGGGGGATATTGGCACAAACGGCGGCCTGCGCACCAATGCCAAGGCGCAGGTGGTCGACGATGCCGGGCAGCCGATTGCGGGCCTCTATGCCGTGGGCAACAATGCCGCTTCTGCGATGGGTGAAAGCTATCCGGGCGCGGGCGTGACCATCGGGCCAGCGATGACCTTCGGCTATGTCGCCGCGCGTGACCTTACCGGGGCCAATGACTGACTCGGGAAAGATTGTCCGCATCGGCGGGGCAAGCGGGGCGCTGAACGACAGCGCCATTGCCGTGCCGGGGCTGCTCAAGGTCGAGGGGCTGAACTACCTCGCCTTTGACTACCTCGGCGAAGGGGCGATGGGCATCTTCCGGCGGATGAAGCAAGCCGATCCGCGCTCAGGCTTCCTGCCGGATTTCGTCGACATCCACATCGGGCCGTACCTCAAGGAACTAAAGGCGCGGGGCATCCGCGTCACCGCCAATGCCGGGGGCATGAACCCGGAAGGTCTGGCCGAATTGATCCGCCAGCGCGGGCGCGAGCAGGGGCTGGAGCTTCGCGTGGCGACAGTGACCGGCGACGATGTCGAGCATCTCGTACCTGAGCTTCGCGCCGAGGGCTTGCGCGACATGTATAGCGGCGCAGCCCTGCCCGAAGGTGACATTGGCATGCACGCCTATATCGGTGCGTTCGGCATTGCCCGCGCGCTTGATGCCGGGGCGGACGTGGTGATCACCGGGCGCGTGGTCGATTCCGCGCTGATCCTCGGGCCGCTGATCCACGAATTCGGCTGGGGGCCGGACGATCTTGACTTGCTGGCGGCGGGGACCGTGGCGGGGCACTTGCTCGAATGCGGGGCGCAGGCGACGGGCGGCACCTTTACCGACTGGCAGGACGTTGAAGGCTGGGCCAACATCGGTTTCCCGGTGGGCGAATGCCATGCCGATGGCAGCGTGGTGATGACCAAGCCCGCTGGCACCGGCGGTCTGGTTTCGGTGGGCACGATTGCCGAGCAGCTGCTTTACGAGGTCGGCGATCCGCGCGCCTACATTGTGCCCGATGTGGTGTGCGATTTCACCGGGATCACGCTGAAGCAGGTCGGCCCGGACCGGGTGCTGGTGCGCGGGGCGAGGGGATATCCGCCGCCGCAAACGCTCAAGCTGTGCGGGACTTACGACGATGGCTGGCGCTCGGTTGCGCTGATTCCGGTCAGCGGGATCGATGCGGTGTCCAAGGCGCGGCGGACGGCGGAAGCCTTGCTCGAACGCGTTTCGGCCATGCTGGAAGAGCGCGGTTGGGGGCCGTGGCGGCAGACTCATGTCGAGGTGATCGGCACCGAGACCGCGTGGGGGCCGCGTGCGCAGACCTTGGCGCCGCGCGAAGTGCTGCTCAAGATCGTGGTCGATCATGCCAACCCGGCGGCGTGCATGTTGTTCGGGCGCGAGCAGACCACGGCGATCATGAACATGGCCGTGGGCACGTCCATCGCGCCGATCATCGCTGCGCCGAGGGCCTTTCCGCTGACGGGCATGTTCTTCGGCCTGATCGACCGGGCGCGGGTGACGCAAGCGGTGACGCTCGATGGCGCGGCGCTGGACTTTGCCGACCCGGTGGCGCCAGGCTTCGATCCGGCGGTGCTGCCGCAGATCGAGGGGCATGTGCCTGTGGCAGAGGGCGACTTCGTCGAAGTTCCGCTGATCCGGCTGGCCTGGGCGCGCAGTGGCGACAAGGGGCGGCTGTTCAACGTGGCCGTGATCGCGCGGCGGTCGGAATACCTGCCGTGGATCCGGGCGAGCCTGACCGTCGATTCAGTGACCAACTGGTATCGCCACTTGTTCGACGATCCTGCCAATGCCCGGATGGAGGCTTTCGAGGTGCCGGGCGTCCATGGGATCAACTTTCTGGCCCACGATGCGCAGGGCGGAGGAATCAACCTCTCGCCGCGCTTCGATGCGGCCGCAAAGAGCATGGCTCAGCACCTGCTGGAGATGCCGGTCCAGCTGCCGCGCTCGCTACTCGACAAAGGATAGACCGATGGCCGATGACCTGCCCTACCTTGCGCGCGGTGCGAAGCCGGTGGCGACCGACAGCACCATGCTGGTCAGCAATTCGCCCTACCTGAACGAGCCGCGTCTGCGGGATTGGCTCGCAACGGCGTACCTGCGCAAGAGCGGCAAGGATTCCCCCACCACGCTCGATGCACACAAGCTCTATGGCATTCTTGCCGAAGTGTTCGACGTCCCGCGCATCGAAGAACTGTTCACGGCGGAGCGCAAGCGCTGGCCCGAGCTGGACGCATGGTTTACCGAAGGCTTCTCGTCGAACTTCACCGTCGATGAACTGCTTGAATACCCTGTGGGCTCACTCGGCCACACCTTCGGCCGCTACTTGCGCGACAACGGCTTCGAGATCGACATCGTGCCGCGCTTCGTGCCCCGCAACCAGTTCGAATACTTCTCGCTGCGCAGCGGGCAGACGCATGATCTGGAACACATCGTCTGCGGCGGCGGGTTCGACATCATCGGCGAGCTGGTGCCTTATTTCGCCCGGCTATCCAACCTTCCGCGCTTCCTTGATCCGGAACTGGTCGGCCTGATAAACGCCGGGCAATTGCTCGGCGCGCTCAGGCTCGTCTCGCGCACCGGGCTGCACTATCAGGCGGCGTTCCCGACTGCGCTCAAGGCCGTGCGCTGCGGCCTGGATGTGGGCGAGCAATCCGGACCTTATTGGATGGCGAAGTATGAGAACGTATTTCACCTCCCGATCGCCGAGGCACGCGAGGCACTGGGCATCGTAGGGGCAGTAGACCTCGATAGCCGCGAGGCATCGCTGCTCTGGCCGGAATACAACTGACGGCTTGGAACAACCAAGGGGCCGGAGCTTTCGCCCCGCCCCTCTCCCTGTTGCACTTTGATCAAAGGTCCACGGATCAGAAGTTGACGCCAAGCTCCACGCCATAAGTGCGGCCGCGCTCGTATGTGCCGGTGAATAGCAGCACCGGCGCGCCGAAGCTGATGAAGCGCTGGTTGAAGATGTTGTCGCCGAACACCGAGAGCGAGACGCGCGCCCCGCCTAGCGGCACGTCGGCCACACCGAGGCGTCCGTTCACCAGCCAGAACGCGGGCTGCTTGTTGCGGTCTTCCAGCACTTCCTGCCCCGCAAGATTGCGCAAGGGTGTGGAGGTGAGGAAGTAGGTGCTGCGGTAGCGGCCTTCGATCAGGGCAGTTATGTGCCCGCCATTGGCCGTGAAGTCCGCCGAGTTCCAGCTTGCCGCTGCCCGTCCGGTCCAGTTCGAGAAGTAGGTGGGCCGGGCGAAGGCGGCAACATCCTGTCCGTTGAGGATGAAAGTATCATAATCGAAATCGGTGTAGGACACGCTGCCCGATAGGGTCAGCCCCGCTACCGGCACGACATCGAGCTCGGCCTCGAAGCCCTTTATCTGGGCCTTGCCCGCGTTGTCGAAGAACTGGCGCCCGTTGATGAAGTTCTGGGTCTGCAGGTCGTTGTAATTGTTGTAGTATCCGGCGATGTTGAGGCGGACCTTGTTGTCGAGGAACTGGGTCTTGGCGCCAACTTCATAGCTGGTCATGTTCTCGGGCCGATAGGGAATGCCCGAAAGAATGCCGCCCGAAACATACCCCGTGGCGATCTTGGCGAAGATCATGGTCTGTTCGTTGGGCCGCCAGGTGGCGATGCCGGTATAGGTCAGCTTCTTGTAGGTCTGCTTGTAGGTGCCGACGCCGAGCGAGCCACCCTGCGCCCCGGAAATGGCCGAGATCTGCAACTCGCGGTCGTCGATGGTGCCGCGCAAGCCGCCGGTCAGCTCGAACTGGTCGGATAGTTTCCAGGTAAGCTGGGCATAGCCCGCCATGGAATCGTTCACGCCGACCGTGCGGGTCAACCCGCTGCCGAAGATGGCATCGAGCGGGCTTGGCACGATCGTCGCCGAAGGCGTGGGCGAGAGGATGCCGAGCACTTCGGTACCGGGCGAGCGTTCGTTGAAGTAGAACAGGCCGGCGGTAAGCTGGTAGTTGTCGCCCGACAGCTGGAACTGCAGTTCCTGGCTGAACTGCTCCTGATTGGTGGCGCGGGCCGAAAGCAGCGGGAAGAAGTAGTCATTCGGGCCGGGCGCATTGGCCGGGTTGAACAGGATCGCCTGGATCTGCTGCGGGGTAAGTCCCGGCGTGAGAAACGCGCCCAGTTGCTGGAAGGTGAAGCGCATGCCACCTGCCGAACCAAGGTCGAAGATCACCGGGTCCTGCCGGAACTTGCGATAGGCGCTGATCGACTTGACGGTGAAGTTGTCGCTGGCCTCGAGTGACAGGGTCAGACTGTGGCCCTGCGTGACGATGTGCTCCTCGCTGGTCGCAGCGGCGACCGAGGAAAGCGGCCCGTTCAGCCCTTCGTTGGTGGTGCCACCGAAGAACGGCTGCAGCGCGACGATCGGCCCGAGCAACTGGCCCGAGGCATCAGGAATGACGCCGAGGCTTTGCATCGCGCGGCCTGAGGCGCGGGTGTCGGTATAATCGAAGCGGTAGTCGGCGGTCAGCGCGCCGAACTCGCCGCGGATGGCAACCTGTCCGCCATCGACGTTGCGGTGCCCAAGCTTTCTCACGAAGCGCTGCGTGCCAAATTCGGGTGCGCGCAGGGCGATGTTGAGGCCCTTGCCCGCCATGGTGTTGGTCACGTCGCCGTCGATCTGGTCATGCAGATAGGACAGGCGGATCGAGAACGGGCCGATCTGCGGCAGATCGAGAGAGATCTTGCCCCGAAACGCATCGTAATTGCCATAGGAACCGGTGGCGCGGACGCCCCATTCCCCCTTGGGCGCAGCGGTCGTGATGCTGATCGCGCCCGATGTGGCATTGCGGCCGAATAGTGTGCCCTGCGGCCCGCGCAGCACTTCGACGCGCTGGATGTCGGAAAAGTCGAGCAGTGAGCCGACCGCACGACCGATGTAGACGCCATCGACATACATGCCGACCTTGGGGTCCACCGAGTTGGACGAGGTGCCCGAGGCGACGCCGCGAATGATGATCGTGGGGTTGGACTGCTGACCTTGCGCATTGAACTGGAGGCTTGGCGCGAGGCCTGCGAGGTTGCGCACGCTAGTCACGCGCAGGGCTTCGAGCTGTTCGGTGCCGATTGCCGTGACGGCCACGGGGACCTTCTGCAGGCTTTCCTCGCGGCGCTGGGCGGTAACGATGATTTCCTGGACCGAGGCGGATTGGCCGGTGGATTCGCCTGAGGCCTGTGGCTCTTCGGCTGCGCCTTCGGCGGCTTGGGCGATGGGGGCAAGCGTCAGTGTGCCCGCCGCGAGGATCGAGCCGAGCAGGTACCTGCTGCGGATATGCCGTGCATTCATCGTTTCTCTCCCTCCGTTGTTGTCATTCTTTTGATTTCGCCCGGCGTGTGGCGCCGATGCGCAAGGGGCGGCGAGGCGCAATGCGCTCGCCGCCCCTGAGCCTTCAGATCGGTGGTCCTTTGGTGATGGCGTCTGTCCTCATTCGGCGGCTTCCATCATCGGCACGCCGTAGTTGGGGTCGTCCTCGTTGCAGAGGCGGTTGGTGTCGTCCCAGCGGCTGTCGATAACCGGCGTGATGTTCAGTTCGCGCCGGATGTCCTCGATCTGGACGTCGGCATATTCGCGCCAATCGACCAGCATCAGCGGGTACTTCCAGTTGCGCCCCTGCTGCGCGCCGATGAACTCCGCCTCGAGATTTACGACCATCGCTTCGGGATAGAACAGGGCGTCCTTCATCGTCGTCTTCGCCTTGAGGTAATAGGCGATGCGGCTGAAGAAGTTGCTGAGCTCGGGATGGAAATAGAGCGACTTGGCGTGCATGTTGGCTGATAGCAGCGCGATCTCGCCGCCATGGTTGGGGCCGAAGCCGGTGATCATGTGCTCGATATCGTGCGAAAGCGCGGTCTGGCGCAGGTAGTAGGTGAAATCATTCACCACCTGGATTTCCTGGAAGAACAGGTCGAGCTGGTAGCCCGAGTTCGCCATGAAATCATGGATCGCCGCGCCGAGCGTTCCGGGGGCACAGTCCTTGGTCTCGGCAAGAGTAAAGTTGGACAGGCTCTTGCGGTCGAGCCAGCGCTTGAACAGCGGCAGGCGTGCCTTCTCCATTTCGAACAGTTCGATGATCCGGGGCATGTCCTCGAGATCGTGGAGGATCTGCGCCACTTCAGGGATGTAGGCGGTGTTGGGCAGGTCAGGCCCGTTCCGCCGCAGCATCTCCTGCGCGATCAGCGCGCGCAGGCCCGAATGGTTCAGGTACTTGGAAGAGCTGACGAGGACCGAGCTCTGCGTCTCGATCTTCTGGATCCGGCCATTGAAGTAGGCCCGGTCGGCATCGCCGATCTTTGCTTCGCTCATGTCGGCATCCTTTCCTGATATTTGCAAAAGGTTAGGGGGCGTCCGGGAGGGAGTGGACGCCCCCGGTTGCGAGGGTTCATCTTGGGGAATCAACCCTCGCTAGGGGTATCATTCCGCAGCCTCGGCCAGCGCGGCGTCGTCGTTGGCGGGCGAGAGGAATTCGCCCGGCATCGCGCCGGTGAACGCGCCGTTCTCGAAGGTCGGAACGCCGTTCACGAGGGTGAGGCGGGTCGGCATCGCGGCGCGGGTGAAGCGCCAGGTGGTGCCGCCACGGCCATCGGGCACGTCGTGCGCCTTGATCATCTCGCGGCGCTGGATTTCGTCCATGTTGAACACGGCAAGGTCAGCGCGCTTGCCGACAGCGATCACGCCGCGATCGTGCAGGTTGAAGTGGCCTGCAAGCTTGCCGGTCATGATGTGGATGGCCTGCTCCAGCGTTAGCTTCTTCTGCTCGCGGACATACTGGGTGAGCAGCAGCGCGTTCTCGCCGCCTCCGCACAGCATCTGCAGGTGTGCGCCTGCGTCCGAGATGTTGCCGACGGTCCTGGGGTCGTTCATCAGTTCAAGTGTCAGGTCCTCGTCCTTGGGGAAGGGGGCCATGTGGACGGTGGAGCGGGTGCCGTTCTTGAGGATCCAGTCAGCCATCGCATCGGAGCGGTGGAGGCCGAGGCTGTCGGCATACTCCTTGAGCGTGATGTTGAGCGGACCGGTGCCGTTCTCGCTGTCAAGCAGGAACAGTTCCTGCGGGTTCTTCAGCGGCGAGTGATCCCAGGCCTGCGTATCCCAGCTTTCACGGGCACGGGCGCGCCATGCCGGATCGGCAAGGAGCTGCGCCTTCTTGTGGTGGTCGTCCTCGAGCACGACTTCGTGCCAGACGTAATCGTTCGACTGCGCGAAGATTAGCGACTTTACAAGGCTGAGCGTCGAAGTCGGCGAGACGTGGGCATAGCCCGGCCACACATCGACCCCGGCTTCACGCATCTTGCGCACCGACTCCTGCATCGCGGGCAGGATGCCCTTCTGGAATTCCAGCGTGGGGATGGCACCCGCGATCTGGCACTTGATGTTGCGACCACCGAGCAACTTGGCGAGCCGTTCGAGGTTGGCCGGACCGGTCATGCGCATAAAGGTGTCGACGATGACCTGGTAGCAGCAGCCGGGGTAGCGCTCCATCACGTCGAACAGGGCTTCGAACTCGGCGTCGTTGGCCATCAGCGTGGGGACAGGGCGGTTCTGGCCGTCGTGGTCATGCATGTTGTCCGACATGCCGAGCGCGCCTGCAGCCAGAGCATCGTCGAGCAGTTCGGCCATCTTGGCGATCTCTTCCGGGGTTGCCTCGCGCTCCCAGGCCTCGACGCCCATCGCCGCCAAACGGATGGCGATGTGGCCGACATAAGCGGCGTAATTGAGCGGCGATTTGACGTTGCGTTCGACCGACGCGCGGTACTCGCTCCACTTGTTCCAGTCCCACGGCAGGTTCTGCATGAACGGGCCTTCGGGGATGTCTTCGAAGAACGAGAAGATGCCGATCATTTCGCGCTGGGCGGGCATGTACTTGTGCAGCGGCGCGGCGGAAAAGCCACAGTTGCCGAGGATCATCGTCGTCGCGCCATAGCCCGGCAGCGGATCGAGATCGGGCTGCCACCACATCGTGCCGTCATAGTGGGTGTGGCTCTCGATGAAGCCGGGGGTAACGTGGCAGTTGGTGGCGTCAAACACGCGCTCTCCAGCCGGGGCGAGACCTTCGCCCACCTCGGCAATCACGCCGTCCTTCACGCGGACATCCGCCTTGAAGGCCGGGGCGCCGGTTCCGTCCACGACGGTACCATTCTTGATGAGGATGTCGGTCATTTCATTCTCCCGTTGGGTCCGTTGGATTGCTGCATGTTGCGCAGCATCGTCCGCAGAATCTTGTTCGTTGGGAGCAGCATATGCATGGGGCGAATGTGCGAAGACGGGCTCTTGCCAAACGGATCATCCTGTTATCTAATTCGGATCATGACGCGATACGAGCCTACCGCATTGGCGATGATTTCCGCGCTGCGCCGTCATTTGCGCAAAGATGGATGGACTGTTTTACGACTTTCGCGGGAGCTGGGCGTTGGCGAGGCCACCGTGAAGCGTTGGCTGGCGGGCAAGGGACTCACCATTGACCGGCTGGAGCGCATGGCCCAGCTGTGCGGGCTGGTGCTGGGCGACCTCGCAAGGGAGGCAGAGGAGTGCCCCGGCGATCTCGCGCACGAGCTGACGCTGGCGCAGGAGAAGGCGCTGTCGACCAACATCTTCCTCTCGTTCCTGTTCATGGCCTTGCTGGGCGGCGTGTCGGCAGAGGAAGTGGCTGCGGACTTCAATGTCCCGGCTGCAGCGATGGATGCCGCTCTCGACCGGCTTGAACGTCTTGCTCTGATCGACCGCTTGCGCAGCGGACGGGTGCGCCCGCTTGTCGACCGCGCCCTGGTCTTCCGCAAGCAACCTTTGCGCGCCTTGTTCGAGGTTCACATGAAGCGCACCTTCTTTGAACTTGATTATTCGCAGCCTGAAACCGTCTACAGCGCCGAGACCGTCAAGCTATCACCTGCCGGTGCCGCGCAACTGGCCGAACTTATCGAGCGGCATCACGTGGAAGTTCAGATCCTCGCCGAACGCGACCGCGAGGTCCATGCCGGTGAGGCAGGCAGCGGCTGGTACGGCATGCTGAGCGTCATGCGACCTCTGGACATGGAGCCGTTGCGCGTGGACGGCATCACCGCATGGACGGATGCGCTTGGATCGGGCGGCGCATAAGGGCCGGTTTGAGAGACCGCTCAGCGCCTATGTCTACTTCTGAACCGCTGTGGGCCAGTTCAGCGATGGCCAGAGACGCCATCTTGGAATGTTTCCCCGGGGAAACACTCCAAATGGGATATCTGGCGCGCGCCGAGCGTGATTTCCGCAATCGCGGCACAGTCGAAATCCCATTAGAACTCAGAGTTCTGCCGTCACACCTTCGTCCGCACCGGGCGGTACGTGCTGACCTGACCACAGGCGTTGCAACCTGTTGCCGAGAATATCGCCAGGCCCTTCGACAAAGCGGGGATTGCCGAACAGCGCCATGGTCGCATGCTGACGTGCTAGCGCTTTGCGGTCCTGTGCGACCACGGGCGCAAGGAACAGTCGGATCGCAGCCTGTTTCAGCCAGCCCGGAGCAAAGCCTCTCCGCGTGGAAAAGCGCGCGAAAGGCGTGAAGCTGCCATCGGTTGCCGGCGTGAAGATCGCCGTCACGCACAGCGTCAATCCAGCGTGTCCTTCCCAGCGCGCTTGCACGATGGTTGGTGGATAATAGCGAGAGATGCTGCGCTGCCGGTCGCGTTCCAGAAAGCGGGACATCAGGCCCAGGTCTGGCGCGTCCTGTTCGATCGCCATTTCAATGCCGTCACCATGGCTGGTCACGACAAGTCTCACCGGAAGGCGGCGATCCCGACGCCGGATGAAGCCGTGATGCAGGTGGCCGGTGTGGAACGGATCCATGACGTTCTCGATGGCATCGAAGGCGCGGCCCTGCCATGTGCCCTGCTGCCACCAGAAGTGATCGAGTTCGGGGTTGTCGAAGTCGGGCGGCAAAGTTGGTTCGTCAGGCGCAGCGTCGCTCATGCTGACGAAAACGGCACCAGCCCGTTCGATCACGCGCAAGGGCTGCGCCGCCAGTTTCGCTTGCGGCAATGCTGCAGAAGGACAGCCCGGCGTTTCGACACAGCGGCCATCGGCTGCGAACCGCCAACCATGGTAGGGACAGGACAGGGTTCCGTTCTCGACCCGTCCTTCGGACAACGGGTAATTGCGGTGCGGGCAGCGGTCGACGAGTGCGGCGATCCCGGAGGTGCTTCGAAACAGCACGATCGGCGTGTTGCACAGCATGACCTTGCGCACGGTGCTGCCGCGAATATCTTTCGCAAGGGCAACCATGTGCCAAGCATCGGTTACTGCGTCGGGAAAGGCCATCAGGCCAGATCCTCCCCATTCCATTCGATATCGCAAGTGGTTGCGGCATTGGTCGATATGCCCATGACCAGACCCTTGAACGCAAACGCTGCCGCGTCGACCAGTGCCCCGAGGGCCGGAGCACGATCTCCAGGACGGGAGATGGCATCGCGACCTTTTGCAAGCGTGGCGCACCATTCGCGCAACCGCCCCGTCCTGATGGCCAGGGGCAGGCCCAGCACCCACATCGCCGGCCCCAGGAATGCTGGCCGAACATCGTCGAAGGCTTGGGCTTGCGGCTCACCGGTCAAAGCGCCCAAAGCTGTACCCTGCGCGATCAGGAGATGAATTCCGCTGGTGGCTCGGGGATTGCATTCGAGCAGCCACGGTTTTCCGGCGATGTCGAACATGACGTCGCAGGCGAACTGCCCATGGACCAGGGCTTTACTGGCCATTGCAGCGGCGATTTCGTGCAGAAGTTCCGAACGGCTGCTGTCCAGCGGCTCGAAGGCATAGGATGCGCCACCGCCTAGCCGCCAGCGCGAGCGGTATGAGGCAAAGCCGGTCAGCACCCCATAATGCGCGACAGCATGAAAGCACGCTTCCTCGCCCGCGATGCGCCGCTGCGCCATCCAGCCGCCCGCAGCGATCTGCGTAGATGACGCAAGTTTAGCCGCACTCGGACCCACCATCGTGCGGTCGCCGAAGCGGCCAAAGCGCGGTTTGAACACCCAGTCACGGCTGCTGTGCAGGAATGGCGCCAGGTCTTCGGCACTTTGGATCGCGTGGCTTTCGGGTGCATCCACGCCCCAGGCACGGCAGGAGGTGGCAAAGGCCAGCTTGTCATGCAAGTGGCGTAAGGTCACCAGATCAGGGGCAAGGAGCCTGCCCGAAAGCGCATCGCGCATTGCCGGCGCGGCGAGGTGAAACACCTCTTCGCACGTGGGCACGACAAGCGCGATGCTGTGACGTTCGACTAGTTCAGCGATTCTTGCGCGAAATTCCGCTGCACTGGAGCGGGGTGAAGGGTAGCGATGGTGTAGCACCGGCAGGCGTGACCAGCGGGCCATGCGCGCAGTGACGCAATCGGCCAGATGAACGTCCCACCCTTCGGCCACGAACGCGCGGGCGAGATCCAGTGCGGCGGCGGCCCTTGCCCCGGTGATGAGTACTGCCCTAGCCATCGCGCCACACCACCTTGCGGCGCTTTGGTCCGTGCCAGTCGGGCAAGTCGTGGCGCACTACCGGTTTCCGGCCGACGAGGCGCTCAAGCACGGTGGCAGCCTGCGCAGCGCGGTCTGACGGACAGAGCGATCCGACTGCCAGGGATATCCCGTGTCGGTCTGCCGAAGCCTGCCACTGGTGCTGCGGCGTCAATACGCTCTCGACCGCGGCGATGACCTGAGGCGGGGTGATGCAGTTGCCTCCGAAGCGCCAGATATCCTGAACCCGTCCCTCGACCGGCCTGACCACGCGCCCGGCAAATCCGCATGGGCAGTTCTGCTCGCCCCACTCGACATAATCGTCGCCAATAATACGGACGATGGGCTGGCTGTGGCGCCTGAGATCGGTGATGACCGGACGGAAGCCGCGCGTTCCCGTGACGGGCTCCGGTTCAATTTCAAGCGCATGATCATTCAGGTGCAGACGGCCTGCGGCACACTCAGCGCCCAGAAAGCCCTCCGTCGCCTGCCAGATCGACCTTGGCCTGATGCCGAAATGCGCGGTAACCAGATCGCGCTCGCCACTGCTCATCGGCTCGCTGCCGAAAAACAGATGGCGCAAGGTTGGAAGTGTGGCGCCTAGGCAGGCCAGCCCGATCAACCGCGATGGCGGAGCGATCAGGATTGTCGGGGCATAGTCTTGCAGGGCCTTGGCGCTATCGCAGACCGCAAGCTCTATCGGGAAGTGTGCGAAGCGCAGTCTTCTGCGGGCCGCATCGCTGTACAGCGCATTGCTGGCCCGCAAGTGCAGGGCAAGGCGCTGCGAGCGCAGCAGGGCGGAGAACGGCAGGAGGCGCGCAAGACTCTGGCCGATGTAGTCCGCACGTTCGGCAGCCGTCGCCACGAACAGTCCCCGCGTGGCGCCGCTGCTGCCGGTTGACCAACCTGCGCTGAGGCCTGCGGTTTGCGGCTCCATTTCTGCAGCATCGGCCAGGCGGCGAAGGGCCTCGTCGCTGAGCGAGAGGCTGTTCCACGCGCCGTAATCCTGACGCATTGAATGTACCGGCGTTACTGGAAAAGCTTCGAGCGGCGCACCCGCGAAGGGCGCAAGCGCCGGAGTTCTCGCCAGTGCTGGCTGAAGGTCCGCCCACAGCCGCCGCCTGTGTTTTGCGAGGTCTTGCGCGTTACGCGACATCGCGCGGCGCGTGCGCAGCCATGAGGCGGCAATGCGTTCAAGCTGCATCATCATCACCGCGAAAGGCGCGGGCGGTGCTGGCGCAATGCGATGGCAGGATGGCCAGTTCAGGATTGCGATGCACCGCGCTGCACAGCAGGTCCAGCGTTTCGCGATAGCGGCGCGTATTGCCGAGCAGTGCGGTGGTCAGGCGCGGTGGCGCTCGTCGTTCTGCGATGGACCGTCCGGACCAGACCGCATCGGCAGCGAGCAATACCGGCTGCCCCTGCCGTGTCTCGAAGGCCAGACCCCAGTGTCCGGCGCAATGCCCGGGCAGTTCAACCGCCAGAAGGCTGCCATCGCCGAGAATGTCGTGCCCCTGCGCAAAGGGTGCGAAGGCACTTGGCAGGGTAACCGGACGGGCATCTTCAAAGTAGCGGGCCATTGCATCGACATTTTCCGGCACCAGCTCGGCCAACAGGCCGTTTCGGACGCGCGCAATCCGTCCTTTCCCGCGAAGGGCATCGAGGCCGGCCCTGGCGCAGTAGACCGGCAAGTGCGCGAGATGGCGCAAGCCCGCGACATGATCGCCGTGGAAATGCGAGACAATGGTCCCGGCAATCGCTGCCCCGTCGATGCGGTGGTGCTGCAGCCAGACCTGCCAACGCTCAGCCTCGCCGATCGAAACCGGCGTTGTCCAACGGTAGAAGCGCTCCGGAAAGGGCCGCGTCGCTGCGATGAAGGCAGGGTCATATCCGGTATCGAACAGGAATAGCCCAAGCGCCGGATGCTCGATCACGCCCACCATTGCCGGAAATTCGACAGCGCAGAGGCTGCCGCCGGCGATGGTCATGCCCTCGGGGTGGCGACACGATCCGCGCTCAAGCCACCTGAAGCCGACGCGGATCATGGCTCACCTCGATTGACAGCGAGCTTGCGCGCCTCCGCCAGCAGGCTTTCGAAGGCATTGTGCCGGGGGCGGTAGCCAAGCAGGCGCTGCGCAGGTTCCTGATCGAATGTCTGCGACCAGCCCAGAGTGGCCAGGGTGTAGCGGGTCAGCACAGGCTCCTTGGTGGCGCCTGCAAGCCGGGCAAAGGCTTCCAGAGCAATCGCCAAAAGCCGGGCAAGACCGATCGGCACCGTGACCAGTTTGGGGGACGTGCCGAGGCTTGTCGCAAGCCCCATCGCTATGTCGCGCACGGAAAGGGGTTGGCCGCCCGAGATGTTGATCGCCCGGGCACGCAGTACCGAAGCGCGATGTTCTGCCTCGCATATTGCCCAGGCAGCGTCCCTGAGATCGGTCATTTCGACAAGCGCCCTGCCGCCGCCGGGCAGGGGCATGCGCGCCCTTTGCGCAAGTTCGACAAGGCGTGGCAGAACCACCCGATCCCCTTCGCCGACGAGGGCGCGCGGACGGATGGCACAGCAGGCCATCGCGTCGTCGCGTGCGGCCAGGACCAGACGTTCGGCCGCAAGCTTGGTCAGGGCATAGGCATTGAGCGGGTGCGTGGGTGCATTGGCCTCGCCGATGGAGAGGCGGTTGCGAAATGCCGCGAAGATAGAGGGCGAGGAAACGAAGACAAAGCGTTGCACGCCCGCGGCGCCGGCGACCTCGAGCAATCTGCGCGTCGCGGTGATGTTGGCGGCGACGAAGTCCCGCCGGTTGCCCCAACTGGCTGAAAGGGCGGCAGCGTGGATTACGCTGTCGCAACCGTCAATCAGCACTGGAAGACAAGCGTGCTGTGTGACGAGGTCCATAGCGACGAATTCAGCCCCATCGCACGAAGCCTGGCGCCCGCCTGATGCGATCGGCCCGTCGCCATGATTTGGTGACCTCTCGCCAATGCTTCCCTCACAATGGCGAGGCCGAGTCCGCCAGTTGCTCCGGTGACGAGGATGCGACGCCTGCTCAAAGCCGGAGAACCATGGCCGTGGCGCTGATCCCGGCTGCGGTGCCCAGCAGCAGCACGGCGTCACCCTGCCGCGCCGCGCCAGTCTCGAGCGCATGGGCCAGCACGGTCGGGATCGATGCAGCAATCTGATTGCCGGTCGTGGCGAAAAGATCGATCACGCGGTCGCTGCGGGGCGCAAACAGGCGTTTGACATGGGCCACCCCGGGTGCGCTCGCCTGATGGCAGACGACGCAGGCAATGTCTTCCCGGGCGAGACCAGCGTCAGCCAGTGCGCGGTTGATGACCCCCGGCAGGGCCTTTGCTGCGGCCTTGAAAATGCCGAAAGCATCCATCTCGAAGTGCGATCCGGCGGTCAGCACATCATACCCCTCACTCACCCGCAGCCGGGTGCCGCCGGCGCGCAATTGCGCGAGGGGATGATGTGCGCCCTGTGTCACGCTGGCAACAGAGCAGATGCCGCGGTCGGGTTCGGCACATGCCTCAATGGCCAGGGCTGCGGCGCCATCGCCGAAGATCGAACGCGTCTTGGCATCTGCGGGGTCGAGTCCGGCAGATGCAATGTCACTGGCGAAGACCAGTGCCCGGCGCCAGCGTCCGGTGGCGATGCCCATCCCTGCAACATCAAGTGCGGTCACGAAAGACAGGCAGGTCTGGTTCACGTCAAAGCATGGTACGCCCGATCGGCCGAGGCCGAGCCGATCCTGCACCATCGCGGAGGTCGACGGAATGGGCTGCTCCATCACGCCGCATCCGCCGATGATCACATCGGGCGGACCATCCCAACCAGCGCGATCAAGCGCCATGCGCGCGGCTGATGCGGCCATCATCGAGGTCGTTTCGTCGGCCGCCGCGACATGGCGTGCGGCTATGCCGAATTCGCGTTCCGTCCAGCCCGGATATTGGCCATGCCGGAGATCGAGATCCAACGACGCAACCACCTCCCGCGGGCGGTAGCTGCCCCATCCAGCTATGGCGAATCGGCTGATCATCGTCATGCATCCCCTATGCCGGGAACATGCTTCAAAAACTGAACGATGTCTAATTAAAATTATACACCGTTCAGTTTGGCTTTGTCAGGCCTCTTCGGCTGCTTCGAGTTCGGCATCAGGCTCGCTGTTGGGTGCAGCTGGCTGCAACGCCATTTCCCCCATCGTGACGTAATCGAGCTTTCCGGTGCCGAGCACAGGGAGCGCATCGACCACGCGAATATCGCGCGGAATCATCAGTTCGGTGACGCCGTTGGCACGGCCCCACGCCTGCAGGGCCTTGTGCTCTGCTCCCGGCGCAGTGGTGAAGAGGACAAGCTGTTCGCCCTTCTTGGGATCCGGCCGTGTGACGATGGCATGGTCGAAGCCCGGCCAGCACTTTGCGGCGTAGCCTTCGACCGCCGGGAGCGACACCATCTCGCCGCCGATCTTGGCAAAGCGCTTTGCCCGGCCACGGATCGTGATGAAACCGGCTTCATCGATGGTGACGATATCACCGGTATCATGCCAGCCTTCGTGTGGCGGCTGCAGCTTGCCCGGATCCGAGGCAAGGTAATACCCCGCCATGACGTTTGGCCCGCGAATGAAGAGGCGGCCGCCTTCGGCAATACCCGGCACCGTTTCGAGCCTCGTCTCGACCGCAGGCAAGGCGCGGCCGACGCTGCCAGCCATGAAATGCATCGGCGTGTTGACCGCGATGACCGGCGCGGCCTCGGTCGCCCCATAGCCTTCGAAAATGCGCAGGCCGAACTTCTCGGCATAAGTCTTGCGCGTTTCGTCCCGCACTTTTTCCGCACCGGCAAAGATGTAGCGCAGCGAATAGAAGTCGTAACCGTGGGCCATGCGGGCATAGCCCGACAGGAAGGTGTCGGTGCCGAACATGATCGTGGCATTGGCGTCATAGGCGAGCGCCGGGACGATGCGGTAATGCAGGGGGCTGGGGTAGAGCACCACCCGGATACCGCTGAGCAAAGGCAGCAACGTACCGCCGGTAAGGCCGAAGGAATGGAACACCGGGAGGGCATTGAGCACGATATCGCTGGCGTTGAAATCGATCCGCGCGGCGAGCTGGGCGCAGTTCGACAGCAGGTTTCGGTGGGTCAGGACGACGCCCTTGGGCACGCCTTCCGAGCCGCTGGTGAAAAGGATCACGGCAGGGGCTTCAGCGGCAATGCGATGCTTCAGGTGGCGCCGTTCGGCGCTACCCGCACCCAGCAGCGCGCGCAGCTTTTCGAATGCGCCGATAGTTGCGCCGACGTCTTCCAGCCAGACGATGCGCAGGCCATCGCCTTCCAATGCGGCGATGACATCGTGGAGCTTTGCCTGATCCACGAAGGCGCGGGCAGTGACCACGGTGCGGATCGCAGCGGTCATGCAGGCCGAGCGCATGTTGGCAACGCCCACGGTGAAGTTGAGCATGGCGGGAACGCGGCCTATTGATTGCAGTGCGAAGAAGGCGGCGACCACGCCATTCACGTTGGGCATCAGCAGGCCGACGGCCTCGCCCGGTGCGGTGCCCTGCGCCAGGCGCTTGCCCAGCACGGTGGTAGCGGCAAAGAGCTTGTCGTAGCTCAGCGGTTCGCGCTTCACGTCTTCCACGACCAGCGCCTTGCCGCCATGGATTGCCCTCGCCTCGCACAGGGCGGAGAACAGGGTGCGGTCGGTGTCGGACGTCGCGAACATCATCGCGCTCATCTCGTCATAGAGGCGACGACCGGCCACGGCGCGGCGCTGGCGCGCGGTCATTTCGCCTTCGATCGCAAAGCGGCGCGGGGCAGGACGGTTAGCGTGATCTTGGGAAACCAGCGCAGGCGGACCTTGCCCTGCATGCGGGAAAAGCGCGTGTACTGCGGGCCATCGAGGCGCATTGGAATGATAGGGGCGTCGGCCTTGTCGGCCACCATGCCGGGGCCGTCGAATACCTTCATCAGGGCACCGGTGCGGGTGATGCGGCCTTCGGGGAAGATGACGAGGGTGCGCCCCTCCTTGACCGCCTTGACCATCGCCTTGGCAGCCATCGGGTTGGTGGGATCGACCGGGAAGGCGCGGAACAGCTTGAGGAAGGGCTTGATCCAGATCGAACGTGCGATCTGGGTGTTGACCGCGAACGTCGGTTTGCCAGGCAGGAATGCGCCGAGCAGCACGCCGTCAAGAAAACTGACGTGGTTGACGACCACCACGGCCCGCTCGCCCGGCTTTGGCATGTGCTCCATGCCCGAAACCTCAACGCGATAGAGCACGCGCAAGGTCAGGCGGATCACATCCTTGAACAGCGTTTCAGGCAGGAGCCAGACTGAAGCCAGAGCGACGAACAGCGTGGCAAAGCCCAGCGCACCGATAAGGCCGGGGACATCGACGCCAGCGGCGAGCAGACCCGTTATCGCCAGCACCGCCAACACGGTGAGGCCGGCGTTGACGACATTGTTGGCGGCGATGATCTGTGAGCGTTTGTCTTCCGGGCTGGCGACCTGAAGGATTGCATAGAGCGGCACGATGAACATGCCGCCCGAAGCTGCGATCACGGCAAGGTCAATCAGGATGTGCCAGGCGCCGGGGGTGGCGAGGAACTGCGCGGTGGAGGCGCCTGCCGTACGGACTTCAAAGCCGCTGGTCGCGATCCATAGGTCAATCAGTCCAAAGGCGAGGATCAGGGCGGAAAGCGGCACCCAGCGCGCCGAAACCTCACCCTTCAGCAAGCGGTTGACGATCAGCGAGCCGACAGCGATCGCGATCGAAAAGACCACCAGAAACAGCGTGGCGACTTCCTGCCGCGCGGCGAGCGTGCCCGAGACGAGAGGGGCGAATTCACTGATCAGAACTGCACCAGCAGCGAAGAACCAAGAGATGCCAAGGATCGAAAGCCAGACGCCGCGACCTTCCCGCGCCGTGGCCAGAATGGCTTTCGTGCCGCGCCACAGATTGCGATCAATCGTGTGAAGTGAACCGCTCGGCGGGGCGGCGGGCACGGCGAGGCTCATACCGAAACCGAGGATTGCGATTCCGAAGGCGGCAAGGCCTGCTTCCCATGGCGGGACTACGCCTGCCAGCAACTGCCCACCGAGGATGGCGAGGAAAGTGCCACCCTCGATCAGCCCGGTGCCACCCATGACTTCGCCCGCATGCAGGTGCTGCGGCAGGATCGAATACTTGACCGGGCCGAACAGGGTGGAATGCAGGCCCATCAGGAACAGGCTGGTGAGCAGCAGCGGGATCGACAGGAACCAGAATCCGGCCAGCGCCGCGGCCATGATGGCGACCTCGGCGCCCTTGATCCAGCGGATCAGCCGCGCCTTGTCCACTGCATCGGCGAGCTGCCCGGCAAGCGCCGAGAACAGGAAATAGGGCAGGATGAACAGGCCCGTTGCCACAGCTGCCAGCAACTTTGCATTCGCAGGATCTGTCGCGAAGATGCCGAAGTTCGCCAGGAACAGCATCGCGAACTTCAGGAGATTGTCGTTGAACGCGCCAAGGAACTGGACCGTGAAGATCGGGCCGAAGCGGCGCTTCGTCAGCAAGCTGAAATCGGGAGACGACATAGGCACCTTTCGCGTGTTCGATGCTGCCATACCGGAGCGTGGGTTCCGGCGAGGTTAAGAGGCGCATTTTCCCTTTGCCCCCCATCTAATCCGCAGTGCTATCGCAAAAATATACGGTGTTCAATTAAATTATTGGACAGTGTTCATTTTCGTGGCTAGTTTCGAGGGCATGGGACGCAGATCGGATCACAGCCGCGAGGAATTGCGCGAAATTGCTGTAGGAGCAGGCCATCGGCACATGGACGAGGTTGGCTTCGCTCATTTTTCAGCGCGCGAAGTTGCCAAGCGGATCGGATACTCCATCGGTACGATCTACAACGTGTTCGGAAGCTATGATGCGTTCATCCTGGCGATAAACGGCCGCACTCTTGCCCTTTGGCGCGATCATCTGGTCCGAAGGCTTGAAAAAGTGGAGCAGGACAGGCTGCGAGCGGCCATCGCCGCCTATTTCGAGTTCGCCACGGCGCACCGCCACGCCTGGGCCGCCATCTACGACTTCCGCCTGCCTGAGGATGCAGCGCCGCCCGAACGCTATCAGGACGAAGTGCGCGCCATTTTTGACATCGTGGTAGCCGAGGTGCACGCTGCCCTGGCTCCGTCGCGGAAGGGCGATGCCGAAGCGCTCACCAGGTCGCTGCTGGCCTCGGTCCACGGCCATTGCGTCTTTGCGATGAATGGCACTTTCGCCATGCTGGGCGAGAAAGCTCCTGCGGAAGCGGCATGGGATCGCGTGCAGGAGGCTGTGTCGGCGATGACACCCGGGCAACGCAATCAACGCTGACGATACAACTCTGCTGGGCGGAATGGCGTCTCGGTTTCACGTTCGCCAGTCGCGTCGATCCATCCCGTGTCGAGCATGCGGCGGCGGAAGGCGGGCTTGTTGAAGGTGGTGCCGATTATGGCCTCATGGACGGCCTGAAGGTCGCGCAGAGTGAAGAGGTCAGGCAGCAGCGCGAAGGCGATGGGCGTGTAGTCGAGTTTGCCGCGGAGCCGCTCGTGCGCTGCGGCGATGATGGCGGCGTGGTCGAATGCGAGCGGCTCGCAAGGTTCTTTGACCGGGTGTAGCGCGAGATCGGCTTTCGATGTAACGGCTCGTTCCAGAACCGCATGTGGTAACAGAGCGAAGTAGGCAACGCTGACTGTGCGCATCCGTGGGTCGCGCTGCGGATCGCCGAAGGTGTAGAGTTGCTCCAGCCATGCGCTGTCCTGCGCGGCAACGCCTGCCTTGCCCACCAGCACGCGCCTTGCGGAATCGTCCAGCGCCTCCTCGATGCCAACGAACCCGCCCGGCAATGCAAGCTGGTCGGCAAATGGTTCCTCGACGCGCCGCTGCAGCAGGACCGACAGAATACCGTCGGCGACGGTCATCAGCACAAGGTCAACAGTGACGGCGAAGGGTGGATGGCTCATGACGTCCATCTTACATCTTGACTGGATATAAGTCCAGTGCGCATAAGGTTGCAGCGAGTCGGGGAGTCCGCCTCGCTACGATCATCTGGGGGAGCCTCGGATATGAGTAAGTTTGATTTCGGCGTCTTCATTGGACGCTTCCAGCCACTGCACATCGGCCACGAACACGTCATCGCGCGCACGCTTGAGCAGGTCGAGCGGCTGTTCGTGCTGGTGGGATCGGCCAACGTCGCGCGCGATCCACGCAATCCTTTCACTTACGCCGAGCGTGAGGCGATGCTTCGCTCAGCCTTCCGGCACGAAGTGGCGCAAGGCCGCCTGATCATCGCCCCCATCGACGATCACCTCTATTCCGACACTGCCTGGGTCACACAGGTCCAGCGCAAGGTTCGCGCCCTGGTGCTCGAGCATGGCAATGGCCATGGCTTCCAGAACCATGGGCTGAGCGATTTCCGTGTCGCTCTGGCCGGCTACGGCAAGGACGCCTCGTCCTATTACCTCAAGCTGTTTCCGGAGTGGGAGAGCCTGCAGGTCGAAAGCCAATACGGCACCTTCTCGTCGAGCGACGTGCGCCAGCGCTACTTCCAGCGCATCCCTGAAGTGCCCGCCGCCATCCTCTCTGCAGGTGTTGCAGACTTCCTGCGCGAGTTCATGCTGGGGGAGACCTTCAAGGCGCTGCTTGAGGAAGCCGAGTTCCTGGCGGCTTATCCGGCGCAGTGGGGCAAGGGGCCCTTCGTCACCGCCGACGCGGTCGTCGTCCAGTCGGGCCATATCCTGCTGGTCGAGCGGGGGCGCACACCGGGCAAGGGCCTGCTCGCGCTGCCGGGCGGCTTCGTCAATCCGGCCGAACGCATCCGCGACGCTGCCATACGCGAGCTGCGCGAGGAGACCGCGATAAGCGACGGCAAGGGCCAGATTCCGCCGGCGATGCTCGCCAGCTTCATCGAGGATGCGCGTACGCGGGTGTTCGATGCGCCGAACCGCTCGCTCCGCGGGCGTATCATCACCCACGCCTTCCTGTTCCGCCTGCCCGAACGCCGCAAGCTGTTCAGCGTGAAGGGCGGTGACGATGCTGCCCATGCACAGTGGTACCGCTTTGGCGATCTATCGCCCGAGATGCTGTTCGAGGACCACTGGGCCATCATCGAGGAAATGGCCGACCTTTGAAGACTGAAGCGCCGCGCAGGGGAGTCCTGCACCCGGCGATAATGTGAGGAGTTCACATCATGACCAACCTGATCCTGGCAACCGACAGCTACAAGCACAGCCACTTCCTGCAGTACCCGCCCGAGACCCGCGCGATCAGCGCCTATATCGAGGCTCGGCCAAACGACTTTGCTGACGAAGTGCTGTTCATGGGCCTGCAGCCCTATCTCATGGACTATCTCGGGCGTCGGATGACCCAGGCCGACATCGACGAGGCCGAGGCGATCTGCACCGCGCATGGCGTACCCTTCAACCGCGAGGGCTGGCAGATCGTGCTCGACGAGCATGGCGGCTACCTGCCGATCGAGATCCGCGCGCTGCCTGAAGGCATGATCGTGCCGACCGGGGTGCCGATGGTGCAGATCGAGACGACAGACCCGCGCCTGCCGTGGCTGGCAACCTTCATCGAGACTGCCCTGCTTCGGGCAATCTGGTATCCGACCACGGTCGCCACGATCAGCCGCCAGTGCCGCCTTATCATCCGTGCCGGGCTCGAGAAGACCAGCGAAGATTTAGAAGGACAGCTGCCGTTCAAGCTGCACGACTTCGGCGCACGCGGCACCAGCAGTGGCGAGAGCGCGGGCCTTGGCGGCATGGCCCACCTTGTCAACTTCATGGGCACCGACACCATGGAAGGGCTGATTGCGGCCCGCCGCTACTACGGCGCGGACATGGCCGGCTTCTCGATCCCGGCGGCCGAGCACAGCACAATGACCAGCTGGGGGCGCGAGCGCGAGGAGGCTGCCTATGCCAACATGCTCGATGCGTTCGAGGGTGAGGGCAAGATCGTTGCCGTCGTTTCGGACAGCTACGATCTTGATGCGGCGCTGACCGGCATCTGGGGCGGAAGCCTGCGCAACAAGGTGCTGGCGCGCAAGGGCACGCTGGTCGTGCGGCCCGACAGCGGCGATCCGGTGGAGACCCCGGTGCGGGCGGTCAAGACCTTGTGGGAAGCCTTCGGCGGCACCGTCAACGCCAAGGGCTACCGCGTGCTCGATCCCCACGTCCGCGTGATCCAGGGCGATGGCATGACGCCTGCCACGATTGCCAAGTTGATCGAGCGGCTGATCGAGGAAGGCTTCGCCATCGACAACATCGCCTTCGGCATGGGCGGCGGCCTGCTCCAGCAGGTCAACCGCGACACCTTGCGCTTTGCGATGAAGGCCAACGCCATGCGTGATGCCGCCGGTGTTTGGCATGATGTGGCCAAGGCGCCAGCCACCGACCCAGGCAAGGCAAGCAAGGCGGGACGACAGGCTGTGGTGCTCGAAACAGGCCGCATGGTGGCGCGGCGGATGGAGCAAGTGGCTGACGCCGCCAACCTGCTCCGCCCGGTCTGGCGGAATGGGACTTTGCTGGTGCGCCAGAGCTTTGACGAACTGCGGGTGAGGGCGGTTTGAAGGGGTAATGGAGCGGCGGGACCTGTCGCTCCATTCAGAATGGGTCGAATGCCATCTGCGAGCGTTGGACGTAAGGCCGCTGCTGATACGCGATGATGCGTTTCTGCCGGATCCAGCAGTCGTTCGACAGCAGCGCAGACTTTGGCTTTGCCCTCAACCGGATAGACTTGACGGAGCATACACCCCAAAAACCTCAATTTACCTCGCTGCGGCTGGATAGCCGCGAACGCCAGTGGCCAGCAGGCGCGAACATCCTCCTGTAGTTCAGGATTTTCGCTGACGTCGGCGCATGTGGGTGCAATGTAAAATGGAGCGGGTAGCGGGAATCGAACCCGCATAGCCAGCTTGGAAGGCTGGAGCTTTACCACTAAGCTATACCCGCTCGGGCCAGCAGGCCTGATTGGCCGGTGGTGCAGGCGCGCTTGCCACGGACTTGGCGATCTCGTCAACCTCGGATCATGCATCAATTCACACCGGCGGTTGACACCGCACTATAAAGATATATCTTAGATGCACTGAAAACAGTCTTGAAAAGCGAGTCATCATGCCCTCCAGCCGCGCCATCGTCCCAACCGCAAACGCCAGCCGCTACTTGCAGCAACTCTGCAAGCATTGGGGCCACAAGTTCGAAGTCTCTTTCGATCCTACCCAGGGGCGCGTGGCTCTGCCGTTCGGGCCAGTAAACTTGAAGGCCGATGATGCGGCCCTCGAGGTAACCTGCACGATAACGGGTGAAGGCGATCTCTCGCGGATGCAGCAGGTGGTCGCCGATCACTTGAATCGGTTCGCCCACCGTGAAGGCGAATTGACGTTCGACTGGCAGCCGATGGACTGATGCCTCAAAGCGCGAACAGCCCCGCGCTTCCTTTCAAGGAAACGGGGCCTCGAGGTTCGAGCTGCCCGGTCACTCCTGCCTTTCCATGAACACCCGGGCGCGGTCGGCGGCCCAGTTCTGCAGGGCTTCGGTGCGTAGACGGGCGCCTTCGGGGTCGGCTTCAAGGGGGAGAACGGATTCCACGATCTGGTCGAAGTGGGCGCGCAGACCGTCCTTGGCTTCGGGGTAGGGGATCACGTAGAGCTGGTTGGCCTCGATCGCGCGCTTGACGTGTTCGGCAAGTTCGACCGGGTCCATGCCGTGCTGGTGGATCGAGTGGAGCGAGGCGATCGAGTCCTCGTTCTCGACGTAGCCGCTTTGGCCGAACCGGGCAGGGCGCAGGCGGCTGGCTTCGGCGATGTTGGACTTGATGTTGGCCGGGCACAGCACCGATACGCCGATGCCGTGCTTTTCGAGGCCCTGACGGTAGCTTTCCATCAGGTTGATCACTGCAGCCTTTGCCGCCGAGTACGGCGCGGCAAGAGCGCTGCCCATCAGACCGCCCAAGGACGAGGTGGTGACGATGTGGCCGGGCCTGCCGCTCTTGATCATGCGCGGCACGAAGGTGACCATGCCGTTGATCACACCGCCCAGATTGACGCCGATGATCCAGTCGAAATCGTCGTAAGAAGTGTTCTCGACCGGGCCGAAGCTGTTGACGCCGGCGGTGTTGAACAGGAGCGTGGGCGCGGCGCCGAACACGGCTTCGACCTCGTCAGCGGCGCGGGCATAGGCAGCGCGGTCCATGATGTCGAGCACCAGGCCGTGGGCGGCAATGCCCTCGGCGGTGAGGGCGGCGACGGCCTGTTCCACCGCTTCGGCGCGGATATCGGCGATGACGACCTTTGCCCCTGCGCGGCCGAAGACCTGCGCCTGCCCCAGCCCCGCGCCCGAAGCGCCGCCGGTGATGAACGCGATCTGATCGTTGAAGTCTTGCACCTGTGCGGCTCCTCTGCATGATATTGTTAGTGTTACTTACAAAAACCGCGCGGCGAGGGCAAGCGCCACCGGCAATGCGCTTGCAATGCGCATGATTGACCGCAGCCGCGATACCATGCACAAAATGCGTAACGGAATAATGCGTGTGCAGCGCGAAGCGAAAACGGGAGAGAGTATGGGCGAGATTTTTCCGGCCGGAGCGACGATCGTGTTCGGCGGCAGCGGCGGCATCGGTCGCGGCGTGGCGCTGGAATTCGCGCGCGAGGGCAGCGACGTTGCGGTGGTCTTTCGCTCGAAGGAGGACGTGGCCCGCGCGGTGGCCGACGAGATCGCCGCCCTCGGGCGGAAGGCGACGATCCACCGCGCCGACGTGCGCGACCGCGGGCAGGTGCAGGCAGCGCTGGCGGGGGCGGTCGAGCAGCATGGCCGGGTGCATACGGTGGTGTGGGGAGCAGGGCCGGTGGTGCCGCAAGTGGCGATTGCTGACTGGACAGAGGAAATGTTCCGCACGTCGATGGAGATCGAGGCGTTCGGCTTCAACAATGCCGTCCACGCCGCGCTGCCGCACATGCGCGCAAGCGGCGGGGGAAGCTTCGTCCATCTCGGCTCTGCCGGGCACGATTGGTGGCCGAAGCTCGATGGCCTGTCGGTAGCGCCCAAGGCCTGCAACGAGGCGCTGATCAAGGGCATCGCCAAGGAGGAGGGCTTTCACGAGATTCGCGCCAACTCCATCCTGGTTGGTGTGATCGATGCCGGGCAGTTCAAGATCGGGCAGGAGGCCGGCACCTTTACCCCGGAATGGGAAGCCGCGGTAAAGGCGATGCTGCCGCTGAAGCGCTGGGGCACGCCGCAGGACATCGGACAGGCCGCGGTCTATTTCGCATCATCGCGGGGCAACTACGTGACCGGGCAGACGATCTCGGTCGGCGGCGGCTTCGGTGTCTGAGGCTGGCGCGCGGGCGCTGGCGCCGCGTCCGATCGGCGCGGAAGAACTGGCAACGCGTGAGGCGCTGCGCCATCTCGTCACCGCTTATGGCCACTGCATCGACCGGCGCGACTGGGAACTCCTGCGCACGCTCTACCATGACGACGCGGTGGACGATCACACGCCGTATTATTGCGGGCCGGTCGATGGCTACATCGCGTGGCTGCCGGGCATGATGGCGAACTGGAAGGCGACGATGCACACCGCGCTGTCGGCGCTGTTCGCGGTGGATGGCGCCCGCGCCCAGGGGGAGATCACCGCACGCGCCTGGCACCTGACGCTGGACGGCGAGCGGCAGTTCGTGGCGTGGGGACGCTATGCCGACCATTACGAGCAGCGCAGTGGGGTGTGGCGGTTTGCCCGGCGCTCGTTCATCCTCGACCATGCCGAGGACCTGCCTGCCGCGCAGGGCGATGATTTCGGCAGTGACGGCGTGGGCACCGGGCGGGCCGGGACGGACGATCCGGTCCATGCACGGCTTTCGCTGTTTGCGCGAACGGATGCGTAATCAATGGCGGCTTTCGATACGCATAATACGTTTGGGTGATGACGCCGCCGCAGGGCTGGGCGATCTGGCGGGCACGAAACAAGCACTCACGAGAATGGGAAGAGAATGAGCGAGACGGGTGGGAAGGCGCGGCTGCGCTATGCGGTGATTGGTGCCGGGATGTCCGGCGTGATGGCGGCGATCAAGCTGCTGCAGCGCGGCGATGCCGATTTCGCGGTGTTCGAGAAGGGCGCGGAACTGGGCGGGACCTGGCGCGACAACCGCTATCCGGGCCTGACCTGCGACACCCCGTCGCACGCCTACAGCTACAGCTTTGCCCTGAACCCGGACTGGAGCGCCTACTACGCCACCGGGCCCGAGATCCACGCCTACTTCAAGGGCGTGGCCGAGCGCTTCGGCGTAATGCCGCATATCCGGTTCAACAGCGAGGTGACGTCGTGCACTTTCGACGATGCAACGAAAGTGTGGACGCTCGGCATCGTCGATGGTTCGACCTACGAGGCGGACGTGGTGATCGTGGCCACTGGTGTGCTGCATCACCCGAAGATGCCCGACCTGCCGGGGCTGGAGACGTTTGCCGGCAAGGCGTTCCATTCCGCGCGCTGGGATGACAGCGCCGTGCTCGACGGGGCGCGCGTCGGCGTGATCGGTTGCGGATCGACCGGAATCCAGATCGTCAACGCGCTGAGCAGCCGCGCTGCAAAGCTGGTGCATTTCCAGCGCTCGCCGCAATGGATCATGCCGGTGGTGCAGTTCGAATACACCGCCGAACAGCGCGCCGCCTTTGCCGCCGATCCTTCGCTGATCGAGGCGATCCGCAACGATCCGCAGTACTGGGAGGCGGTCTATCGCTTTACCGAGGGCGTGACCGACTTCACCAGCCCGCAGATGCAGGAGATCGAGGGATACTGCCGCCAGAACCTGGAGCAGAGCGTGCGCGACCCGATGTTGCGCGAGAAGCTGCGGCCCGATTACCACGCCGCATGCAAGCGCCTGATCTACTCGTGGGAATACTACGAGTGCGTGCAGCGCCCCGGCGTTTCGGTGGAAGTGGGTGCGATCGAGCGGATCGTACCGGAAGGCGTCCTGATGAAGGACGGCACGCTGCATGAACTTGACGTGCTGGTGCTGGCGACGGGCTTCCGCGCCGACAGCTTCATCCGCCCGGCGGTGGTGACCGGGCGCGGCGGGCGCTCGCTCGACGAATTCTGGGCGACGCGGCCGACCGCGCACTACGCCATCGCGATGCCCGATTTCCCGAATTTCTTCATGCTCAACGGTCCGGGGGCGCCGGTCGGCAACTTCCCGCTGATCGACATTGCCGAGCGGCAGTGGGAGTACATCGAACAGCTGCTCGAGCCCGTCCGCAGCGGTGAGGCGCGCACGGTGGAGCCGCTGACAGCGGCATACGAAGCCTATGAGGCGCGGCGCATCGCGGCGGCGAAGAAGACGATCTTCGGATCGGGCTGCACCAGCTGGTATCTCGACAAGACCGGCATTCCCGCCACCTGGCCGTGGGGCTACCACGACTTCGCCAATGCCATGGCCAAGCCGGTGGCCGAAGAGTTCGCGTTCGCGGCCTGAGGCGATGGGAAAGAAACCGCAGGTACCTGCCGAGGTAGAGCAGGCGATTGCCACGCTGATCCGCTGGGCGGGGGATGACCCCGCCCGCGAAGGCTTGCTCGATACGCCAAAGCGCGTGGCGCGGGCGTGGCGCGAATATTGCCAGGGCTATGCCGAAGACCCGGCGGCGCACCTTGCGCGTCAGTTCGAGGAAGTGGGTGGCTACAACGATATCGTGCTGCTGAAGGACATTCCTTTCCAAAGCCACTGCGAACACCACATGGCCCCGATCATCGGCAAGGCAGCCATCGCCTACCTGCCGCGTGACAAGGTGGTGGGCATATCGAAGCTCGCCCGCGTGCTTCACGCCTATGCGCGGCGGCTGCAGATCCAGGAGCGGCTGACCGCGCAAGTGGCGCAGTGCATCTGGGACAACCTGCGTCCGCACGGCGTGGCTGTCGTAATCGAGGCGCAGCACGGCTGCATGACCGGGCGGGGCGTGCGCACGCCGGGCGTGGGCATGGTGACGAGCCGGATGATGGGCACCTTCCTCGAGGACAACCGCAGCCGCAAGGAGGTGCTGAGCCTGATGGGCTATTGAGGGCGGCTTGCTGGTCATCCATATTCGGACTACATTCGGTCTGAATAGAGATGGCCGAATATGGATGGAGCCGAGTCATGGGCCTGGAAAGCCGCATCAAGCCGATCAGCTACCTGAAGGCCAACGCCGCGGAGGTGCTGCGCGAACTGAACGAGGGTGCCGAGCCGCTGGTGATAACCCAGAACGGCGAGGCCAAGGCCGTGCTGCAGGATGCGGCAAGCTACTACCGGATGCAGGAGACGCTGGCGCTGCTGAAGCTGCTGGCGCTGGCGAAGGAGGACATGGAGGCGGGCCGCGTCCATCCCGCCGAAGGGATGCTTGACCTCATCACGGGTGAGCGGCCAACTGATGTCTGAGGTGAAGATCCGCTATACCGAACAGGCGCGGGTCGATCTCAGGCAGATTTTCGAGCAGCGTCTGGCGCAGCGAGGGCCCGAAGGGTGGGACGGCGCACGCGCGTTGATCGCGGAGATTCTTGCGACGGTCGACGGCCTAGCGGACTATCCGGAGCGCGGGCCGCAAGTGCCCGAGTTGGTCGATCTGGGCGACAAGCGCTGGCGACAGGTGCTTCATGCCCCCTATCGCGTGGTTTACCACCTTGAGGGTGACATTGTGACGGTTGCCATCGTCGCAGACGGGCGGCGCGACTTCTCGACCCTGTTGCAGCGCCGCCTGCTTGCACTGCGGCGCTAACCCGCCAGCGCCGCCTTGTCCCGCTCCAGCGAGCGCATGGCGCGCAGGGCGGCCCAGACGCCGATGTAGCCCGTGGGGATGGCTACCGAGAGGCCGATGCGCAACCCGTGCGGGCCGGCTCCAGCGATCCAGTCGGACAGTTGGCCGGCAAGGACCGGGCCGAGGACGTTGGCGAACATGCTCGAGATCAGCAGGACCAGCGCGGTGCCGGTGGCGCGGTGGGCGTTGGGCAGGATGTATTGCAGGCCAGCGAGCACGCCGACCGACCAACCGCCACCAAGCAGGCCCGAGGGCACCGCGAGCAACCGGGCAATGGTCAGGCTGTCGCTCCAGGTGACAAGCAGGATGGTCGTCGTTGCGCCACCGAGCGCGAGCGCGGTAAGGCGGAGCTGGACGGTGGCATCGCCCTTGCCGAGCTTGTCCGAGAGGAAGCCGAAGCCGAGCACGCCCAGAAGGCCGGGCAGCCCGAACGACAGCGCGAACGTGGCACCGGCGGCTTGCGTCGACAGGCCATAGGCGCGCTCGAACAGGGCGGGGCCCCACATGCCGAAGGTCACGCCCGAAAGCGAACCCAGCGCCATGATCGTGGCCAGCAGCATGATCGACGGCGTGCCGATCAGCAGGCGCATTGTGTCCTTGAGAGGGAGCGCGGGGGTGGCGGCGTCAACGCGGTCGCGCGCCGGTTCGCGCACCAGCAGCCAGGTGGCGATGGCGATGACGATGCCGACGATGCCCAGGGCGTGGAAAGCGGTCTGCCAGGTGGCGGCAGCGGCAATGGCTGGGCCACCGGCAAGGCCGGCCATCTGGCCGACATAGATTGCCGTGCCGAGCAGGGCAAAGGCGCGCCCGCGTTCGTTGGCCCGAAAATAGGCCGCGATCAGGGCGGCGGCAGGGGCCTGGTAGGCAGCCTCGCCGATGCCGACGCCGACGCGGGCCAGAGCCAGCATTTCGGCGCTGGTGGCAAGGCCCGACAGGAGGGTGAAGAAGCTCCAGAAACCGCAACCGAGCGCAATGATCATCACGCGCGAGCGGCGGTCGGCGGCGCGGGCGATGGGCAGGGTGAAGACGCTGTAGAGCAACGCAAAGGCCGGGCCCATCAGCGCACCCATCACCGTGTCGCTTATGCCGAAGTGCGCCTTGATCGGCTGGGCAAGGCCGGGGATCAGGAAGCGGTCGGCATAGTTGAGCACCGCGACCATGACCAGCAGCGCGAGCGCCAGCCAGCGGTTGGTCAGCGGCTTGCCGCTGGTGGACAGGGTGGCGGCGGCGTCTGCCGGCATGGTCGCGGCCATGCGGCTCAATCCCGCATCTGCGCGCCGCCGTTGACATGCCAGACCTGACCGTTGACCCAGGCGCCGTCATCGGAGGCGAGGAAGGTCACGGCGGCGGCAATGTCTTCGGGCTGGCCGAGGCGGACGTGCGGCACGGCGGCAAGGCCGCGCTCGACATACTCGTCGGTCAGGTGCTGCTTGACCGCTTCGGTGAGGACGAGGCCGGGGCAGATCACGTTGGCGCGCACGCCCTTCTTGCCGAACTTTGCGGCAACGTGGCGGGCGAGCGCGTGGATTGCGTTCTTGGTCATCGGATAGGCGACCTGCCATGGAGCGCCGCCCGATGCCGCACCCGAGGAGGTGTAGATCATTGCGCCGCCGCCGCGTTCGAGCATCTTCGGAAGCGCGGCCTGCGTGGCGAGGAAGTGGCTCTTGGTGTTGATGGCGAAGCTGAGGTCGAGCACCTCCTCCGGGCAATCGAGGATGTCGTTGTCGCCCCCAGTGCCGCCGGCGAGGTTGGAATGGTAAAAGTCGAGCCCACCGTAGGTCTCGACCGCGCAGGCGACGATAGCGGCTTGTGAATCCGCCTTCGTGCCGTCAAGCTCGATGCCGGTGGCGGTGCCGCCGGTGGAGCGGATGCTTTCCGCCACTTCGCGGGCCCAGTCGCCCATGAGGTCACCGACGACAACGTGGGCGCCTTCCTCGGCGAGGCGCCGTGCGGTTGCCGCGCCAATGCCGCGCCCGCCGCCGGCAACGATGCCGACCTTGCCCTTGAGGCCCTTCATTCCCGAATCTCCCGTATTGCCGATTTGCGGATCATATTGCCGCGAGAATTATGCAAACCTGCATATCACTGGAATTATCATCGTGCAACGTGGGATAATTACGCCCTGCAACTCCGCATAAGACCAGTTTTGTGATTCGAGGTCGGCGCTGGCATGGCTGCCTTGGGGCATATCGGCGTGCTGCATTTTTGCGCGAATGACCGGCTTCATATCGCTGACAAGTGGCGCAATTCCGCGGTGTATGGCTATTTTGCGTATTTGGCCTTGTCAAATTCTACGCATTAGCTATTTTCCGCGCCAACAACGGTTTCGAGGGGAGTAAGAATGAAGGTCACCACTTGCGCGCGGCTGTCTGTGCGGCTCATGCTCGGCGCCAGCCTCGCGACGATGACTCTGGGTTCCGCTGCCTACGCAGCCGAGGAACAGGCGCAGACCGCTGGCGATCAGGCAGTCGACGGGCAGGGCCAGCTCGAGCAGATCGTAGTCACCGCGCAGAAGGTCGAGCAGAACCTGCAGGACGTGCCGCTGGCGATCAGCGCGATCAGCGCCGACAAGGTCGAGAAGCTGGGCATCCGCGACGCCAAGGACCTTTCGGGCCTCGCCCCCAACGTGACCATCGTTCAGGGCACCACCAACGCCAACGCCGCTGTCATCTCCATCCGTGGCATTCCCACCCCCGCGACCGAGACCTTCGGCCTCGACACCGCAAACGGCCTCTATGTCGATGGCGTGTTCATCGCCCGCTCGGGCGGCAGCGCGCTTGACGTGATCGACGTTGCGCGCGTCGAGGTGCTGCGCGGGCCGCAGGGCACACTGTTCGGCCGCAACACCACGGGCGGCGGCATCGCCTTCATCTCGCGCGCGCCGTCCAAAACGTTCAAGCTGAACGCCGAGGCCGGTTACGGCAACTACAACGCCTTCAACGGCAAGATCACGCTCGATCCGGGCGAGATCGCCGGCATCTCGACCAGCTTCACCTACAGCCACCGCCAGCGTAACGGCACAGTCGACAACCTCAACGAGCCCGACGATGCGCGCGATCCCGGCGCGCGCAAGGGCGATTCCTTCCGCGTGGCCGCCAAGGCCGAGATCGGTGGCACGGGGTCAATCCAGTACATCTTCGACTGGAGCAAAATCGATGCTTCGCCGATCAATTTCCAGCTGACCAATGCCGCCAGCGGAGCCGTGCGCCCACCCGAAGTGGTAGGCGGCGTGCCGGTTGTGGTGACGCAGCAGGCCCCGGTCGCGCCGTTCCTCAACACCGTGAACTTCCTTGATCCGCGCTGTGCCGCGCTTGCCACCCCCACGCGCGACTGGCGCCGTACGGTGTGCAATGACATCAACAGCCGTTCGACCGACAAGGCCTGGGGCCACAACGTGCAGGTCCAGAACGACTTCGGCGTATTCCACCTGAAGTCGACCACCGGCTACCGCTTCTGGAACAACGACAGCGTCACCGACCTTGACGGCATAGGGGCCTTCACCGCGCCGCGCTTCACGCAGGCGTCGCTGTTCAACGGCATGCCGGCAAGCCTGCTCCAGTTCATCCCGTCGATCCCGGCAAACTTCCGTCCGTTCATTGCGGCATCGCCGGTGCCGACCGTGCAGCAGAACCTGTTCGACACCAACAACAAGCGCCGCCACAAGCAGTTCAGCCAGGAAGTGGAAATCGGCAACGAGAGCGACAGCCTCGACTGGGTGCTCGGCGGTTTCTACTTCTGGGAGAAGGGTTCGGAGTACAACCCGCAGAATAGTGGCTTCGTGCTCGATACCAACTCGATCTTCCTCGGCAACTTCGGCCCGCTCGGCCCCTCGTTTGTCGCGGCCAACCCGGCCCGCTACCGTCTGGTGCAGACGCTGTCGGTGCTCGATTACACCGCGACGGCCGAGAGCACTGCGGTCTATGGGCAGGCGACTTTCTACCCCGGCGGCAAGGACAGCGGCCTGCGCCTGACGGCAGGCGGTCGCTATACGTGGGATACCAAGTCGATGGTGCGCCGCCAGAACGGCACCGCCCCGCTTGCCACGCCCGAGCAGGGGCGCGCCAGCTACAGCAAGTTCACCTGGAACCTGATGCTCGGCTATGACCTGTCCGATCAGGTCAACCTCTATGCCCGCGTGGCGACCGGCTATCGTTCGGGCGGCTTCAACGCGCAGGACCCGGCGGTGGCCGGCGTGCTGCCTTCGTTCAAGCCGGAGAACGTGACGTCCTACGAAGTGGGCCTGAAGTCGGAACTGTTCGACCGCAAGGTGCGCTTCAACCTCGCCGGGTACTACAACGAGTACAAGGATCTGGCGATCGCTGTGCCGATCACCAACCTTGCTCCGGGCACTTTCGCCACCAAGGTAACGAACGCCGGCAAGGTCACTTACACCGGCGTCGAGGCCGAATTGACGGCGGTGCTGACCGATAACTTCACCTTCGAGGCGAACGCCGGTTACGTCGACATCAAGTACAAGGAGTTCCTCGCCGGGCTTCCGGTTGCCGCCAACCAGCCGCTGGTCAACATCGCCAGCTATGCGACGCCGGGCTATACCTCGCCGTTCACCGCGAACGTGGCGCTCAACGCGCAGTTCCCGCTTTCGGACAACGGCATGCGCCTGACCGGCCGCGTCAGCTATGCCTATGAAGATGGCAAGTACAGCTTCTCGAACGTGCTGTCCTCGCCGTACAACGAGGTGCTCAAAGGCGACAACCGCAACATTGTCGACGCACAAGTCGCGATCGATCGCATTCCGCTGGCCGGGAGCGAGGCGGCGGTACGCTTCTGGGTCAAGAACCTGACCGATGAGCACAACCTCGTCCGCGCGATCGACTTCGGCCAGCTCGGCTATGGCGGCGGCTACTACGCTGATCCGCGCACCTATGGCGTTACCGTTGGCGTGAAGTTCTGATCTTTGGGGAGGATGGGCGCCGATCATCCGGCAACCGTCTTCGGGTGGCCCCGCTTCTGCATTGGCAGGGGCGGGGCTTTTCCGTCGTTACGCGTTTGTCATGCTAAAACGCATCTTCACAAAGGAATGCGTATCTCTATAGCTAGTGACAAAGCGAATCATGCAAGGTTCGTGTGGGAGAGCCGTGATGACGATCAGCCTTGAAGACCTCGCCGCGCGGCTGACCGCGCTTGAGGACAAGGAAGCGATCCGGGCGCTGAAGGCCCGCTACCTGCGGGCCTGCGATCTCAAGCAAGTGGAGGATGTGCGCGATTGCTTTGCGCCCGGCAAGATCCGCATCGCCTATGAGAACTTCCCCGAGTTTGACGATCGTGATGCCTTCGTCGCCATCTATCAGCAGATGGCTTGCAACGGCGGCGTCTATGACATCCACCACGCCACCAACTGGCAGATCGACCTGGAACGCGACAAGCGGGCGAGGGGGCAGTGGTCGCTCAACTTCCGCACGATCCTGACCGGGCCGCGTCAGGTCGTCCGCCTCGCGGTGGAATACGACGACGTTTACGAAAAGCGCGACGGGCGCTGGTGGATCGTCGAGACGGTCAGCCGCGTGACATCGATGCTGACTGAGCAGATCGGCGGGGACGGCAGCGTCACCGTGATCGCGCTGGCCGAGCCGCCGGCGACCTGAACCTTCGAAAGGGAAATCCAGACATGACAATCAACTATGGCCTTGAAGGCAAGGTAGCACTCGTCACGGGCGCGGGCGGCGGCATTGGCCGCGCGGCGGCAGAGGCATTCGCGCGATCCGGCGCCAGCGTCATGGTCAGCGACGTGAACGAGGCAGGCGGTGCTGAAACGGTCGCTATGATCGAGGCCGCAGGCGGCAAGGCCGCGTTCGTGCGCTGCGACGTGAGCAAGGCCGACGAGGTCAAGGCGATGATCGCCGACACTGTCGAAAAGTTCGGCGGGCTGGACTGCGCGTTCAACAATGCCGGGATCAACCGCATTACCGACGACCAGTACGACGACGCGATCTGGGAGCGCGATATCGCGATCAACCTTTCCGGCGTGATGCGCTGCATGCGCGAGGAAGCGGCGGTGATGCTTGAGCGCGGCGGCGGGGCGATCGTCAACACCGCTTCGATCAACGGGCTGGTCGGCAATGGCGGGCAGCCGGCCTATACCGCTGCGAAGCACGGCGTGGTCGGCCTTGCCCGCCACGGCGCGCTGCGCTGGGCCAAGGCCGGCATTCGCGTCAATGCCGTGTGTCCCGGCGTGATCGAAACGCCGATGACCGCGCCGTTGGTGCAGAACCCGGAAATGAAGGCACTGATTGACGGGATGACGCCCATGGGCCGCATGGGACAAGCGAGCGAAATCGCCGAGGCGGTGGTGTGGCTGTGCTCTCCCGCGGCAAGCTTCGTCACCGGCCATGCGATGGTGGTCGACGGGGGAGCTACCGCTTTCTGATCACTTGCGTTTAACCGTCCGATTAATTACCCCCGGTCTCAGTAACCGCAATGAATGCGGAATCGGGACAGGTGGATGATGGCCGAAGGCGCTTTCGACTTTATCGTGATCGGCGCGGGCAGCGCGGGCTCGGTGCTCGCCGCCCGCCTTTCCGAAGATCCGCTGGTGCGGGTGCTGCTGCTTGAGGCAGGCGGCGCGAACACGTCGGTGCTGGTGCGGATGCCGGCCGGCGTCGGCACGCTGATCAAGCAGAAGAGCAAGCACAACTGGGGCTTCTGGTCGGAGCGGGAGCCGCACATGGACAACCGCCGCATGTGGCATCCCCGTGGCAAGGGCCTCGGTGGTTCCTCGGCGATCAACGGCATGGTCTATATCCGCGGCCACGCGCGCGATTACGATCAATGGCGGCAGATGGGGCTGGAGGGCTGGTCCTGGGCCGACGTTCTCCCCTATTTCCGCAAGGCCGAGGACAATTGCGACGGTGCCGATGCCTTCCACGGTGCGGGCGGGCCGCTGAAGGTCAGCTGGGGCGAGAATTCGCACCACCCGCTCTATCGCGGGATCATCGAGGCCGGGCGGCAGGCCGGGCACAAGGTCACGCCCGATTTCAACGGGGCGGATCAGGAAGGCTTCGGCCGCTACCAGTTGACCATCCACGACGGCCAGCGCTGGAGCGCGGCGCGCGGTTACCTCGCACCGATTGCGGGCACGCGCAGCAACCTTTCGGTCGTCACCGGCGCGCGGGTCCACCGCATCGTGGTGGAGAACGGGCGCGCCGTAGGCGTGGAATATTCGCTTGGTCAGGGAAAACCGGTGCAAAGCGTGCTGGCAGGGCGCGAAGTGCTGCTCTGCGCTGGCGCGTTCCAGAGCCCGCAGATTCTCCAGCTGTCCGGCATCGGCGATCCCAAGGCGCTGAAGGCCAGGGGCGTCGCGCCGGTCCATGCGCTCAAGGGCGTGGGCGCAAATCTGCAGGATCACCTCGACGTCACGCTCAACTGGGCCTGCACGCAGCCGATCTCCCTCTACAACGAGATCAAGGGCTTGCGGCAGTTGAAGGTCGGGTTGCAGTATCTGCTGAGCGGCAAGGGCACCGGGCGGCAGAACGGGCTGGAGGCCGGCGCTTTCCTCAAGTCGCGCCCCGATCTCGACCGGCCCGACCTGCAGATCCACTTCGTCATCGCGATCATGCAGGAACATGCCAAGGTCCAGGCCAAGCGCGATGGCTTTACCATCCACGTCTGCCAGTTGCGCCCGGAAAGCCGGGGGCAGGTCTCGCTCAGCAGCGCCGATCCTTACGCCGATCCTGCGATCCTGGCGAACTTCCTTGCCGCCGAGGAAGACCGCCGCGTGGTGCGCGAAGGCATCCGCATCGCCCGCGACGTGGCAGGGCAGCAGGCGCTAACCCCCTATCGCGGCGAGGAAATCTGGCCCGGCGCGCATGTGCAGACGGATGCGGACATCGACGCCTGGGTCCGGGCGAAGGGCGAGACGATCTACCACCCGGTCGGCACCGCGAAGATGGGCACGCGCGAAGACCCGATGGCCGTGGTCGACAAGGACTGCAAGGTCATCGGCCTCGACGGCCTGCGGGTGGTCGATGCCTCGGTCATCCCCGCGCTGATCGGTGGCAACACCAATGCGCCGACGATCATGATCGCCGAGAAGATCGCGGACGTGATCCGGGGGCGGCCACCGCTCGCTCCGGCCGAGACGAAAGTGGCCGAGTTCGTGTGATAATGTGATGAAGACCATTGCGCAGCGGTTGGCGGCTGGGCCACCTTGCCGCGCATGATCAAGCGCCTGTTTGCCAAGCATCCCGTTCTTTCCACCGCCGGCGCCGTGGCGCTGGGAAGCCTTGGCGTCGGTACGGCGCTGTGGGCCTGCGCGGATTCTTCGTGCTATCCTGGCTGGGAATTGGGCACGCTGGAGTATGACTGCGCCGGGCGCGCGCTGATCAGCCCCGGCAACGATACGCGCATCAACATGGTCATGCTGATGCACAGCATTCAGCCGGGCGCGGCCCTGCCGGCGGAGGCCAAGGTCGACGTGAACGATCCGCAGTTCGGCAAGGTGTTCCTGTCGTGGGAAGGCCTGCGCGCTTCGCTGTGGCCAGAGCCGGAGGTGGCCGAGCCTGAGTACGACGAGAGCAAGTGCACCGAGGCCCAAGGTGGCATCGCCGATTTCCTTGACGCGCTGGCGGCAGACAAGGGCGTGCCCGCGGCGGAACGCGCCACGCTGACCACGCTGCGCGCAATAGCGGGCTGCCATGACGGCGAATGGAACGACGCGGGCATTTCCAGCCAGCAGGGCCGCGCCTTCCTCTCTTACCTGAAAGCCGCCGATGCCTTCCACAAGGCAGACTATGCGGCAGCGGAAGCGGGCTTTGCCGCGCTGGCAAGGTCGGGCAATCCGTGGATTGCCGAGACGGCGCGCTACATGCCGATCCGCATCGGTCTGCGCCGGGCCGCAGCAACTTCGCTGGACGAATGGGGCGATTTTGCCGGGCCGGAGAAGGTTGACCGCGCGGCGCTGACTTCTGCGGCCAAGGCGATCGATGCCTATCTGGCTGCTTATCCCAAGGGCCGCTATGCAGACTCCGCGCAAGGCCTGAAGCGGCGTGTTGCGTGGATGGGCGGCGATACTGATACGCTGGTTGGCACCTATGAGGCGCTGCTCAAGGCAACACCGGCTTCCAGCGTCGAGGCGGCCTATCTTGTCGAGGAGATCGACCGCAAGCTGCTTGAACGCGAGGATGCGGCGGCGGTCGTGGCAAAGCAGGGCAAGGCGCCCCTGCTGCTGGCGCTGGCCGACATGAAGAAGATGCGCCCGGTCTACGATGGGCCAACTGTGGGGCTGTCTGCCGCAGAGCTTGCTGCGCACAAGCCGCAGCTGACGGCCTACCCCGATGTCTACGGATTGCTGGAAGCAACGCGGATTTCCTACGCCGGCGAGAATGTAAAGCCGATCCTCTCGATCCTGCCCGATGCGGCGCGGGCCAAGGGGATGACGCCGCTGGCCTTCAGCCGCCAGTTCGTGCGTGGGCAGGCGCTCTCTGCCTTGCGCGATCCCAACGAGGCCGGGTTCTGGCGTGAGCTGATCGGCGCGGCCAGCCCGTTCCACCAGCGGCCGCTGGCCGAACTGGGCCTTGCCCTGCGCTGGCAGCGCGACGGGCGGGTGGATCAGGTCTTTGCTCCCGGATCGCCGGTGCACGAACAATCGATCCGCGAAGTGCTGCTGCAGACCATCGCCAGTCCGGCGATCCTGCGCGCCAGTGCGGCGGATGCCTCCCGATCCGGGCATGAGCGCGATGTTGCGCGGTTCTCGCTGCTGCACAAGGACCTGACGCGCGGCGCCTTTGCCGATTTCACGCGCGACGTGGCGCTGGTTCCGGGCGATGCCAACACCGATGGCGGGTTGTGGGGCTTTGCCAGCCAGCAGAGCGTGCCGGTGGGCCTGTTTACCAAGGGCCAATGGTCGGACGGCTTCGCCTGTCCCGCCATCGCGCAGACCGCTGCCACACTCGCCCGCACTCCGGCTGACCAGCGCGCGCGCCTGTGCCTCGGTGACTTCTGGCGGCTCAACGGCTTTGATGGCTTTGCCCTGCACACGGCGGGCGAGGGCGCGAATGTTCTTGGGAATGCGCCAGACCTGTTCCCCGGCAAGACGAGCTATCGCGACGCAATCTACTCCGCGATCATCGCCGACAAGGCGGCAGCGCCAGACTTGCGCGCTTATGCGCTCTACCGCGCGGTGCGGTGCTATGCGCCGTCGGGCTACAATGGCTGCGCGGGGCCTGCCCGGACCACGGCGGAACTTGAAGCCGCACAAGTGCCGCTGGCGGTGCGCAAGGGCTGGTACGACGAGCTGAAGAAGCGCTACCCGCAAAGCCCGTGGGCCAAGGCACTGCGCTTCTACTGGTGAAGCGGCGGGCGCTGACTTTGCTGGCCTCGCTGCTGCTCACCGCCTGCGAGCGGCAGGCCGAGGCGCCACGTGTGCGGGCCGAGGGGGCAGAGGCGGTGTTCGTCTGGCCCGGCGTCCATCCTGCGCCTGAGGTCAAGGCGCGCACCATTTACCTGCTCGATGGCGAAGTGCGGCGCGATGGCCCGACCCGCCTCCATGCCTTGCGCATGGGCACGCCGCGCCTTCCCGGGAGGACGTTATGGCTGGTGGTGCGCAGCGAACGGCTGGACTGGACCGACGCGACCCGCGCCGCAATCCTCGCCGATCTTGCACAGTGGCGCGCGGCGGGCAACGAAGTGGCGGGCCTGCAGGTCGATTTCGACGCCGCGACCAAGGGCCTGTCAGGTTACGCCGCGTTCCTCAAGGACCTGCGCGCCCGCCTGCCCGATGACGTGCGCCTCTCGATCACCGGCCTGATGGACTGGAGCGCCAATGGCGACCCCCAGGCGCTCGCACAACTGGCCGGCACTGTCGACGAAGTGGTGATCCAGACCTATCAGGCCCGCGCGACGATCCCCGGCTACGAAGCCTACTTCGCCAAGCTGGGCCGCTTCCCCATCCCCTTCCGGGTGGCGCTGGTCGAAGGCGGCGAGTGGCAAGCTCCGCCGGGACTGGAGACGCACCCGATGTTCTGCGGCTACGCCGTGTTCCTGCTGGCCCGGCCCACGGGATGAATGGTTAGGGAGGGGTGGTTACTTGCCGTCAGGCATATCCTCAATAACCACTTCGAACAAAACGTCATCTGCTGCGTTCAAGTAGATGAACTGAATAGACTTAATGGCAGCTTCCTCTGGCTCCATCGGCTCACTCGATACGTCTAAGATCAGGTCGAGCGCCGCGATGATGCCTTGGGGAACGACCCGGAATCCGTCTACGCCGACTACTCGGCGGTTCCCTCGAATAGCAGTCTCGATCTGTCTTACAGCCTCGTCAGCTTTCAAAATGGTGGTGAGCATCAATTTGCTTCTCGGTCGGGGCCAAGCATCGTCGCAGACGCTACGGTTCCTTCAGCCGTTCGGCAACAATTACAGCAACAGTGGACTTCCATAGCCGATCCTCCCCGTTTTCACCGCAGGCGCAAAGGGGAGGGGGACCACCGCCGCAGGCGGGGGTGGAGGGGTTTTGCGAATTTGCCCCTCCGTCATTCGCTGGCGCGAATGCCTCCTCCCCCATTTGCACTTCGTGAAAATGGGGAGGATCGGCTGGTTCCTGCCCCATTTCCGCCGATAAGCAATCCTACGCAGCCCCAGCTAACCCCGCATCTTCAAGCTTTCTGCCTAAAATCCGCATCTTAACCAAGATTCAAGGACTTAGGGCGGAAAACGCGCCGGATGCAGGCCTTTGCGAACATCCTGAAGCTGGAAACCGACGACCCGGAGCTGACCCGGGCGCAGTTCCGCTCGTTCTCCAGCCAGATGCCGCTGCTCTATGCGATTCTGGTCTGCAACGCGCTTGCCATCGGGTTTTCATTCTTTGATCCGGGCAATTCCTTCAAGACCATCCTGACCCCGCTGTTCATCTGTGCGGTCGCCGTCTGGCGCGGGATCTGGTGGTGGCAGCAGCGCTCTGTCGGCACGCACTCCGACGCCTATATCGCCGCCTGCCTGCGCCGCACCTGCTGGCTGGCCATTATCATGACCATGGCATTTGAAGCGTGGTGCATCTGGGTCTATCCCGATGGCGATGCCTATGCGCGCAGCAACCTGACCTTCTTCCTCGGCCTGACCGAAGTAAGCTGCGTGTTCTGCCTGATGACCTTGCGCGCCGCCGCAATGCGCGTCGCGCTGGTCAGCACGCTGTCGTTCGTGTTCTACTTTTCGTGGATCGACGGCGGCCAGCTGCTCGGCCAGTCGATCGTGCTGACGCTGGTGTGCATCGGCATGATAGTGGTGACGCACAGCTACAACATCTCATTTTCCGAACTTATCCGGTCGCAAAGCATCCTGCGTGCGCGCCAGCTCGAAACCGAGAAGCTTTCCGAGGAAAACCGGCGCATCGCCTTCAGCGATCCGCTCAGCGGTCTGCCCAACCGGCGCGAACTTCTGACGCGGCTTGATCGACTGGAAGCGCGGCTCAATCCCCTGCCGGATAGCCTTGCGGTGATCTTCATCGATCTCGATGGGTTCAAGGAAGTGAACGACGAGCATGGCCACCAGGCCGGCGATGCCCTGATCCGCAGCATCTGCCTGCGCCTTGGCCAGCATTGCCCCGCTCATGCCCGCCTGGCCCGTGTTGGCGGCGACGAGTTCGCGGTGCTGCTGGAAATGCCCAAGGCGCAGGCTGAGGCGGAACGCCTGGCCGCAACGATTCTCGAGGAAATCTCGCTGCCGGTCCTTGTGGAACGGCACGTCCTGCAGGTGGGCGCCAGCATCGGCGTTGCCGCCAATACCGATGTGGCCGGCACGCCGCGCGAACTGCTGCGCCGCGCCGATACCGCGATGTATCACGCTAAGAGGGCGGGCAAGAACCAGGTCGCGATCTACGATGCCGCGTTCGATGAAGGGCGCAAGCACCGGCTGGCCGTGGAAACCCAGATCGGGCGCGGCCTCGCCCGCGATGAGTTCGAGGTCTATTACCAGCCCGAGGTCGATGCCGTGTCCGGGCGCATCGTTGCGGTCGAGGCGCTGCTGCGCTGGCCCCGACGCCCCGAAGGCCCGCTGCCACCCGACGATTTCATCGAGATTGCCGAGGCCACCGGCCAGATCCATCCGCTCGGGATGTTCGTGCTGGAACGCGCCTGCCGCGACATCGGGCCGCTGGGGAACTTGCGGCTCAGCGTCAATGTCAGCCCGGCGCAGTTCCGGGATTCGCATTTCGAACGGCAGGTCGCCCACGTGCTGGAGCAGACCCGCTTTCCCCCGAGCGGCTGCAGTTCGAGATTACCGAAGGCTATTTGCTGTCAAACCCCGAACGCGTGGTGCGCGCGGTGGAGACGTTCAAGCAGCGCGGCATGTCGATCGCGCTCGACGATTTCGGCACCGGCTTCACCAGCATCCACTACCTGCGCAGCTATGGCTTCAGCCACATCAAGATCGACAAGTCGCTGCTTGAGGGCCTCGCACCGGGGAGCAAGGGCGCGATGCTTGTGACCGGGGCGATCATGCTCGCCTGTGGGCTGGACATGCGGGTGATCGCCGAAGGCGTGGAAACCGAGGAGCAGGCGCAGCTGCTGCGGCAGGCCGGATGCCACAAGCTGCAGGGCTACCTGTTCGGCAAGCCGATGCCACTGCCCGATTTCATCGCCGCGTGGGAGCGCTCGGAGCGTACCGTGCTCAAGGCATCGGCGCGCTTCGCCGGTTGATCCCCGGGAAATGGAGCGTCGCCCCGGCGCAGGTCGGGGCCCACGACCTTGCGTCCGTGCCCGGGGTCTAGGCCAGGGCCGCCTTCAGCCGTGCGCCGGCCCGTTCGATATAGGGCATGGCATCGGGCACAGCCTCGAACATCGAGAAGAAGCCGTGGATCATGCCGGGAGCGAGTTCGGTCTCGACCGGAACGCCTGCCTTCTTCAGCGCCTCGGCATAGTCCAGCCCTTCATCGCGCAAGGGATCGTACTGCGCGACCAGCACCGTGGCAGGCGGCAACCCCGCGAGATTGTCATGGCGCAGCACAGCAGCCTCGGGGTGGGGATCGCCGTGATCGCCGACGTAGTGCATCCAGAACCACTGCATCATGCGCGTGGTGAGGAAGTAGCCCTCGGCATTCTCGGTGTAGGAGCCGTTCTCGAAGTTGGTGTCGGTGACAGGGTAGATCAGCAGCTGGTGCGCCAGCTTTGGCCCGCCCGTATCGCGCGCGCGTATAGCGACGGCGGCGGCGAGGTTGCCGCCCGCGCTGTCACCGGCCACCGCAAGGCGGCCCTTGTCGATGCCGAGGTCTGCGGCATGGTCCACAGCCCAGAGCAGGGCGTCGTGGCAATCGTCGAGCGGGCCGGGGAAGGGCGTTTCCGGGGCGAGACGGTAGTCGACCGACAGCACCGCCGCGCCGCTCGCCACGGCCAAGGCGCGCGCCGAGGCATCGTGCGTCTCGATCGAGCCGATCACCCAGCCGCCGCCATGGTAGAACAGCACCAGCGGGACGTTCTCGCCCGCGCCCTCGGGCTTGTAGAGCCGCGCCGCAATGGTGCGGCCGGGCAGGTCCAGCGTCAGGTCGCGCACCTCGGCAACGGCGGGTGGCGGGCCCATCTGCATCGGCCGGTTCGCCTCGCGCAGGGCCTCGGGCGTGATCGTCTCGTAGTCGATCGGCGGCATCTGCGCGAAAAAGCCGAGCAGCGCCTCGACCTGCGGATTGAGCGTCATCCTTTGTCTCTCCCTTAGCCGTACTGGGCGGCGATTTCGGCAACAGCCGCCGCCACGTCGCCGCGACGATAGCCGAGCAGCGCGGTTTCGCCAGCGTCGGGTTCATAACTGATCGTGTTGCCGCGGCCCTGCGGGATGGCGATGTCGGGCAGGAGCGGCAGTTCCTCGTCGCGCTCCTCCAGCTTTACGTCACTGCCAACAGCGTCGAAGAACAGCTGGAAGTATTCGCGGAAGGTCAGGTTTTCATCGCCGACGAGATAGGCCTTGCCCGGCTCGCCCCGCAGCAGCGCGCCTTCGATCGCTTCGGACAACGAACGAAACGACATGAAGTTGGTGCCCCCGTCGGCGCGAAGAACGGGATCGGGATCTGCCCCTTGGCCCAGGCGACATAGGGTTCGAAGATCGCGCTGGGCAGGCCCGGCACCGCGCCGACCATGAACGGCGCGTTGACGCTGACCACGTCGAAATCGTGGCTCGCCTCGTTGCGGGCAAGCTGGCATGCCGCAAGGCGCGACTGGATATAGACATTGCCCGCGATCAGTTCCGGCGCGGCCTGCGGGTAGAAGCTGCCGAGCTGCACCGCGCGCTTGACCCCGGCTTCACGGGCGGCGGCGAACACGGCGGGCAGGGCTTCGTGGTTGGCGCGTCTCAGCCAGGCGCCGAAGTCTTCACCCTGCGGCACGTGGCGCGGATCGTTGCCCGCCGCGAACACCATCCAGTCGAAGCCCTTCAGCTTCTCGGCGGTGAAATCGCCTGCCACGTAATCGCCCTTGAGGAAGCCGAGTTCGGTGAGCGGCGTGCCTGCAGGAGCGGCAGAGCGCCCGGTGATCGTCACGTCAAGCCCCTGTGCCGCCAGATGCAGCGCGGCATGGCCGCCAAGCGCACCCGTGCCGCCGATGACCAGTACCTTCATGTCGCAATTCCCTTGATCGGCCGCAGCTCTTCCCAATCGACGATCAGGGTGCGGCGGGTGAACTTCCAGTAGTCGTTCTCGCGCCTCCACTGGTCCTGGTAGCGGATCGCCCAGACCAGCAGCTTGTCGCCCTCGGGCGCGGCAATGCGATGCTCTGCGGTGGAGCGGGTCTCGCCCTGTGCGCTGTCGCCCTCCACGATCACGTCCATGTCATGCACCACGTGGCGCGTCATGGTGAAGGCGTGGGCGAGGTGGTCGATCGAGCCGAGGTTCGCCTCCAACCCTGCGATGCTGAAGCCCGGACCTGAAATCTCGACATCCTCGGCAAGCACCTCGCGCCACAGCGCCTTGTCGCGGCGGTCTGCGCCCACGGCATAGCGTTCGGCGGTGCGCCGAAGCGCGGCGAGGTCGCTCATGCCACGGTGCCCGGTATCACGAGGCCGTTGCCCGCGATCAGCGGCACGTTGGTCCATTCGCCCTGCGGCGTGCGATACCACCCTGCCGCCGCCAGCGCGCCGCCGTCGATGTGGATTGTGCTGCCCGTCACCCACGTCGCCAAGGGGCTGGCGAGGTAGAGCGCCGCGCCCGCGCAGTCGCTGGGTTGGCCAAAGCGGCCCAGCGGAATCCACCGCTCCTCGTGCGTGCGGTTCTCGGGCGGGATCATGTAGTCGAGCGCCACTTGCGGGGTATCGGTGGTTTCGGGCGCGATGGTGTTGACGCGGATGCCCTCGGGGCCAAATTCCAGCGCAAGGCTCTTGCTAAAGCCGGTCACCGCCCACTTCGCGGCAGCATAGACGGAGCAATAGGGGATGCCGCGATGCGCCTCGATCGAGGTGACATTGATGATCGAGGACCCCGGCGCGCCCTTGCGCAGCAGGGGAATCATGGCCTTGGTCATGCGCAGCAACTGGCCTAGGTTGACGTCGAGGATCTCCTCGGCTTCCTCGTCCGCCAGCATGGCAAAGGGTCGCGCGTGGACGAAATGGCCGACATTGTTGACCAGCACGTCCAGCCTGCCGGTTTCGGCAGCGATCCGCTCGGCCAGCATCGCGCCGACCCCGCGCTGGCGCACGTCGCAGCGGATCACGCGGGCAGAGGGCATGGCGGCCTCGGCGGCATCGGCATTGGCGGGGTCGATCTCGGCGATCACCACTTGCGCGCCGGCTCCGGCAAAGGCTTCGGCAATGGCGCGCCCGATGCCCACGCCGCCCCCGGTGACCAGCACGGTCTTTCCGGTGAAATCCAGAGCCTGCGAAGCGAGCAACGCATTGTCTGCCGCAGTCATACGGTGACTTCCCTCTCCACACCGATGATTCGGTGATTATCGCTTCAATTGCTACGCATAATGTTTTCACTTTCTTGAAGTGTCAACCGGATGCGTAGGAAGAGGGTCTTGTTTTTGCTAGATTCCCGGTTGGTCCGCCGGAATGTGCACTACCAGTCCGTCAAGCTCCTCGCCAAGCTGGACCTGGCAGGAGAGGCGGCTGTTGGGGCGGATCTCGACACCCTCGATCGCCTCGAGCATCTCGCGCTCTTCCGGCCGGGCCGGGCCGGTGCGGTCGAGCCAGTCCGGGTCGATGTAGCAGTGGCAGGTGGCGCACTGCATCATGCCGCCGCACAGCGCGTCGATCCCGTCGACAAGGTTGCCAACCGCCAGCTGCATGAGGGTCATGCCCTCGAAGTTCACGCAAGTCCGCGCCGTCCCGTCGGGCTGGACGAAAGTCACCTTGGCCATTCAGATCACCTCAAGCGTGCGCCGGGCAACCGGCCGCCTTCGCCAGCGCGGCCACGTCGGCACTCGCGCCCGCGCCGTCCAGCTGGCGCCGCTTGTACCGCACGCGGCAGGGCTGGGCGGGCCAGTAGGTCGAGGCGCCGGCGATGGGCTTCACCTCGTCCATCAGCTCCATGTCGAAGTTCTGCAGCAGGATCGCCACCAGCACCTTCATTTCCATGCGCGCGAAGTTCACGCCCGCGCAGCGATGCACCCCGCCGCCAAAGCCGATCAGCGAATTGCTCTCGATCTGTGCTTCAGGGTTTTGCGGGTTGAAGCGCTCCGGATCATAGGCATTGGCATTGCGGAACGTCTCTTCCATCCGGTGGCTGACCGACGGCGCAAGCAGCACGAACTCGCCCTTGCGGATGCGATAGCCCTCACGTTCGATATCGGCATTGGCCTTGCGCGAAAGCATGTAGGCCACCGGGTGAAGCCGCTCGGTCTCACGCAGGGCGAGGTCCATCTTCTCCATCGCGATGGCGTGTTCCCAAGTGAGGTTGCCGCCGTTGCCGGCACCCAGCAGCCCCGCCGTCTCGTCGCGCAGGACCTTGGCATAGCCGGGGTTCTGCAGCAGGTCGGCCAGCGCCCAGCTGACTTGCCCGGCGGTGGTTTCATGCCCCGCCCAGACCAGCAGCAGGATCAGGTGGCGAATGATCTCGTCGGGCACGGCGCGGCCATCGGGATACTTCGTCTCGATCATCGTCTGGAAGAAGTCGGGCGGATCGAGCGGGCTCGCACGGCGCTTGTCGATCCACGACTGCAGGATCGCGTGCAGCTTCTTCTTGGCGCGCTGGCTTTTCACCATCTTGGGCGTCGGCAGCCACAGCGGCAGGACGAACTCCATGCCGCCCGAAAAGTCGCGGAACAGCTCGAAGAATTCGTGGCCCAGCTTCTCGTGGAACTCGCGCCCCATGAAGCTGTGCGCGGCAATGTCCATCACCACCGGCCCCAGCGTCGGGATCAGGTCGAATTCGCCTTCATTGCCCAGCTGCTCAACCAGATTGAGCGATTCCTCGACCATCACCGGCACGTACTGTTTCATCGACGCCGCCTTGAACCGGGGCATGATGATGGCGCGCTGGCGCAGGTACTCGTCCATCTCGGCGAAGGAGTAGAATTCGGGCGAAAACATCTTGAGGAAGAACGGCATCGACTCCCGGATCGAGAGCAGCTTGTCGGTCTCCTCGAAGAAGAAGCGGTTGTGTTCCGGCCCCAGCATCACGTTCATGCGCTGGCCCATGAAGTTCATCGCGAACATCCGACCCTTGGAACGGTAGCCGCGTTTCAGGACCGAAACGGGATCACGGAAGAACTGCGCCAGATGCCCGAGCAGCGGCACGCCGCCATCGAGCAAGGGAAGGCCGTCTGCACCCGGTGCTGCACTTGCCATCGATCATCTCCCCGCACGGCCGGTTGCTCCGGCTCCAACGGGCGAAGGGTATGGTGCGCGGGGGCGGTGCAAGTCCCGCGCATGGAAACGTATCGTCCGATGATCTTTGCAGGATCATCGGACGAACCTCCCATCGGCCTTTGATCAATAAACCGCCGCCGGATTCTTCGGACGCGGGCTGCCGAGCATCTCGCGGTGCGAAGGGCGGTCGTGGCCACGGTCGGTCACGCCCAGTTCCTTCGCGATCTCGGCCACGATCAGCGTCTGGCCGGAAAGCTCGTCGCGATTGGGCGCGCTGTCGATGGCGGCGAGGACATGGGCGGAGAATTCGGGGTTCTCGGCCATCGACAGGAAGCCCTCGTACTGCTCCGGGTTGGTCTTGGCCGCGATCAGCGCGCGCTCGGTCAACTGTGGGCCGAGCCAGAGCGAGACGGCGATCACCCCGGTGCCCCGGAAATCGTGCTCCATGTCATGCGCCAGCTTGTCGAGCCCGGCCTTCTGCGCGCCATAGGCGGGGCCATGCATGTAGCAGGTCGCGCCGAACGACGAGGTCATCGCAATCAGGCCGGACTTCTGCGGGACCATAATCTTCGCCGCGTGCCAGCTGGCCACGTAAGCACTGCGCAGGCCGACATCGAGGATCTTCTGGGCGTCCAGCTCCTTTTCCCAGAACGGCGCCTTCTCGATCAGCTGGTGGTGCATGTAGGCAGCATTGTTGACCAGCACATCAAGGCGGCCCTGCTCGTCCATGATCTGTTCGAAAACGCGGGCAACGCTGGCGTCGTCGCTGTGGTCACAGACGACTGGGATACCGTTGCCGCCGTTCTCGGTGATCTTCTGCGCGGTTTCGGAGACGGTGCCCGGCAGCACGGTGCCGTCCCAGCCCTTGGCATCGCCGGGCGTGACGGTGCGGCCGGTGACGTAGACGGTGTACCCCATCTCGCCAAAGCCGCGCGCGATGCCGGCGCCGGCGCCCCGGCTGGCGCCAGTGACCAGTGCGATTTTCGGTTGTTCGGACATGGTGGATTCCTCTCGAATTCTCAGCCCAGATGGGCGAAATCGAACTGGCTGGTGGGGATGATATCGTTGCGGCTGAAGTCCAGAAAGGCGTGGCAGCTGTCCATCATCGCATCGAGATTGGCCTTGAACTTCGCCGGATTGCGCACGGCATCGAAGAACACTTCCGGCTGTTCGAGCGCGTCCAGCGGGAAGCACTCTTCGACGAACGCGCTGTAGGCCGGCGCGCCTTCGGTGAGGGGGCGGACGATCAGGTTCTGGACATATTCGAAGTTCGCCTGCGTCTCGATCGCCACGCGGGTGTGGTGCGAATGCCAGTGGGCGACGGCCACCTCGCGGGTGATGTCGGAGCGGAAGGTGATGAAGCTGGCCTGGCTCCAGCCCCATGTGCGCCGGGTGCTTTCGTGTTTCCCCGGGGAAACATTTGTAGAACACGGATGCGCGGTGTTCGGGATGATCTCGGATTCACAGACCAGCCATGCTGCAAACCATGCCGAACGCGCGGCGAGCGCTGCATCGACATCGCCCCGGAAGCGGGCGTTTGCCGAGGGCATCCAGAACTGGACGACGGCGGCCTGCTGCGGCGCCTGCCACTGCTGGACCAGCGCTTCGCCCGGTGCGACCGTGCCATCGCGCAGGTTGAGCCGAACCCGGCTCGCTCCCGCAGCGACGAGTGCCTGGGGCAGGGTGGCGAGCAGCGCGGCGCCGAAGTCCTCGCGCGACTGGTGCGGCGGCGCCCAGAGGGCGGCGATGACCTTTTCCATGGCGCGCCTCCTCAGTCGAAGTTGGCCTGTCCGCCGTCGAGCGGGATCGTCGCCCCCGTGAGGTATGCGAGGTCCTGCCCCGCGAGCGCGACCAGCGCGCGGCCGATATCGCCTTCAAGACTGCCGACGCGGCCCAGCGGGATCGTGCGGAAAAAGGCCTGCGCTTCTTCGGGATTGTTCTCGATCCACCACTTGAGGCCGGGCGATTCCGCGTGCGGCGCGATGGTCAGCACGCGGATGCCTTCGCCGCCCCATTCGGCCGCCGCGGCGCGGGTCAAACTGCGGATCGCCTGCTTGACCGCGGCGTAGCAGCCATAGCCGGTCATGTCCCAGCGGATGCCGGCCGAAGAGCAGAAGTTGAAGATGGTGCCGCCGCCGCGCGCGGCGAGGTGCGGGCGGGCGAGCTTCATCAGGCGGTGCGTGGCCAGCGGCCCGCTTTCGAATCCCGCAAGGAAGGCTTCGTCCGTCACGTCCTCGAGCTTGCCGAGCGGCACTTCCTGGGCATTGTTGACGAGAATATCGAGCCCGCCGAACGCGGCGACGGTGCGCTCCACCGTCGCGGCGAGATCGGCGGCGGACTTCACGTCGCAGGCGACGGCCAGCGCCTTGCCGCCGCGTTCCTTGACCATGTTCGCCGTTGCCTCGACCTTGGCCAGCGTGCGCCCGGTAACGACGACAGAGGCCCCGGCGCCTGCCATTGCCAGCGCCACGCCCTGTCCGATTCCCTGCCCGGCTCCGGTTATCAGGACGACTTTGCGGTCAAGATCGGTCATGCTTCTCTCCAGTGGCGCGAAGCGTCTTGCGGCCTCTCGCAGACCGGGTTGTTGCCACGACCTCATGCAAACTGCAAACCAAAATCTGAACGCACCTGATAGCGTAAGTGCAGTATGTGGCGTTGTTTGCGTAATGGGTGGCGAATAATGTAACGCAAAGCGTGGTTCGCTTGGGCTTGCCCAATGCGGCTTGGCGTGCCATGCTGAGGGCGTGGGAGATGATCGCGATCGGTCCGCAAATCGCTCGCGATTCGGTTTTCGGGATCACGAAAGCGCTGTCCCGAACAAGGCAGAACGGCGCGGTGATCAAAAGGAGTGATGCAGATGGCGACCTCGAAAGAGTATGGCCTGGGTGAATTCGACTTTCCGCGCGGCTGGTTCATGATCGGAACTGCCGCCGATGCCACGCGCACCCCCGCGCCGATCCGCTATTTCGGGAAGGATCTGGTGATCTACCGGGGCGAGAGCGGCAAGCCTTACGTGGTCGATGCCTATTGCCCGCACATGGGCGCGCATCTGGCGAAGAACAGCACGTCCTACATCGTCCGCGATGGAGAGCATGTTGAAGGTGAGTCGATCCGCTGCCCGTTCCACGGCTGGCGCTTCGGCACCGATGGCGCGTGCAACCACATTCCCTATTCGGACTTCATCCCGAAGGCAGCGAAGCTCGGCACTTATCCGGTGCTCGAACGCGCCGGGATCATCTGGATGTGGCACGATCCCGAAGGGCTGGAGCCTGACGTGGAACTTGCCAACTTCGGTGGCCATTATGGCGAGCCGGGCTGGGTCGAATGGAAGATCGACTACATGGGCGACCTCAACAGCCACGGCATCGAGATCGTCGACAACATGGCCGACTTCGGCCACTTCGTGCCAATCCACGGCGCGACCGACTGGCAGTATTTCGCCAACGAGTTCATGGGCCCACACTTGCACCAGTACTACAGCGCCGGCCACCGCACGCTGACGGCGAACCCCGAGGACGCGCTGGTGCTGGACACCTGGTACGAAGGGCCGGGCTTCCTCCAGTCGGAAATGGCCGGCACGTTCGACAGCTTCATCATGATCGCCAATACGCCGATCGAGGATGGGGTTTCGCGTTCGTGGCATGCGCTGATGGTCAAGGTCCACGACGGCAGCCGCGAGACGACGGCGGAAGACCGCGAGATGGCGCTGGCCTATCAGGAAGGCAGCCGCCTCGCCTTTGCGCAGGACGTTGAGATCTGGGCGAACAAGCGCGCCTGCATCAACCCGCTGGCGATCCCCAAGGACGGCCCCTACGCCAAGGTTCGCCTGTGGTACCGCCAGTTCTACAACCCGCGGGACAAGGCGCCGGAAATCCAGGGCCGCGTCAACGGTCTGCACGTCACGCTCGACAAGCGGCCGGGGCAGAAGGTGGCCTGAGAACACAGGGCTTCCAGGCAGGAGCCAAGGGAGAGATCATGGGAAAGCTTGCAGGCAAGGTGGCGATCGTCACCGGGGGTGCGCGGGGCATGGGTGCGGCGACGAGCCGGCTGTTCGTGGCCGAGGGCGCGAAAGTGGCGATTGCCGACGTGCTGGACGAGGCGGGCGAAGCGCTTGCCGCCGAGCTGGGCGATGCGGCGCGGTTCTTCCATCTCGACGTGACCGACGAGGCCAATTGGGCCGCGGTTGTCAGCGAGGTGGAAGCGACGCTGGGGCCGGTCGATGCGCTGGTCAACAATGCCGGCATCCTGATGTTCAAGAGCCTGCTCGAGACCTCCAAGGCTGATTACGAGAGGGTCCTGGGCGTCAACCTCGTCGGCGAGTTCCTGGGCATCAAGGCGGTGGCGCCGGGCATGATCGCGCGCGGGCGCGGCTCGATCGTCAATATCTCGTCAGTGGACGGGATGAAGGGGGCGAACAGCCTCGTCGCCTATGCCTCGTCCAAGTGGGGCGTCCGGGGCCTGACCAAGGTGGCGGCTATGGAGCTGGGCCACAAGGGCGTGCGGGTGAATTCGGTCCACCCCGGCGGGGTGGATACGGTGATGTCCAATCATACCGGCGCAGCGCGCGAGGAAGTGGACAAGGGCTATGCCAACGTGCCGCTGCAGCGCATCGGCGGGCCGGAAGAAGTGGCATCGGCGAGCGCTTTCCTCGCCAGCGACGAGGCGTCTTATATCCATGGCGCCGAGATCGTCGTTGACGGCGGGATGACCGTGGGCAGCTATTACATGGGCTTCCCCGGTTCACCGGGAATGTAGCACCAGCCCTTGCGGCTGACGGGCTGCCTTTGCAGGCAGCCCGTCCACATCAGATCTTGCCTTCCTTCAGCATCTGCACCGCATTGTGCGCGGCGCGGGCTGACATCGCCATGTAGGTGAGCGACGGGTTCTGGCAGCCCGACGAGGTCATCACCGCGCCATCGGTGCAGAACAGGTTCGGCGCCTCGTGCGCCTGGTTCAGGCCGTTGAACACCGAAGTCAACGGATCGCGGCCCATGCGGGCGCTGCCCATCTCGTGAATGCCCAGACCCGGCGGACCGGGTTCGGTGCGCTGGTAGACGACCGTGCCGCCTGCCGCCTCGATCATGGTGCGCGCGTCGGCCTGGATCTGCTTGGCCATCTTCTTCTCGTTCTCGCGCAGCTGGACGTCGATGTGGAGCAGCGGAATGCCCCACTTGTCCTTGCGCGACTGGTGCAGCGTCATCCGGTTTTCAGGATGGGGTAGCATCTCGCCAAAGCCCGAGATGAACGCCATCCACGGGCCGAACTTGCGGTTGCGCTCCTTGATGTCCTGGCCGATTCCCACGGTAGCATCGGGCTTTCCGCCCTGCCGGGTAACTGCACCCTGATAGCCGTAGCCGCGCACGAAGCCCTCGCCTTCCTCGGTCACGTTGCGATAGCGCGGGATGTAGATGCCGGTGGGACGGCGGCCATGATAGTAGCTGTCGGCCGGGTAGTGCGGCATCAGGCCGGCCGTCGCCAGCGCATACATGTGGTCCATGATGTTGCGCCCGACCTGATCGGACTTGTTGCACAGCCCGCGCGGGTTGGCCTCGTTTGCCGAATTGAGCAGGATCTGCGCCGATCCGATGGTCGATGCGTTGAGGAAGAACAGCTTGGCCTCGTAGGTCCGCCCTTCCATGGTCTTGGCATCGATCACCCGCACGGCCGTGATCTTGCCACTGGCCGGGTCCTGCACCAGGCTGTGCACGATCGCATCGGTGACGATGGTCAGGTTGCCGGTGCGTTCAGCCGCGGGGAAGGATGAGGACAGGCTGGTGTGGTTCGCCCCGAAGCTGCAGCCGCGTTCGCAGATCGAACGGTTCTGGCAGCTGGTGCGGCCCAATTCCTCGTGATGCGGCTGGGCGACCGAGAGGTTGGCATTGCGCCCGATGATCACCTTGCGGCCCGAGAACTTTGCCTCAACCGATGCCTTGAACAGCTTTTCGGCGTCGTTCATTTCCCATGGCGGCAGGAATTCACCATCGGGCAGTTGCGGCAGGCCTTCCTTCGATCCTGCCACGCCGATGAACTTTTCGACATGGCTGTACCACGGCGCAAGGTCGTCATAGCGGATCGGCCAGTCTACGCCGTGACCGTCCTTGGCATTGGCCTCGAAGTCCATCGGCGAAAGGCGATAGGCTTGCCGCCCCCACATGATCGAGCGCCCGCCGAGGTGATAGCCGCGAATCCAGCTGAACGGGCGGTCTTCCGGGGTGGTGTAGGGATGATCGCTATCCTTGACCCAGAACTGCTTGGTCGCGGCATTCATGGCATAGCACTGGCTCTGCACCGGATAGTCGCGTGCCAGTTCTTCTTCGGGCACTTCGTTGTTATTGGGCAGCTCCCAAGGCATCTGGGTGTCGTTGTAGTCGGTGACGTGCTCGACCTTGCGGCCGCGCTCAAGCACGAGGACCTTCAGGCCGCGTTCGGTCAGTTCCTTGGCGGAAATGCCCCCGCTGATACCCGAGCCGATAACGATGGCGTCAAACATGAATCAATCTCCGCTCAGAACGGACCAAGGCCGAGGTAGGGCCGGGATTTCGGGGTAAGCTTGACCGATGCCTGGTAGGGGCCGGGCACGTGATCGTAGACCAGCTCATTCTCGCTGCCGGTCGGGCTGTAGTAGTAGAGGCCGATGACCAGTTCCTTGAGCCGCTTGTAACCGGCGTCGGTTGGCACGGTACCGGTCTGGAGAAATGCCGCCTTGTTGGCATCGAGCGGGGCTGTCGGCTTGAGGGCAGCGGCATCGTGGGCACGCAGCACGGCTTCGCGCTCCTTGGCCGAAAGCGCGGCGAAGCTGCGGCCCTTGGCTGCTTTGGCGGCGGAATCGATGCGGTCGAGCGCTGCGAGGATTTCGGCGCGGGTGGCAGGCGCGGCCCAGTTCTTCAGCATCGCATCAAGCCGGGCAGGGACCTGCGCCGCCAGTGCGCCCGGGGTGTCGGTTACGGGCAGCATCGTGTCGGCCACGCTGGAAAGCAGCGCAAAGCGAGGGGCAGGGAGGAAGGGCGCTGTCTTGCCGGCAGGTGCCGCAAGTGCCTCGACCGGAAGCGCCGCCACGCCGAGCAGGGCAGCGAAGCCGGCCATCATGCCACGGCGATCGGTTTGGGGGAGGTCAATCATCGGCAGTCTCCGTGTTCTGGCTTGCTTCTTGGCGCCGGTCGGAAATGACAGGTGTGGACATCAGGCCTGGTCCCAGCATTCGCGGATATAGCGGTGCCCTTCGGTGTAGACCTCTTCGGGGCTGCTGAAGAAATCGCGCCAGACGCGGGTGGCGGCGGCGAGTTCAGGCAAGCCCTTGCCGAAGGCCTCGATCGTCAGCCAGCCATCGTAGCCCGTCTGCTTGAGCACGGCGATGCTCTCGGCAATCCTGGCATGTCCGCGCCCCGGCGTGCCGCGATCGTTCTCGCTGATGTGGACATGGGCGACATGGCCACGCGCCAGTGCCGTGCGCAGCGCCGCGACCGGGTCCTTCTCTTCGATATGGGCATGGAACGTATCGTAAAGGATGCCGAAGCCCGGTTCATCCAGGCGGTCGAGATAGGCGCTGGTCTGCTCGCAGGTGTTGAGCAGGTAGCATTCGAAGCGGTTGAGGGGTTCCAGCGCCAAAGGCAGGTTTGCCGCGCGGGCGCGTTCGGCCACTGCCCGGTGCACCTCGGCGCAACGCTCAAGCTCGGCCTCGGTCGGCCCGGCCCCGCTGAACAGCCCGAGCGGCTGGAACAACGGTCCGGCCAGAACCTGCGCGCCCAGCGCTGCCGCGCAATCGATCACACGCTCAAGATGCTGGATGGCGCGGGTGCGGACGGCGGGATCGGGTGAAATCGGGTTGTGCGCCTCATCCGGAATGATCGCCGTGGTGGTGCGCTTCAACCCGATGTCGGCAAGGATGCGGCCAAGTTCGGCGTAATGCGTGCTGCTCGAGACATCGAACAGCGGCAATTCCACGCCATCAAAGCCGGTGTCCTTCAGCGCTAAGAGCAGCGGCGCATCAGCGGGCGTGACATGCCCCGTCCACAGCATCAGGTTGATGCCGACTTTCACGGATCAGGCCTTTCCGCTTTTCCGCTCGACCAGGCGTACCGCAAGAAAGATGAAGAACAGCACCACCGGAATGACCGCAATGGTCTGGAAGCTCTGCTCGGCCGCGTAGGCAAGCACCTGCTGCAGGGCATCGCTGCCGGGCTGAAGCGCAGCGAAGGCTTCTTCGCCGCCGGCCTTTGCGAGCTTGGCCCTGTCGTAGATCGCGCCGAGTTCGGGCAGAACGAAGTAGATCGCCAGCGCGCCGGCAAAGCCGACGAGGCCGATGCCCCAGGGGCCAGAGCGTGGGTAGCGCCGCGATACTGCCGCCAGCATGGTCGGCCACATGAAGCATACGCCGAACGCCCAGACCGTCGCCGCCAATACCGCAGTGACCGGCGAATTGGCCACCGACAGCAGGTAGAGCCCCAAGGCCGCAGGCACGGTGCACATCAGCAGCAGGCCCATGTCGGAGAAGCGGTGTTCAAGCGCACCTGCGAAATGGCGCATTACGAACATGATTGCAGAGACATAGACCAGCACAAGGATGCCCGGCATGCCGACGGTATTGGTCAGCGTCACATCGACCCAGGCGCCCGGTGCCAGTTCGCTCGACGCGGTCAGGAACATGATCGCGAAGAAGACCCAGAAGCTCGGCCGCTTGAACGGCTCGGTCATCATCTCGCCGAAGGAGACACCCGCCACCGCGCTTTCGGTCTGCGGGAATTGATGGCGGGACGCCCAGATGGCCAGGACCACTCCGGGCACTAGGCACAGCCCCACCAGCGCCTGCCATGGCAGGTCGAGCGACTTGAAGAACAGGACCGAAAGCAGGCCGCCAAGGATCAGCCCTGCCGGCCACCAGGCGTGCAGTTCGTTGAGCTTGCCGGTCTTCTGGTCAGGAAAGAGCGAGGCGACAACGGGATTGATCGAAGCTTCGGTCGCTCCCCAGCCGCAACCCCACAGCACCATGGCGAGGTTGAGCACGAGCATGATCGAGGCGGGCGGAGCGTTTCCAGCCAGCAGGACGAGCAGGGGGCCGAGGATAAAGCAGGCCGAGGCGAACAGGATCACCTTCTTGGCGCCCAACCGGTCGAGCAGTGGCGAGATGACCAGCAGACTGATGGCGAAGCCAAGGAAAGAGTTGCCGAGCACGACGCCGATCAGTTCGCCCGAATGCTGCGGATCGATCGGATCGAGCAGGGCGGCTTTCATTGCTCCGGCCGCGCCTGCGCGCACGGCGTTGGCCAGTGCCGCACAGAACAGTGCAAGGACGCAGATCCAGAAGATCGATTTCCTGTTCTGGGATGTGGTTGCCATCAAAGTATTCCCCGCCCGTTCCGTAAGTTGCTTTGTTTCACTCGGCTGCTTGCGCCGACCCGGTGGCGTTGCCGGCATCGCTGCCACAGCCATTGCCAGCGCGCTTCATCGCCCATTGTACCGCGCCAGTGAGGAACTGGCGGTATTTGGGATCATCGTAAGTCTGGGCGGTGTGCCCGGCGGCGGCGTAGAACACGCGCCCTTGGCCCACGCATCGCCACCACGCCACCGGATGGTCCTTGCCCATGGCGAGCTCTGTGCCCATGAACGACCCCGGCTTGTAGCTGCTCTCGTCGATCGTGGCGAGAACGGTCAGCCCCGGAATGCCGCGTGGCGACTTGTCGAAGGAATACCATTCATCGACGTGATCGAACCTGTCAGGCAGTGACGCGGTCGAAGGGTGCGCATGGGTTTCGATGTTGACCGCGGCGCTCTGGAACTGCGGGTCCATGGGGTGGCCGATGAAGTTCGTGCCTATCACCGAGGTCACGTACCAGTCCCACGCCTTGTGCGAATTGTCGCCCGCGCCGTGGATGCCGACATAGCCGCCGCCGTTCTCGAGATAGGCCTTGAACGCAGCGCGCTGTTCGGGTGTGAAAACGTCTCCGGTGACGTTGGAGAACACCACGGTATCGAAGCGGGACAGGATTTCAGGGCTGAAGGCCGCACCGTTCTCCGTCTGGTAGAGGCCCCACCCGTTCTGCCTCGCAAGCGTATCGAACATCTTGGCAGCAGCAGGGATCGCTTCTTCGTGGCGGAACGCGTTGGTCTTTGAAAAGACCAGCACGGCGGGACGCGGGATATTGGCGGGGATCTGCGGCGGAACCGTCTCATAGACTTTGACACCGCCCAGGAACACGCGCTGGATCAGGTCCCAGTTGCGCCACGCGATGACCGCAAACACCACGGAGGCGGCCAGCAGCAACAGGCCAAGCACCTTCAGCACCTTGCGCAAAACCACTCTCCCCGCGCTTTCGATCCTGTTGGACCTGATTTAGATAGCGCTGTCAATCGAGTTGGTAGCCCGCAGCAGCGGCGGACGCAATAGCATGCGCTTCAGTCGCGCAAGTGGCGTTCGATCGCCTCGTCGGTGAAGCCGACTCCGCGGCAGCAGAACCACACGGCGTCGCGGATCAGCTCTGCCTCGTTGCCATGGTAGGGCGAACGTTCGACATTGGTGGCCAGCACGTTGAGCACCGTGCCGACGTGTTCGGTGAACAGTGAAGTGTTGGCCGGCGAAATTTCCCGGCCGATGACTTCTCCGGCGTCGCGCGCGTTCTGCAACGCTGCGGTAATGCGGTGGTTCATCAGTCGCTGGGCGCGACGGTAGACGAGCGTCGCAAAGTTCGTATCGCCGACGAGGCTGGCGAGCAGGAGGCGGAAGCCTTCCTTGAAGCTTGGCTCGCTCGATCCGACCACGATGGTAAAATAGGCCTTGAGGTTGCGGACGATGGCGCGTCCGTTAAGCTCTTGCAGTGTGAGGGTTTCGTAGCTTGCATCCTGTTCGCGTATCACCTCGCGCAGGACGGCACGGTAGAGCGCTTCCTTTGAGGGGAAGTGCCGGTACATCAGCGCTTCGGAGACGCCCGACCGCTTGGCGATTTCCTGCGTGCGCGCCGCTTCATAGCCGCTCTGCGCGAAGATGGCGCGGGCGTTGGCGAGAATGAGCGCCTTGCGGTCTTTCGCGGGGAGGCGGGTGCGTTTAGTCACGCCTTCCGACTAGGGCGAAACGCCGGTTCCGCGCAAGGCCATTGCGCAGAAACGGCATCTTGCGATTACGGGATCAAGCGGTAGCTGCCGGGTTCCGGGCGGCGGGTGGCATTAAAGAAGTCCACCAGACGCCACGGCCACGACAGGAAGACGCGGCCTTTCGAGTTGTTGTAGTACGAGTTGGCGCGGGGGTGGGTCCAGATCATCTGGGGCATACGCTCATCCACCTTGCGGTTCCAGGCATCGAAGGCGTTCTTTTCCACTTCGAACGCGCGGGCGCCGGCTTCGTTGATCCGGTCCAGCGCCTCGATGATCCAGTTGACCTGCGCTTCGGAGATCAGGTTCTGGCCAGCGGCGTGGTTGGGCGCGCTGTTGGGGCCGACGGTGTGGAAGTAGTTGGGGTAGCCCGGCACGCACATACCGAGGTAGCTGCGTGGATCTTCCGCACCCCATTCTTCGCCCAGTTCACGCCCGCCTTCGCCCTTTATCACCAGGTTTCCGACCATCTGCGCGACGTTGAAGCCGGTAGCGCATATGATCACGTCGCATTCGAAGACAGAGCCGTCCTTGGCTTCGATGCCGTTCGGCAGGATGCGGGCGATACCCTGTGTTTCGAGGTGGACGTTGGGCCGGGCAAGCGCATCGAACCAGCCATTGTCAAGAATGATGCGCTTCGAGAAAATCGGGAAATCGGGCGTCAGCTTCTCGATCAGGTCAGGCCGGTCGGCGAAGCGCTGCTGCATGTAGCCGAGCGCGTACTGGCGCGTCATCTCGTTGCCTTCGGAAACGGCGAGCATGTTGCCCTCCCACGCCGGGTCCTTGAGCACGTTCGAGAAGAGGCCGTCGGCCGCGGCCCAGTAAACGCGGAAGCGGAACCATTCCTTGAAGGTGGGGATGTTTGCCAAGGCCCACTTCATGCCCTCGCTCACCTCGTGGGCGATTTCGGGATTGTAGAGCACCCAGTGCTTGGTGCGCTGGTAGACGGTGAGTTCGGCAACCTCCGGCGCGATGGCGCCGCAGAGCTGGGCCGAGCTCGCCCCGGTGCCGATCACGGCAACGCGCTTGCCCTTGAGATCGAGGTCAGCGGGATAGGCGGCGGTGTGGACAACTGGTCCTGCGAAGTCGGACAGCCCGGCGATGTCCGGCATCTTGAGGCGATTGACCGGGCCATGGCCGTTGATGACGGCATTGGCAACGAGGTTTTCGCTGGTGCCATCAGCGTTGCGGACAGTGACAGTCCATGTGCAGGACTTCTCGTCCCAGACCAGCTTCTCGACCGTGGTGTTGAAGCGGATGTCTCGGCGCAGGTCGTACTTGTCGGCAACGCCGGTCATGTAGCGCTGCATGTCGGCGCCATGCGGGTGATAGTGCTGCCAATCGGGCCAGATTTCCCAGCTGAAGCTATAGAAGTGGCTGGGCGTATCCACACCGACGCCGGGGTAGCGGTTTTCGTACCAGGTGCCGCCGACTTCGGGGTTCTTCTCGATCACGACGAAGTCGTAGCCCGCCTCGCGCAGCTTGGTGGCGGCGGCCATGCCGGTCATGCCCGCGCCGATGACCAGAACCTTGAACCCGGCCTTGGGGCAGGGCGGTCGGCCAGCTTGCTGCGGTCGATCCATGGACGGAAGCCACACTGGTCGTTCACCAGTTCGACGAATTCGGTGTCGACCGGTTCGCCCACGGTGACCGACATGATGCGCTGCACGAGTTCATCTGACGGCTCGTTGCTGGCGAGGCCTTCGCCGGTGGTCAGCAGGTGGCGCAGCTTGAGGCGCAGGGCGTCGGCGAGGTCGTCAGGGATTTCGGTTGGCGGATAGGAGAACGCGGGACGGATATGCGGTGCGAACCGCTCCAGCATGTCCACATCGTGCGAAAGGTGAACATAGGCGGCGAGCAACGTCGGCACATTGGCTTCGTCAAGCGCGCGGGCAAGCTCGGGGTCATTGGCCAGAGTCGTGAAATTGGTGCGCTCTTCCAGAATCGCGGCCATGCAATGTCTCCCGTTGTGATAAGTGGGCACTTACATTGTTCGCCGGACATCGGGAAGATGGTTTGTGCGGCAGTGGTTGACCGGAGCGTGAAAATAATTGAACAGTAGGGGGCGATTATAGCGGCCGGAGCGGCGTGAAGTGGCGATTTGCACCAAGAAAACCATCTTCCTGACCGGCGCGACCGGCAACATGGGCAGCGCGACGCTGGCGGAACTGGCGGCCAGGGCCGACCGGTTCAGGGTCCGCGCTCTGGTGCGGCCGGAGGAGCAGGGCCACCCGGTGGTGAAACGATTCGCCAAGCACCCTGCCGTCGAATGGCTAATCGGCGATCTGACAAGCGCGCAGGACATGCGTCGAGGCATCGAGGGTGTGGATCAGGTGCTGCACATCGGCGGCATGGTGTCGCCCTTTGCCGACCGCTTTCCCGAACTGACGATGCAGGTGAACGTCGGCGGCGCGCGCAACATCGTTGAAGCAATCAAGGCGGCCGGACAGGCTGAGACAACGGCGCTGGTCTATATCGGAACGGTCGCGCAAACCGGGCACCGCAATGCGCCGGTGCACTGGGGCCGCACCGGCGATCCGATCAAGATCAGCCGGTTCGACCAGTATGCGGTGAGCAAGACCGAGGCCGAAGCCATCGTCGCGCAGAGCGGCTTGAAGCGCTGGGTTTCGCTGCGCCAGACCGGCATCGCGCATCCGGGAATCTGGAAGATCTTCGACCCGATCATCTTCCACAATCCGCTCAACGGCGTGTTCGAATGGGTCACGGTCGGGGATTCGGCGCGGCTGGCAGCGAACGCCTGCGAGGATGCCGTGCCCGAAACTTTCTGGAAACGGTTCTACAACATCGGCGGCGGCGAGAAGCTGCGCGTCACAAATCATGAGTTCGCCCGCATTACCGCAGGCGCGCTGGGGCAGAAGGATGCCTTCGCCAGCTTTCGCCCGCATTGGTCCGCCACGCGGAACTTCCATGGCCAGTGGTATGCCGATTCCGACAGGCTGGAGGAGGCGGTGCCGTTCCGTTCGGAGACGCTCGAGGATTGGGCGCGCGGCATGGTGGCGAGCATGCCGGCGCCGGTGCGCCTGATCGCGCGGTGGTTTCCGGGCGCGGGACGCAGCCGGATGGAGAAACTGGCGAAAGGGCCGGGCGGCACGCTCAACTGGATCGCCAATGACGACCGCGAACATATCGAAGCCTACTTCGGATCGCGCGAGGCGTGGGAGAAGCTGCCGCGCGACTGGGCGGATTTCCAGTTCCGCGAGCCTTCGCGAGAGGTTTCGCTCCTCGATCATGGATACAACGCCGACATGCCGGAAGGGGACTGGACGGCCACAGACCTCAAGGGTGCTGCGCAATTCCGTGGCGGTTCGTTCCAGGGGGATTCCTGCGAGCCGGATCAGCCGGCCGCGTTCCGTTGCGCGCTCGGCCACGATTTCACGATGACGCCGCGCCTCTATCTCAAGGGTGGGCACTGGTGCCCGACCTGCATGGTCCATCAAACTAGTTACGACGAGAACAAGGCCGCAAATCCTTTCTTTGCGCAAGTTTGGCCCGACATGGATTGAAAGAGACGCGGCGGTCGCATTGGCCGCCGCGCCCAAGGTTTGCGCGGATCAAGACAGGGTGAGGTCTTCGCGCGCAGGATGACGGGTCCATTTCCAGTAGTCGGCGAGGCGGAACGGGCAGGAGATGATGTTGCGACCCGCAGAGTTGAGGTAATAGCTCTTGGCCTTGGGGTGGGCCCAGATCATCTGACTCATCTGTGCGGCAACTTTCGCGTTCCAGGCATCATAGGCTTTGATCGTCGGCTCCACCTTGCGAGCCTCTCCGGCGACCATCATGTCGAGCGTTTCGACCATCCAGTTGATCTGCGCCTCGATCACCATGTTGACGCCTGCAGCATGATTGGGCGCGCTGTTGGGGCCTAGCACGAAGAAGAAATTGGGATAGCCCGGCGCCATCACGCCGAGATAACTGTAGGGGTCGTCCTCACCCCAGTCCTCCTGAATGCGACATCCGCCCTTGCCAACGATTTCGAGATCGCCGGCGACCTTGGCAATTTCGAACCCGGTGGCCAGTGCAAGCACGTCAACCTCGACGCGGGTACCGTTCTTGAGGACAACCGCATCCTTTTCGATGTGATCGATCCCGCGCGTCTCCAGCGTGACATTGGGCTTTACCAGCGTATCGAGCCATCCCCCGTCGGCATCGAGCACGATGCGCTTGCCGAATATGGGGTAGTCGGGGACGATCTTCTCGATCAGATCGGGTCGGCTTGCCAGCTTGGTTTGAATGTACTGCAAGGCGTAGTTTCGCACCGCATCGTTCTGCGCGCTAATCGAGACGTTCTGGTTAGGCCAATCAGGCTCCACCTTGACATTGCCATAGAGTCCGTCGCCCGAAAACCAGTAGACGCGGAAGCGGAACCATTCCTTGTAGTGCGGAATCTCGCGCAGAGCGAAGCGGACATTGTCGTTGACGTTCACATTGATGTCTGGATTGTTCAGCACCCAGTGCTTCGAGCGCTGGAAGATCGTCAGATGAGAGACTTCGTCGGCAATGGCAGGCGCAAGCTGCGCCGCACTGGCGCCGGTACCGATCACGGCAACGCGCTTGCCCTTCAGATCCACCGATGTGTCCCATCCCGCAGTGTGCATTTTCGGACCGGCGAATGTTTCGAGGCCGGGAATCTTCGGCATGGACCAGCGGTTGAGCACGCCATGGGCGAGGAGCACGGTGCTAGCGGCCCGTTCGCTCGTCGTGCCGTCCTTGTGCCGCAGCTTGACGATCCACTTGGCGCTCACATCGTCCCAGATGGCGCCAGTTACGCGTGTTTCGAACAGAACGTTGCTGCGCACTCCATGGCGATCCGCCACGCCAACCAGATAATCCTGAATTTCCTGACCTTTGGGGTGGTAGTGGCTCCATTCGGGGTTGAGTTCAAAGGAATAGCTGTAGAAATGGCTGGGTGTATCCACACCGACGCCGGGGTAGCGGTTTTCCCACCAGGTTCCGCCCAGTTCAGCGTTCTTTTCGATAATCGTGTACGAATAGTTGGCTTCTGAAAGCTTGATGCCCGCTGCGATCCCGCTCATCCCGCCACCAATCACGATCACGTCGAAATCCGACGGAGGCGTGGGACGACCGGGAATACACTTGCGTGGGACAGGCGGTTCGAAGCCCATCTGGTCGTACAACACGGGGATCAGGCCCGGATCGACGTTTTCGCCAACGCTGACGCTCATCATATGGCGTAGGAATTCCGGATCGAGAGGGCGAACCAGCGGCGGCAGCTCATGCGTTAGCAGCGCGAACAGCCGGTCGCGCAGGTCCTGTGCCATCGTGTCGGGCACGTTGCTCGGCGCATCGGCGGCGTATGCTGCCGCCAGATAAGGCGCGAAGCGATCGAGATAAACGCGGTCCTGAGTGAACGTCACATAGACCATAAGGAGCGTGGGCAAATTGGCATCGCGCAGTGCCAGCCGCAGGCCGACATGATCTTTGATCGGCAACGAAGCTGGCGTGGCTGAATTCGCATCAGACATGTGACTCTCCGGATCTTGATGTGAGTGAACGCTTACTTGATAGCCGCCGGCAGTCAAGCGGCATCATTGAGAGAGCGAGATCAGCGCTGACTGCGGATGAGGTATGCGTTGCGAAAAGGCCACATCGTTACGCAACTCGGGAGCTTAATTGATACTCGTACCGCATAAGATCGCTTTTGAGCGAATCTGATTTGACGCACCCTTGTCAACTTGTTAGTTAAAACTAACTTCGGCGTGTTCGTATCGCGGCGACCGAGGGAGAGCGGTTCTGTTTGCAGATGCGGGCACGGCACCATTGCCGGCAAAATCCCGCTTTGCGCGCTCCCTCCATTGAAGCCGCTTTACGCGATCCGCGCCGAAATCAAGCCGAGCAATCGGCGCAACACCGGGCACGAACTGTGGCGAGTCGAACTTGCTGCTTCGGCCGTTGAGGGGAGGAAATATGAAGATTGACAACCTTAAATTCATGCTGCTGCTTGGAGCAAGCATGCCAGCGATGACCGTGCCGGCTGCCGCGATGGCCTCAGAACCTGCAGAAGCCCCACCACAGGCGGTAGAGGAAGCCCTGAGCAACGAAATCATCGTTACCGCCACCCGCCAGTCGCAGAAGCTGCAGGATGTGGCGATGACGGTAAACGTCGCAACAGGCGAGCAACTCGAAAAGTTCAAGATCTTCGACGTCAAGGATGTGGCACAACTCGCCCCCGGCCTTGAACTGACCAACACGACAGGCCGCAACAATACGACCACTTTGCGGGGCATCACTTTCGATCCCGATCAGGGGACTGGGCCAGCCGTCCAAGTCTATTACAACGAAATTCCTAGTGACGCCCAGACCGTCTACACTGCGATCTACGATATCAAGCAGATCGAAGTACTGCGCGGGCCACAGGGCCTGCTGCGTGGTCTTTCTGCCCCGGCTGGTGCAATTACCATCGCCACACGCCGCCCGAACTTCACCAAGCCGGAAGGCTACGCCGAGCTAACCGGCACCACCCGCGACGGCTATAACGCGCAGATGGGTGCGTCGCTGCCCTTCTCGGAAAAGTTTGCCATTCGAGTCGCCGCACTGGTCGATGGCAATCGACTAAACAACGTGACCAACATTCAGACTGGCCAGCGCTCACAGAGCCGCACCGAGAGCGGACGAATCACATTGGGCTGGAAGCCGACCGACAGTTTTACGGGCTACCTGACGTACCAGTATCTCGAAGCCGACAACCGTCAGTTCCAGCAGGTCATCGGTTCCGGAAACGCCCCATATAGCCAGTACTTCAACATCCCGGTTCCAGGAGTTGGCAACGTTCCCGCCCCTCTTGCGGGCGTATTCATTCCAGACACGACAATCCGTTCAGGGCCGGCGCTTACTACTGATGACTACGCCTCGGTGCAGGACGGCCGCTTCCGCAGCGTCAACAAGTCGCATCTGGTCAACCTCAACCTCGAATATGATCTCGGCGCGGCCACTGCGTCGTTTGTCGGGGCCTACCAGTCGAGCAACATCAAGACCGAGCGCGATCTGGACGTCACCAATGCCCTGCCGGGCTTTGTCCAGTATTCGAACGTTGATGTGCCGTACAAGGTGGCGACCGGTGAACTTCGCCTCAGCTCGAACAACACCGAGGGTCTGGGCTGGGGTCTGGGCGCGTTCTATACCAAGCAGACCGGGACGACTGTCGTAAACCAGGACGCTTCGCAGTTCTGGTATGCGGTCAACCCGAATGCGCTGGTCAACCTGCCATTCGCAGCGATCGGCCTGCCGAATGTTCCAGGCTTTACGCCGTTCCCGCTGCCAAACACGCTTGGCATCGCAACCCGCGTAAACGTACCTGTGTACAGCCAGACGTGGTCTTTCAATGCCAACCTGCGCTATCGCTCAGGACCGCTCTCGATTGAGGGCGGCGTGCGTTACTCCATCCTCAAAAACGTACAGACGACGCAGCTTACCCTGACTGGCGCCGTTCAGGATGGTCCGCGCGAGATTGTCCCCGTCAACCTGCAGCGCAACACCAACAAGCCGATCACCGGTGGCGTAAACATTTCCTACGCGATCATGCCTGACCTCAATGTGTTTGCTGCCTACGGCCATTCTTTCCGGGCGGGCAGCACGGGCGTTGCTCTGCCGAATGGCCTCTCGAATGACCTCATCCGCACCAACCCGGAAAAGAGCGATTCATTCGAAGCGGGCATCAAGGGCACCATATTCGATCGCCGGGTAAACTATGCGATTTCGGGCTACTACCAGAAGATCGACAACTTCCTGTCACGCTTCTCCGGGATCTATTATAACGCGCCTGCCAACCAGCCGCAGACCGGATTTTTCGACTTCAACTATAACGCTGATGCCACGATCAAGGGCGTTGAGGCCTCGTTCGACGGCCGCGTATCCGACAATTGGGATCTTGGCGTTTCGGCCGCCTACACCAAGGCGCGCTTCGACAACGCCCGTGTGCCTTGCACCGACTTTGCCGGGACCGGGGTGCCCAATCAAAACGGCACACCCAAGGTCACGGGCAATGGCAATGTCAGCTATTGCATCGCCAAGGGGCGTCTTGCCGAGGTTCCCGACTTCAGCCTGACTGCCAACACCGAATTGCGGCTGCCAATGGACAGCTTCACACCGTTCGTGCGCGCGCTGTTTACTTACCGGCCGGGCTTTGACTCGGAGCGAGCCCAGTTTACGTACCAGTCACGAGAACTACTGAACATGTTCGTCGGCGTGCGCACAAACGATGGCAAGTGGGAACTCGACGTATTTGCCCGCAATTTGCTCGATCAACGTCGCATCACCGTGCGCGGCCTTGGTCTCGGAACAGTCGACTCACTTATCGCCGGCACGTTCAATTCCGGCTACCGTCAGGTCAACATGACCAATCCGCGTGAATTCGGCGCTACGCTGAAGTTCAACTGGTAATTCCTTATCTTACTTGGCGAAATTTGCAGGGGCCGCTCGCAAGGTGGCCCCTGCTTCGTGTCGGTGCGTACAATGCTTGCGCGATGCACTTTGGGGCAAATGATCGGTTTTAGCGGTGATTTTGCGGCAAAGTTTCGCCTAAACTCTTTGCAAGCCGTCAAATGCGTATCATAAGAATCTTTGCGCTACGCATGGGGTTGCGCGAAGCAAAGAATTTCAAGGGGCATTGAATGTCGATCTCAGCAGGCACGCTCGATCTTGTTGCGGCTCATGCCGCAGAAGGGCGCAAGGCGCGGCGCATTTCGGACAAGGTGGTGGAAGCGCTGCGCGCGGATGGCTTCTTCCGGCACTTCACTCCGGTCAGCCACGGCGGGCTTGCAGGAACCCCGCAGGACTTCTTCCTCGACCAGATCGCCATTGCCGAGCGGGACATGAGCACGGCCTGGGCGCTGGGGATCGTTGCGGTTCACAACTATCAGATCGCGATGATGGACGCCGAAACGCAGGCCGAGGTCTTTGCCGATGGCCCAGATGCGATGATTTCGAGTTCCTACAATCCCGTGGGCGCGAAGGTTGAGCGCACCGAGGGAGGCTTCCTTCTCTCCGGGCGCTGGGGCTGGTCGAGCGGATGCCTCCACTGCAACTGGGTACTGCTGGGCGGGATGGTGGCCGAGGAAGGCCATCGCACATTCCTCGTGCCTGCAGGCGATTACCGCATCGACGACACCTGGCACACCATGGGCCTTCAGGGCACCGGATCGAACGATATCGTGATCGACACGCCGGTGTTCGTGCCCGAGCGCCGTACCCACAAGCAGATGGACGGCTTCCATGGTGTCCACCACCAAGGCAGCGGCGTCTATGACCTTCCGTGGGCGCAGGTCTTCATCCGCGTGGTCAATACGAGCGCGATTGGTGCGGTGCGCCACGCTATCGCGCTGTTCAGGGACCGCGTCGGCCTCAACTCCACCGACATGACCAAGTCGGCAGCGGACCCGGACGTGCTGGAACGCATCGCGCGTGCATCGAACCTCGCCGAGGAATGCCTGGCGATCATGGTCAGCAACTTCGAGGCGATGGAGAAGGCCAGCTGGAAGCCGAGCATCGAGGACCGCGTCCGCTATCGCTATCAGGCCAGCCTCGTGGCCGATCGCTGCATCGAGGCGATGGACCTGCTGATGGATGTCGCTGGTGGCCGCTCGGTCTATCTCGGCAGCGATTTTCAGGACCTGTGGCACGACGTGCGCATGTCGCGCGCGCACGTTGCCAACAACCCGGTCGGCTTCGCGCGCAACTATGCCAGCGTGCTGATGGGCGCAGAGAACCGCGACTTCTTCCTGTAAGTCGCGGTTCCCGCAGGCGCAGCGCCGATTACGCTGCGCCGATTCCGAGGTGGCGTTCGAAGAAGCGGGCCATGAGGTCGATCGCCTCGCGCGATTCCGGCAGGGCCACGCTGAACCAGAAGCCATGGGGCATAGCTTCGAACACGTGAAGGTCGGCATCGCGTCCAGCCTTGCGAAGGGCGCGGTGGAACATCGCCGCAGAACTCAGCACCGCATCGCGCGTGCCGGTGACAAGCAGCGTCGGCGGAAAGTCCGACAGGTCGCCCTTGATCGGGGCGAGCAACGGATCGTTGCGGTCCGCATCTCCAACGAATACTCCGCGTTCGCACTGCGGATTGTCGAGCTTGGCGCCGAGGTGGCCGTAGAAGCCAGAAAGCGTCAGGTAGTTGAAGGTATCGCCCAGCTGCGTCACATCTCCGCCCGCCGTGAACACGCCGCACGCGGCAGGAAGGGGCAAACCCTCCTTCTTGAAGCGCATGATCGCCATGGCCGTAAGGAAGCCACCGGCAGAAGTGCCGAACAGGACCACGTCCTCGGCGGCGTGGGTCTTCAGGGCATCGCGATAGACCGCGAGAATGTCGTCGACTGCTGCGGGGAAGGGGTGCTCCGGGGCAAGGCGGTAATCGACAGCGATTACCTCGCACCCGGTTTCGGCGGCAATCGGGATGGCTTCCACCAGTGAGCCAGAACCCATGACGAAACCACCACCGTGCAGGTTGATAAGCAGCTTGTCCGTATGGCGCGCGCCGCCCTCGGGCGTGATGCGGTGGCACCGCACGCCGTCGATCGCGGTTTCTTCTATGGCGCAGGGATAGGCTTCAAGCGCCTGCTGGTTCAGCCATTCGAACATCGGCGCCAGCGGTTCGCGCATCAGCCACATCGGCACCGGGGCGCGTCCTCGGGCATCTCCTGATTGGGATCGAAGCGCAGATAGGCCTTGGCCTCCTCGCTGATCGTGTCAGGTACGTCGAGCTTGATCCGGCCCAGATCCACGACCCCGTTTTCGACCTTGTAGCTACGCATTCGGGTTGTTCCTTTATGTGTGTTCGATCAGCTAGCAGCGAGCCGTTCGCGTAGGTCGCGCTTCAGCAGCTTGCCGTTGGCGTTGCGTGGGAGAGGTGCAGCTGCGACGTGGAGTTCATCGGGCACCTTGTAGTCAGACAGCAGTGGAGCGAGGTGCTGGCGAAGTTCGTCCGCCGTCACCGCCTGGCGCAGATTGACAAAGCCGACGACACGTTCCCCCAGTACCGGGCAAGGCTTGCCAACAACGGCAGCCTCAATGACGGCGGGATGAGAGCAGAGCGCGTTCTCCACCTCGACCGACCAGACCTTGAACCCGCCGCGATTGATCATGTCCTTGAGCCGGTCGTGCAACGCGACGTAGCCTTGCGCATCGCGTGAGCCGACATCTCCGGATTTCCAGAAGCCGTGGACGAACTCGGCAGCGGTTGCATCTGGATCATTCCAGTAGCCTGGACTGACCATTGGGCCTGCCATCCAGATCTCGCCCTGTTCGCCCGGTGCCAGTTCGTGGCCTTGCGCGTCCATGACCAACAGGTCGCAACAGGCGACGGGCAGGCCGAGTTGACCCGAGCGCCCAGCGGCCTCGGTCGCGGGCATGATCACCGCGGGCGACGTTGTCTCGGTCGCTCCGTAAGTGTTGTGCAGGGCAAGGCCAGGCAAAGCGGCATTAAGCTGGGCAATCGTAGAAACGGGCATGGGCGCTCCGCCGAACCCGCAAATCCGCCACTTGTGCAGGGCCCGACCATCAAAGTGCGGGTCCATCAGCAGCAGCGCGATCATTGCCGGGACGATCAGCGTGTAGGTCATGCCTTCACGCACGGCGACTTCAAGGAACCTTGCGGCCTTGAATTCGCGCATGATGATCAGGCAACCGGCCATAGCCACGCTGACACCAAGCAGCGCGACGAGGCCGGTGACGTGGCTTGCCGGGACGGCCAGCAAGCAACGCTCACCTTCGCGCAAAGAGTAATGATGCCGGTAGTGCAGGACCGAATGAACGAGATTGCAGTGCGTCAACACCGCACCTTTTGGTCTGCCGGTCGTGCCGGAGGTGAAGAGAATGACGGCAGGATCGTCCTCGTCCACGGGAGCGAATGCGCGTGGCGGGGCAGAAGGAAGGGCGACGTCGTCGGCCACGGCAAAGCGGAGCTTCACTGCGGCCGGGAGGTCGGGAAGCAGTGCGTCAGCTTCGTGAAACAGCGCCGCAGCGCCGCAAGCAATGAGCGCTTGGGCAATTTCAGACGGGGTGTGGCGTATATTAAGAGGAACTGCGATCCATCCACCGAGGGCGCAAGCGAGGACGATTACCTGATATTCGAGCCGATTGGCGAGCAGGATCGCCACGCGATCCCCGCGGGCTAGACCTTGTGAGGCGAGGGCTGCTGCAAGAGTATGGACCGCCTCATTCAGGCCAGCATAACTCAGGCGTCGCTGCCCGTCGACCACGGCTTCGGCATCGGGCGTGCAGGCCACGGCTGCGGCAAGGCATTCAGCAAGGCTGCGCGGACGATCAGCGAAGCACCGCACGACGCGGCCCTGATGGACCTCGTGACGAAGATCTGCATCGCCCACGCCTTTCATGCCTCGGCCAATCTCTCCTCAAGCGCCTTTCGGCTTGTCATTGCGTAGCATATGCGCGAAGACGCTACGATAATCAATGATAGTGAGTGCTGATTCACTTTCCTTGCGAAATGTGGCCTAAGACAAGCACTCAGCGCCGGGCATAACTCCGGCACGATGGAAGGGAGATCAACAAGATGACTGCACTGTCCGGTTTCACCAAGCTGATCTGCCGCGATGAAGAGGCGATGGCCGCCTACTACGCATCGGTCTACGGCTACGGCATTGTCCAGCGTGTGGCTGGCAGCAGCGATGGCGAACCTTTCCGCGAAGTGATCCTCGCCCCCGGTGGCGACTGGACCAAGGGCTCGCTGGTCATGTTCAACTTCACCGGGCGCAATGCCCCGCGTGACCAGCAGGTGATCCTCGGCTTCGTCGTAGAGGACCTCGACGCACTGGTTGCCAAGATCACCGCCAACGGCGGCAAGCTGATCGGCCCGATCCGCGAGGAAACCGATCACGGCGTGCGTGTGGTCTTCTCTACCGATCCCGAAGGCGCGCTGTGCGAAAACGTGCAGATGCTGGCCCACTGATTGCGAAGCAGGAGCAAAACCAGGTGGCACTAGACAAGGACGTATTCGCCGGCGGCGTTGCCGTCGTAACCGGAGCGGGTTCGGGCATCGGCGCAGGTCTTGCCCGTCGTGCAGGCGCGCTCGGCATGATCGTGGTGGTGACAGACATCAACGAGGCGGCAGCGGCAGACACCGTTGCGGCGATTGAAGCCGCCGGAGGCAAGGCCGAGGCCGAGAAGGTCGATGTCTCGATCCCGGAAGAACTCGAACGCTTGGCCGAACTCGTGTTTGATCGGCATGGCGAAGTGCGCCTGCTGATCAACAATGCCGGGATCGAAACAGTCGGCTATACTTGGGAAGTGCCGGCTGCGCGGTGGGAAGCCACGCTCAACATCAACGTCCATGGCGTGATCCACGGCGTGCGCGCCTTTGTGCCGCGCATCATCGCCAGCGGCAAGGAAGCCTGGATCGGAAACCTCTCCTCGGTCGGCGCGTTCGGCCAGATGCCGGGACAAACTGCATATACCGTTACCAAGCACGCAGTGCAGGCATTCAGCGAATGTCTTTATCTTGAGATGGAACTGAAGAACCTGCCAATCCATGTCTCGGCGATCGTACCGGGCATGTTGCGCACCAACATCTTCAACGCCGAGGCCGGAGCCGGCGAGCCCGACAATGCCGCCGCCCACCGCCGCGCGATGTTCGAGATGATGCGCGATTATGGCATGGACCTTGACGAGGGTTGCCGCCTGTTCCTCGAACAGATGGCCGAGAACAGGTTCTGGGTCCACAGCCAGCCCGAAATGAGCGAGCAGATCATCGGCGGCCGCGTGAAGTTCTTGCAGGAACAGATCCCACCGATCATGCCAGACCTTGCCCGCCAGATTGCGGTCGACTGAGGCGGCGCGGGGTGGCCGGGAAGCTGGTACTTAGCCCACTCGTTGCGCTTTGTCTTCTTGCCATCCTACCGCCGATGGACCGCATGTGGACTGCCACGGCGCTGATCATGGCGGGCGTACCTGCGGCATCCTCGGTGTTCATCGTGGCCGGGGACCGCGCGGCGCGCCGGATTGGCGCTGCGATCATCGTCTGGACCGTCGGCCTTTCGGCGCTGACGATCCCGGTCATCGTTGCTGCGCTGGCGATGGCAGGCATGGTGGACCTTGGCCCTGCACCCCTGCCATGATCAGCCATCAGTCGGTGCGCGGCGTTTCTACCGCAGCATTACGGCAGGCCCATTCGAGCAGGGCCGAGTAATCCTTCTGCGCAAATTCGGGCACGGCACGCGCCCCGCCATAGACCGCATGTGCTGCCGCGCCTACCGGCAGGCCCATGCGGTATTCCGCCGCAGCAGTCATGGCCAGGGTCATGTCCTTGAACGCGAGATCGATGGTGAAGCCGGGCGTGGTATCGCCCTTAAGCACCTTGTTGACCATCAGCGTGTGCAACTGGCCGTTCTGCGCCGTCGTCCTCCCGGTAACCTTCAGGATCGTATCGATATCAAGGCCGAGGCGGGTGCCGAGCGCGACGGCCTCGGCGCTGACTTCGGCAATGGTCAGCAGCAGGAAGTTGTTCACCAGCTTCATCCGGCTGCCCATGCCCTGGCCGCCGCAGCGCATGATGTCCTTGCCCATGGCATTGAGCAGCGGCTCCACGCGGGAGAAGTCCTCGTCGCTCGCGCCGACCATGAACAGCGACTCCCCGCGCTCGGCATGAAGCACCAGGCGACCGATAGGACTGTCGACGAAGGCCACGCTCTTCTCGGCACAAGCCTTGGCGACGCGGTCGGTGCCGTTGGCGTCGATGGTTGACATGTCGAGCAGCAGCGTGCCCGGCTTCATCTGCGCCAGTGCGCCGTCTGTGCCGAGCACCACGGCTTCGACATGCGGGGTGGCGGGAAGGCAGGTGATCACCACTTCCACGTCCTGCGCGGCTTCGGCCACCGATGCGGCCTTGCGACCGCCCAATGCCACGATCTCGTCGGCACGGGCCAGGTCGATGTCATAGGCGATGACGTCAAAACCCTTGCGCGCAAGATGCCTGGCCAGCGGCAGGCCCATCGCGCCAAGGCCGATATAGGCGACAGTCGTCATGATATGCTCTCCCTCGGCGTTCAGATCGCGCCGTGATTGATGTAGCTGGTCTTGCTCTCGGTAAAGAATTCTGCGGCAGTCGATCCAGTCTCGCGCGCGCCGTAGCCCGAGGGTGAACGTCCGCCGAGCGGCACGTGGTATTCAAGCCCGGCCGTCGGCGCGTTGACCATGACCATGCCGGCCTGCGACGCCTTGCGGAAGCGCTCGGCGCTTTTCAGGCTGCTGGTCGCGATGCCGGACGACAGCTTGTATTCGCAGGCATTGGCAGCGTGGATCGCCTCGTCGAGGTCCTCTACCTTGATAACCGAGGCAATAGGGCCGAACGATTCATGCTGGTTGCAGCGCCATTCCGCCTTGGTGCCGGTCAGCAGCGTCGGCGCCATGAATAGGCCGCGCGTACGTCCTTCCACGGCCCCGCCACCCGCTGCCAGTTCCGCGCCTTCACCTTGGGCATCGACCACGAACTGCAGGTTCTCGTTGAACTGCTGCACGTTGGCGACCGGACCGATCTGGGTCTCGGGATCGAGCGCGTGACCGACGCGATAGCTGCCCGCAACCTTGGCCATGCGCTCGACAAAGGCATCGTGGATGCCGCGCGTGACGATCAGCCGCTCGGTCCCGGTGCAACGCTGCCCGGTCTGGATCCATGCGCCGTTGCTGGCGATCTCCACCGCCAGATCGAGGTCGGCATCATCAAGCACGACGAGCGCGTTCTTGCCGCCAAGTTCCAACTGGCACTTGGTCATCGTCTCGGCCGCGCGGGTCAGCACGGCACGGCCCGTGGCGGTGCCGCCGGTGAAGGTCAGGCCATCGGCCTCGTCGATCATCACGTTGCCGGTGGCGCGGCCGTCGCCCATGACCAGATTGAACACGCCCGCCGGAACGCCCGCTTCCTCGATGATCTGCGCGAGCATCACCGCGCATCCCGGCACGAAGCTGCTGGGCTTCAGGACTACCGAATTGCCATAGGCGAGCGCGCCTGCGATTTTCCATGAAGGCAGGGCGATGGGGAAATTCCACGGCGTGATCGCAGCGATCACGCCCAGCGGCTCGCGCGTGACCAGCACGTTGAAACCGTCGCGCATGGAATTGTACCATTCGCCCTGCGCGCGGATCACGTCGCCCGCTGCAGCCTGGAAACACTGTGCGGCGCGCAAGGCCTCGCCAATGCCTTCGGGCAAGGTCTTGCCTTCTTCGCGGCTGAGCAGCTTGCCGATCTCGGGCGCTCGGGCCTTCAACAGCTCGGCAATCCTGTAGAGGATGTCGACGCGCGCCTGCATGTTGAACGCAGCCCATGCCGGCTGCGCCCGGCGCGCCGCCGCCATGGCCTCGCGCACTTCGGCCTCGCCAACCTTGGTATAGCAGCCAACCGTCTCGTCCAGGTCGGAAGGGTTCTGCGTGGTGAACGGCACTGCGCCATCCAGCCAGCGTCCGTCGATGTAGTTCGCGCCCTTCATTACAATGTCTCCGCAATCACGCCCGCAGCCACCAGGCGATCGATTTCAGTCCGGTCGAGGCCCAGTCTTTCGCCCAGCACGGCGGCGGTATCTTCGCCAGAGCGGGGTGGGGCATGACGATATGTTGCGGGCGATGCGGAAAGCTGCGCCGGGAAGCCCAGCACCTTGACCGGCGTCCCATCAGACCGCGCCATTGCGTGTACAAGCCCGCGTGCTTCAATCTGCGGGTGCTCAAGCACGTCGGGGATTTCGTTGACCTTGCCGCCGGGCAGCTTGGCCGCCTCCATCGCCGCGATAAGGTCTGCCGACGTCCACTTCGCAATCGCCGGACGCATCAGCGCAAGCAGGGCATCACGATTGACGCTGCGACCCGCGCTGATGGCAAAGCGCTCGTCGTCAGCCAGCTCGGGCAGGCCGATCAGCGCGGTGAAGGCGCGGAACTGCCGATCATTGCCGAGTGCGACGAGCACGCTGCCGTCCGAACAGGCAAAATCCTGATAGGGCACGGTATTCGGGTGCTGGTTACCCATGCGGCGCGGCACCATGCCGCCGTTCATCCAATTCGATGCCTGATTGGCGAGCAACGCCACCTGGGTATCGAGCAGGGCAACGTCGATGCGCTGCCCCTCGCCGGTGGCATGGCGGTGGTTCAGCGCCGCCAGCACCGAGATCGTGGCATAAAGGCCTGTCGTCAGGTCGCTGATCGGGATGCCGACCTTCATCGGCCCGCCGCCCGGCTCGCCATCGGGAAGGCCGGTCACGCTCATCAATCCGCTCATCCCCTGCACAAGGAAGTCGTAACCGCCATTGTTGCGCAAGGGGCCGGTCTGGCCGAAGCCTGTGATCGAAAGGTAGATCAGGTCCGGCTTGATCGCGCGCAGCGAGTCATAATCGAGCCCGTACTTGGCAAGGCCGCCGACGCGAAAGTTCTCGATCACTACGTCGGCCTGTGCGGCGAACTGTCGGATCAGGTCGGCGCCCGCGGGATCGGCAATATTGATCGCGACCGAACGCTTGTTGCGGTTGGCGCAGAGGTAATAGGCGGCGTCGCGGCTTCCATCGTCAAGGAACGGCGGGCCCCATTTGCGCGTGTCGTCGCCCTGGCCCGGTTGCTCCACCTTGATCACGTCAGCGCCCAGATCGCCCAGGACCTGGGAGCACCACGGACCCGCCAGCACGCGGGAAAGATCAAGGACGGTAATGCCGGCAAGCGGGCCGGTAGCCTGAGGCTCGCTCACTCGCCCTTCAACTCCGGCGTACGCTTTTCGAGGAAGGCACTGACCGCCTCGTGATGGTCATGGGTGTGATGGGCCAGCGCCTGATAGGCGGCCGAGAGTTCAAGCAGCGGGGCCAGCTTCATGTCCTGCCCCTCGCGCAGCAGCCGCTTTGCCATGCGCGTGGCGTGGCCGGGATTGGCGGCGATGGCATGGGCGACTTCCAGAGCGCGCGGCAGGACATGCTCAGGCGCGACGACTTCGCTCACCAAGCCGTACTCAAGCGCCTTGGCGGCATCGATGGTATCGCCGGTCAGCGTCATCAGGCTGGCGCGGGCCATGCCGATTACGCGCGGCAGCAGCCACGCCCCGCCATCGCCCGGCACGATGCCAAGCTTGACGAAGCTTTCGGCAAACAGTGCCTTGTCGGATGCGATCCGAATGTCGGTCATGCAGGCAAGATCGAGACCCGCGCCGATGGCCGGGCCATTGACCGCCGCCACGACCGGCACTTCGAGATCATAGAGCGCCGTCGGAATAAGCTGGATGCCGGTGCGATACTGGTTGCGGATCGAGAAGGGCGAGCCGCCGAACATGCCGGTCTTCTCTGCCATGTGCTTGACGTTGCCGCCGGCGCAGAATGCCTTGCCAGCGCCCGTCAGTACAACAGCGCGCACCGAGGGATCACGCGTCACGTCGGCGCAGAACTGCGCGATTTCCTCGCTGTGCGCGGTTTCGGAGATCGCGTTGCGCGTGTCCGGGCGGTTGAGCGTGGCAATGACCACCGGGCCATCGCGTTCGATCAGGAGGAAAGGGGTATCGGACATCGCGCGCTCTCCGTCGGTTCTGTGTTGCGCGAAACAGCTAGGCCACCATGCCCTTTCGGGCTAATATTGAATTTTCTGGCTCTGATAGTGAGTATGTATCGTGGACCTCCGCCAGCTGCGCTATTTCAACGCCCTTGCCGAGACGCTGAACTTCCATCGCGCGGCAGAGCGCCTGCACATCTCGCAGCCACCGCTGACGGTGGCCATTCGCAAGCTGGAGGACGAGTTGGGCGTTACCCTGTTCGAGCGCGATCCCCGCGGCGTGCGGCTGACGACCGCAGGCCTTGCCGCGATTGCTCCAGCGCGGGAGGCGCTGGCGGCGGCCGATAAAGTGCGCGAGGCCGTGCGGCAAGGCGCGGCGGGTCTGCGCGGGCGGCTGTCGGTCGGCTTCATCGGCTCGGCCATCGGTGATCTGCTGCCCCGCATCGTCCCGCCCTTCCGCAAGGCCTATCCCGAGGTCGAGCTGGCGCTGGAGGAGCTGAACAGCGTCGAGATCGTGCGCGCGATTGCCGCGCGAAGGCTGGATATCGGGCTGGTGCGCCTGCCGGTAATGGATTCGGCACCCGTCGCCATCAACGTGATCGAGGAGGACGAACTGGTGGCCGTGCTGCCTGCCAGCGACGTGCTGGCGCGGCGCAAGACGCTCGACCTGGGCGCGCTCGCCGACCGGGCGTTCATCATCTACAGCCCGGTCAGCGTGCTCCACGCCACGATCCGCCTCGCTTGTCATCGCGCCGGTTTTGCCCCCGGGTCGCGCAGGAAGCGGTGCAGGTGCAGACGATTCTCAGCCTTGTCGAAGCAGGGCTAGGGGTCGCGCTGGTGCCCGCCCGCAGCGCCCGCTTCGCCGGAGCCGGTGTGCGCATCGTGACTCTGGCCGAGCGGGTGCCCATCGCCATGGGCATCGCGCGGGCGCAGGATGCATCGGTGCTGGCGCATAACTTCGTCCAGGCGGCGCTCGCTACTGGCCCGGACTGATATGTAATTAATATCAAAATCGGAAAATTAAATATTTGAAGCAGAAGGCGTGTGGGCGCATCCATGGCACCGAGACGTGGCGACGAAGCGCGCCGCCCGGGACAGGAGCCGCCCTTTCGTGTTCGATACACTGACGCTTGCCCAACTTCCGCCCGAGGACGAGGCGCTGCGCCCCGCCGTCCGCGCCTTTATCGAGCGCCACATCGCCACAATCCCGCTCGATCGCCGCGCGCGCTCGTGGCAGGGGTTCAGCGCCGAGTTCAGCCGCGCGCTGGGGGAAGCGGGCTTCCTCGGCCTGACGCTGCCCAAAAAGTACGGCGGGCACGGCAAGGGCGCCTTCGCCCGCTTCGTGGTGGTGGAGGAACTGCTTACGGCAGGTGCCCCGGTGGCCGCGCACTGGATCGCCGACCGGCAGAGCGCGCCGCTGCTCCTGAACTTCGGCACCGAGGCGCAGCGCCAGAAGCACATCCCGGCAATCTGCCGCGGCGAACAACTGTTCTGCATCGGCATGAGCGAGCCGGGTTCGGGATCGGACCTTGCCAGCGTGCGCACCCGCGCGGATCGCACCGAGAAGGGCTGGGTGGTCAATGGCCAGAAGATCTGGACCACCAACGCTATGCATTCGGACTACATGATCGCGCTGATCCGCACTTCCGGCACCTCGGCTGACCGGCAAGCAGGCCTGTCGCAGCTGATCATCGACCTCAAGGCACCCGGCGTGACCGTGCGGCCCATCGTCGACCTGACGGGTGATGCGCACTTTGCCGAGGTGTTCTTCGAGAACGTGGAACTGGGTGAGGATGCGCTGGTCGGCGCAGAGGGCGAGGGCTGGAAGCAGGTCGTCGCCGAACTGGCGTTCGAACGCTCGGGGCCGGAGCGGATCTATTCCAGCGCCGTGCTGCTCGATGCGTGGATCCGGCACCTGCAGTCCGTGGGTCGCAGCGATTGCGCGGCGCTGGTCGGCCGTCTTACCGCCGAACTCGCCACGCTGCGCGCCATGTCTATCGCCTGCACCGCGCGACTGGTGGCAGGGGAAAGCCCGGTGGTCGAGGCGAGCATCGTCAAGGATCGGGGCACCGGCTTCGAACAGGAACTCCCAGTGGTGATCGGCGACGATCTTGCCGCGCACCCCGACGAGGCGGTGAGCGAGGAGCTGTATCGCACGCTGCTCTATGTCACGCACATCGCGCCCAGCTTCAGCCTGCGCGGCGGCACGCGCGAGATCCTGCGCGGAATCATCGCGCGCGGCATGGGCCTGCGGTGAGGGAGAGGACACCATGGACATGAACGAACTGCTCGAACCCTTCGTCCGCATGCTCGATGCGGCAGCGACCCCGGCGACCGTGCGCGCCATCGAGCACGGCGGTTCCCCGACGCGCTGTGGAGCGAGATTGCCGAGTCCGGCTTCCTCGATGCACTCGTGGCCGAGGAGCATGGCGGCGCAGGCCTGAGCCTCGCTGACATCGAGCCGCTGATCGAGGCTCTGGGCGCTCGCGCCGTGCCGCTGCCGGTGGCCGAGACGATGGTGGCGCGCGCCCTTCTGGCGCAGGCAGGTGTTACCGCGCCCGAGGGACCCGTCGTGCTGGTCACCTCTCTTGCGCAGCCCGTTCCCTGCGGACTTGTCGCTCAAGCCGCGCTGGTCGATTGCGGCGATGACCTTGTCCTGTGCGACATGGCGCAGCTCTCGCCCACGCCGACCGGCGTGACGAACGCGCTGGCCGCGCGCATTTCCGGCAAGCCCGATGGCGTCCGCCTGCCGCGTCCCGCTTCCGGCCTTCGCGCCATCACTGCCGTCCTGCGCGCCGCGCTGATCGCGGGGGCTGCCGCGCGCCTGTGCGACGTGACCACTGCCTATGCGTCGGAGCGCGTGCAGTTCGGCAAGCCGATCGGCCGCCAGCAGTCGTTGCAGCAGATGCTGGCGCTGATGGCCGAAGACATGATCGCCTGCCGCATCGCCGCGCAGCTTGGCGCCTCGCAGGGGATTGCAGTGTCCCTCGCCACCGCCGCGACGGCCAAGATCACCACCTCCGCTGCCGCCCCACGCATCGCTGCCTCTGCTCATGCGGTCCATGGCGCGATCGGCATAAGCGAGGAATACGACCTGCAACTCCTGACCCGCCGCCTCCACCAATGGCGCCTGGCCGACGGCTCGGAAGGCTACTGGTCGCAGGTGCTGGGCACCGCACGGCTGGCCTCGCCTCAGCCCACGGTCGACTGGATCCGCGAGACCGTGTTTGCCTGATCCGGGTCAGAGCTTGCCGGAGTAGCGGTTCGGTCCTGCCACTGCGCGCGCCTTGCGTCCGCCCGGCAGGATGACCTCGCCCTCCACCCCGGCAGGCAGTTCCACGTCGAGCCGGAATGCGCCGTCCCTGGCCGTCCAGTCCGTGCGGATCGTGCCGCGCACGCTCTGATAGGTCGCACCGCCGCTGCCGAGCACGGGGCTCATGATCGGCGCAATGCGTACCCGTCCGAAGCCCGGCGTGGCAGGCGCGATCCCGGCGATGCGGCGGAACAGGAAATCGCCGATGGCGCCGAAGGCATAGTGGTTGCGGCTGTTCATGCCGACATCGCCCTGGTCGCTGTTCCAGCGCTCCCACATGCTCGTCGCGCCCTGCTCGACCATGTAGCCCCATGACGGGTAGCTGCGCTGGGTGAGCAGGGTGATCGCCGCTGCCTCCTGCCCGGACATGACCAGCGCATCGAGGATGTGCGGCGTGCCGAGGAAGCCGGTGGAGAGGTGATTGCCGCGCCGCGCAATGTCTGCCGCCAACGCCACACCTGCTGCGCGCATGGTTTCGGGCGAGAGCAGGCCGAAGCGGATTGCCACGACGTTGCCGGTCTGGCTGCCGTTGCCAACCTTTCCATCAACGACGAAGGCGGCGTTGAACGCGGTGCGGATCGCGTCGAACAGGCTGCGATACCTGGCGGCAGCCTCAATGTTGCCGATTGCCGAGGCCATCGCAGCCATCATCGTGGCATCCTGCGCCCAATAGGCTGTAGAAAGCAGGTCCTTGGGCGTTGTCGCCGCGCCTGGATTGGCGGTCGGCGCATCGACCGAAAGCCAGTCGGCATAATCCGCGCCGCGCTGCTTGCGCCAGACATGGTCGGGATTGGCCGCCTCGATCCAGGCCATGTAGGCTTCCATCGCCTGCCAGTTCGTCCGGATCACCCCGGTATCGCCGTTCCGCATCCACGAAGTGTGCGGCAGGATCACCCCGGCATCGGCCCACCCCGGTGAGGACAGTTTCATCGTCGGCACGAACGGCGGGATGCAATCGGGGAAGGCACCCTTCGCGCTTTGCGAGACGCGGGCGTCCTCCATCACGCGGGCGGTGAAGGCGGTCACGTCCATGTTCCACGCCGCGGCAGGCCAGAACACCGCCGCATCGCCCATCCAGCCAAGCCGCTCGTCGCGCTGCGGGCAATCGGTGGGCAGCCCGTAGAAGTTCGCCCGCTGGCTCCACACCGAATTGCGCCAGAACGTCTCGATCACCGGATCGCCGACCCGCAGCTCCGCCGTCTCGGCGAGATCCTGATGCGCCACCAGTCCTTCGAGGCTCCATGCGCCCGCATCGTCCGGCACGCCGGTGATCTCGACATAGCGATAGCCGTGATAGGTAAAGCGCGGCTCATAGACCTCGCGCCCGCATCCGGCGGCGATGTAGATGTCCCGCGCCTTGGCGGTGCGCAGGTTGGCCTGATCGACGGTGCCATCGGCCTTGAGCATCTCGGCAAAGCGCATCTCGATCCGCGCGCCTGCGGGTGCCGTGACGGTGAGGCGGGGGAAGCCGGCAAAGTTCTGGCCATAATCGAGCACGTAATGCCCGGCGCCCAGACGCGTCACCGACTTCGGCTGAAGGGTCTGTCGCACGCGGATCGGCGGGCAGCGCTGCGGTTCGACCGGGATGGCCGGGGCGGCGATCACGCTGGCCGGACGCCAGCCCGCCGCCGTGCCGCCAACGCTTGCCCAGCCGGACTGTTCGGCCCGCGCATCATGGATCTCGCCATCGTAGAGCGAATGCTCCAGCAGGGCGGAGTCCGCAATCTCCCAGCCCTTGCCGCTGCCGATCACTGTACGCGAACCGTCGTCATGCTCGATCTCGAGCTGGCACAGCAGGCGGCACGGCGCAGGGCCGAAGGCAAAGCGCGCCGATGTGCTGAAACGCGAACCGTACCAGCCATCGCCGACGACCATGCCCAGCACGTTGGCGCCGGGCTTGAGCAGGGCGGTCACGTCGTAGGTCTGGTAAAGCACGCGCTTCGAAGGGTCGGTGAACTCGGGCGCAAGCTTGCGGTCGGCCAGCGGCGCGCCGTTGATCCACGGTTGGTAGATGCCCAGCGCCGTGGCGTGAAGCCGCGCGGCCTGGATCGGCTTGTCTATGCTGAAACCACGACGCAGGCGGCTGGCTGGCGTCAGCGGCCACGGCTCTCCGATGGGCAGGCTCCCCTTGGCGCGCTCGGCGGAATGCCATGCGGTGTCGTCAAAATCAGGCAGCTGCCACCCGGCGGGCGCTGCCACCAGGGTTTTCCAACCGACGCTGGCCGAAGTCATGCGCTCTTTCAGCCCATCGCCATGGCGCAAAAGCGCAGCAGCCACGCAAGGTGGCTGGCCGAAACTGCCGACGCGCCGCCCTTCGATGGCAATGACGTTGCGGCCCTTCTTCAGTATGATGGGCCAGACGGCCATCTCGGTATGGCGCGCCGGGCCATCGCGCGGGGTCGGCGCGGGCTCGCCGTTGATCCACACGCCGGTCAGCTCGTGCAGCGTGCCGCAGAACTCGGCTGCACCGCCGGGATGGTCAAAGGTCCAGCGGAAGGCGCGGGGCTGGCCGACGTTCTGCCGGTCCGGCCCGAAATCCAGTGCAGCCCGGCCTCGCGGTCAGCCTTGGCGACAAGCGTTTCGCTGGCGATCCATTCGGCATGCCAGTCGGCCGGGGCAAGGCCGGTTTCCCACATCGCCGGCTTGCTGCGCAGCGGGACGCGGCTGCCCTTGGTCCAGCTTTCGACCTGCCACCACACGCGGCTGCGCGAGGGTAGGGCCGGTCCGCCATAGGCCATGTCGACCGCCGAAGTGCCTGCAACGCGCCCGCTGTCCCAGATCAGGTCCCGGCCAGCGGCGAGGTCTTCGGGACTGCGGGCAACGCTGACGCGACAGGCTACCTGTCCGGCACGCTCCGTATCGCCCAGCTTCCACGAAAAGCGCGGCGTTGCATCGCCCAACGCCAGCGGGTTTTCGAGACCGCACACGCGCAAGGATTCGACGCTGTCTTTCTGCGCTGCGGCCAATGCGCGCAGCGGGACCGCCGCCGCGCCTGTGCCGACGATGCCCACTGCAATGGCTTCACGCCGATTGACCTTCATCGACTCTCTCCCGCAATCGTTATTGTTGGCATCAAGGCTTGATCGTCTGCGCCGCCAGCGAAACCCGGGCGGTCAGCACCGGCTCACCGGCTGAGCGTGCCACCTCGATTCTCACCTTGCCCGGCGTCAGCACCCAGCGCTGCCGGGCCGCATCGAAGCTGGCGAGCAGGCGCGGGTCGGCCTCGATCGTCACGATCCGGCTTTCCCCTGGCTTGAGCAGCGGCTTGTCCCACCCGATCAGGCGCCGCGCCTTGCCGGGCAGCGTCACATAGACCTGCGGCACATCGGCCCCCTTGCGCGTGCCCGTGTTGGTCACGGTGAAGCTGGCGCTGACGGTGCGACCGCCCTTGGCCTTCAGCGCCGAGTAGCGAAACGTGGTGTAGGACAGGCCATGTCCGAACGCGAACAGCGGCTTCTCGCCCTTGCGGTCGAACCAGCGATAACCAGCGTCTGAACCTTCGGGATAGGTGATCGAGAACGGCGGGCTGTTGGTCTGCAGGCCATAGCTGGACTTGTCGTCCTTCGATGGCGGCGGCAGGTCTGATCCGGGCAGGACCGGATTGGGCAGCTGGTCTACGCTTGCCGGAAAGGTCACCGGCAGGCGGCCCGATGGGTTGGTCTTGCCGGAAAGGATCTCGGCAATCGCATCGCCGCCGCGCTGGCCGGGATACCACGCGGCGAGCACTGCCGGCACTTTGGCCAGCCATGGCATCGCCACGGCATTGCCTGTCTCCAGCACCACCACCGTGCGCGGATTGGCACTGGCCACCGCAGCGATCAGCGCATCCTGCTGCCCGTCGAGCGAAAGGTCGGGCTGATCCTCAGCCTCGGTCGCGAACTTCGTGGCGAAGACCACGGCCACGTCTGCTGCCTTCGCCGCAGCTGCCGCTGCTGTCGGATCATTGCCATCAACGAACGTCACCTGTGCATTGCCGAAAGTTCGGCGGAGCGCATCGAGCGGCGGCGTTCCGCCCCAGGCGCGGCGGGCAAATGTGGCGGCCGGTCCGCTTTCGATCTTTTCCACGGCGCGAAAGCCGCCCACGGGCACGACCTGGCTAGACCCGCCGCCGGACAGGACGCCAAGATCGGCCTTGCCGCCGATCACCACCATCGATCGCACCGAACCGGCCAGCGGCAGCAGACCGCCTTCATTGCGCAGCAGCACCGTGCCCTCGCGCGCCGCCTGCAGTGCCACTTCGCCATTGCGGGAATAGTCGATGGTCTTTGCCGTGATCTCGGTCCTGTCCACGCCATTGGCATAGATCGCCCAGAGGACGCGCTTTGCTGCCGTGTCGACCGCTGACATCGGGATGCTGCCATCGACCAGCTTCGGCTTGAGTTCGGTCGAGAACCAGCGCTTGCGATCAAGCATTTCGCCCGATTGCTGGTCCAGCCCGGCCAGCAGGGCCTCGGTGGAATGAACCGCGCCCCAGTCGGACATGACATATCCCTTGAACCCCCAGTCACGGCGCAGCACATCGGTCAGCAGGAAGCGGTTCTCGCAGGCATATGTCCCGCCCACCTTGTTGTACGAGCACATGACCGAGCCGGGATTGCCGCGTTCGATGCCGATCTGGAAGGCCAGCAGGTCGCTCTCGCGCATGGCCGCCTCATCCATCTCGACCGAGGCCGAGGATCGGCCGATCTCCTGGTCGTTGAGCGCGAAGTGCTTGATCGTGGCGATGATGCCGTTCGACTGGACACCCGCGATCTGCGCGCCGACGAGGACCCCGCCGAGCAGCGGGTCTTCGCCGAGGTACTCGAAATTTCGCCCGGCACGCGGGTCCCGCACGAGGTTGACGCCGCCTGCCAGCATCACGTTGAAGCCTTTGGCAACGGCTTCCGAACCGATCATCCGTCCGCCCTCCCGGACCAAGGCCGGGTTCCAGCTCGACGCCAGTGACAGGCCCGAGGGCAGGGCAGTGGCAACGTCGCCCTTGCGCATGTCCATGATATTGGAAACGCCGAGGCTGGCATCGGTTGCATACTGGGGCGGGATACCAAGGCGCTCTATCCCGGCGATGACGCCTGCACCAACCGGCATGCCGTGCGCGCGCTTGGCTGCGGGAATGAACAGGGGCATCGTGCCATGCAGGAGCTGGATCTTCTCCTCCTGCGTCATCTGCGCCAAGGTCCGTTCCGCGCGAACCTCGGCAGCATCCCGCTGTGCCCACTCCGGTTCCGCCCTGGCTTCGGCGCAACCAAGTGCGATCGTCGCGGCAGAATAGATAACGCGCGCGGCAGGCTTCATTCCAGGGTCCTCAGATGATCCGGCGCAGCTTGGTCAGCTGCGTGATTTCAGACCGGCAAGCTTCACCAAACCAGCCTTCAAGTCAAGTAATTGATCACATGAGTTCGATTATGCGAGGTGACTTGCGCGCATTCTTCCCCTGTGGAACAAGGCAGCGCGATGGACGCCAGCCCCAAGAAAACTCGCAATTCCCCGGCCAGGAAAGCTGCGCCCCAGCCGCACCAGCCGGTGCGCGGCAGGCCGACGGCGGACCAGGCCAACTCGATTGACCGCTCCATTGTCAACACCGCGCGCACGATGTTCCTTGCCGATGGCTTTGATGCTGTCGGCATGAAGCAGGTGGCCGAGACCGCACGGGTCTCGAAAGGCACGCTCTATGCCCGCTACCCCTCGAAGGAGGCGCTGTTCAAGGCGGTGATCGAGCAGTCGATTGCTGACTGGTCGGCCGAAGCCTCGCTGCAGGATGCGGCGCTTACCGACAATATCGAACAGCGCCTGCGCCACCACGCCACGATCATTGCCACGTGGTTGGGCAGGCCGGATGTTCTTGCCCTCCAGCGTCTGCTGTTGTCGGTGCAGGAACGCTTTCCCGAGCTGTCCGAAGTCATGCAGCGCCGAGGAAACGATTGCATCGTCGGCCTGATCGCCCGGGATATCGAGGAAGCGGCCGCGCGGGACCGACGCAATTTGCGCGATGCCCATGCAGTCGCCCGATTGCTGGTCGCCGCGATCAGCGGAGCGCAGATGCAGCGCGGCACGGCGCATGAGAATGACGAGGACCTCCAAGGCTTTGCACAACGGGCCGTCGATCTGATCCTGTGGGGCACCAGCGCCTGGTAAGCCTTGATATTCGAACACATGTGTGCATTAATACTCGGTCAAACGATTCAAGTGTCGTAATCTGAAAGGATGCCCATGATCCGCACTGCCCTTATCGTCGCGTTGGCCGCTGCCGCGCTCCCCGTCTCGGCCATCGCTGCAGAACCGGCCAAGCCGGAAGCCACCGCTCCTGCGGCCAAACCCAAGTACACCACCGCCGAAACTGATATCGGCACCTTGCTGGATGACCCTGCCGCCAAGGCGATCATCGACAAGTACATCCCCGGCATGACCAGCAACGAGCAGATCGAAATGGCCCGCTCGATGACGCTGAAGGCCATCCAGACCTATGCACCCGACGATGTGACCGACGCGCGCCTCGCGCAGATCGATGCCGATCTTGCCAAGCTGAAGTAAACTTCTCGCTGACATTCGCAGGATAGAAAGAAGGGCCGCGATCACCCTGATCGCGGCCCTTTCCTGTGTTTTCCTGAGCAGCTTCAGGCGGCCATGCCATAAGGTGCATCGACCGGCGCTTCAGCGGGATACTCCGCAGGACCGCCGTAGTCGTAGGCTGCATTCAGCGTGGCGATGAACACCGGATCGTTCAGCGGATCGCTCGGCGTCTCGATCTCGATCCCGCGCGAACGGACGTCCTTGATCAGCATGTCGATTGCCTGTTCGTGGGTCAGGTTGTCGCTGCCGTCCATATTCTTCTTGAGCTCGGCATAATCGCTGAACACTTCGGCCGACCAGTGGACGAGGAAGCGCAGGTCATCGGTGTGATAGCGTTCGATCACCCGATCGCCAGTCTTGACCAGCCAGCCATCGCGGTCGGAGGCGTCGCCGATGAACACGCTGTCGAAGCCGAGGCCATCAGGCCGCCGCCGCTCGACCGGGCCGTTCGCCTCGCCGCGATGCACCAGCATCTCGTTCTGCACGACGACGGCGCGGTTGTAGATCGGCGATTGCACGCGCGCCGGCTTGTTCAGCGGGCCGTTCGGCCAGTAAGTAAAGCCGCTGGAAGGATCGTGGCTGAACCAGGTGATGACCTGCGCCATCTTGATCAAGTAGTCCTGGAACAGGCCCGACCGGCCCATGATCGAACACAGCCAGGTGGGTGAATTTTCGTGCCTCACGCCACGGAAGCTCGGGGAATCGAGGTGGCCGGGGTCGGTGTTGCCGCAAGGCCCGTTGACGTTGAACAGCATCATCTGCGGCTTGGCATACTGTGCTCCCCAGTATGACTTAGCCTGGTTCAGGAACGCCTCGTTGTAGAACACGTCGTGCAGTTCGGGGTAAAGCGGGGTCGAATAGTTCGCGAGATAGCCCCGGAACGTCGGCGTCAGGAACATGTCGAGCGTGGGAGTGAAGCCTTCGGGAAAGCCGCCGGCAAACGTCGCGATCAGCGATTCCACCGTGGGAAAGTGTTGTGCGATGATCAGCTTCCACGGCCCCTCATCGTGCACAACGTCGAGCATCAGGCGCTTCTGCTCCTCCGTGAACGGGTTGCTGATCTCGCGCGGGGGCGAGGCGGGCTTGAGTATGTCAGAAAGATACTTCCTGCGGGCTTCATCGAGCATCGCTGTCTCCTGTCTGGGATTCGCGCCATCACGGCTTTCACGCAGGAAGTTATAAGGTGATAACTTTTTTGGCAAGCAACTTCGCGCGAACTTCGATATGGACAGGCGATGGACGGAACATCTGATCTGCAGGCGCGCGCAGAAGGCGGCGTGATGAACAAGGGCCGGCGCACCGCAAACCGCATTCTTGACGCGGCCGAAGAGCTGTTCGCCCAGAACGGCCATGGCGCCACCTCGCTGCGCGACATTGCCGCCAAGGTCGGCCTCCAGCAGCCCGCCCTTTACAAGCACTTCGCCGGCAAGGACGATCTCTACCGCAAGGTCTACGAGCGCGCCCTCAAGCCGATGACCGATCTGATGGACGAAGTGCTGGCGCGCCCCGAAGCCGACTTCGCCGACCTGACAGACGGCATGACCGACCTTCTGGCGCAACATCCCAATATCGCCCGGCTGCTGATCCGCGCGGCAATCTCGTCGGACAGCGAACCCGATACCATCGGACTGGACTGGCTGGCGCGGATGGTCAGCTATGGCCGGAGAATGAACGAGAAGGCGGGCCTGCCGTCATCGGACGACAGTCTGGCGGTGCAGATCGTGGCGATCTTCAACATGCTGTTCGGCTTCTTCTGGGCATCACCGCTGATCGAAACCCTGTCAGGCATGAAGGCCACCGACGCTCCCGCCATGGCGATCCAGAAGGGCCTGCTGCGCGGCTTCGTGGGCAGCCTTTCGGGAACCAGCCAACAGCGGCCGGATCAGCCAGAAACGGTATAACCCCCGTCCACCGCCAGCGTCTGTCCGGTAATCCAGCTGGCAGCCGGACTGGCAAGAAAGGCGATGGCCTGCGCAATGTCGTCCGGCTCGCCCAACCGGCCAAGCGGGGTGCGGGAGAGCGTAGGCGCGGTCCATGCTTCCTGCGCAAAAGTGCCGGCCGTCATGCCGCTACGAGTCAACCCTGCCGCCACCGCATTGGCGCGCACGCCGCGCGGGCCCCAGTGCGCGGCCATGGTCCGGGTCAGGCCGATTAGCCCGGTCTTGGCAGCGCCGTATCCCGGCACGATCGGAATGCCGAAGAAGCTGCTCATCGATGCGATGCCGATGACCGATCCGCCGCCCGGGATCGCACTTTGCGCCAGCAGGTCCACCGTCCGCCGCGCCATGCGAAACGCACCGTTGAGCAGCATCGCCACCGCGCGGTCGAAAACGTCGGGCTCCCACTCATCAAGGCCGAGCGAGGGCAGGGCGATCCCGGCGTTGTTGACCAGCACGTCGAGGCGGGGGAGGGCCGCTGCAACGGCATCGATCTGCGCCTTGTTCTCGATATCGAGCGAGAGATAGCGATAGCCGGAAAGGTCCGCGTCATACTCGCTGGCGCTGCCGCGCGTGCCGGTGATCGTCACTTGCGCCCCGGCATCGCGGAACAGTGCGGCGGCGGCCGCGCCGATCCCGCTGGTGCCCCCGGTCACCAGCACATGTGCGCCGGAGAAATCGTGCTTCGGACCCATCATCACACCGCCTCCACATCAACCCAACGCCGTTCGGCGTGAGATAGCCGCGCAGCATCGAGGATCGCCTGATTGGCCGCGGCATCGCGGAAATCGCCGGCCCGGTCGGGCAACGGCGGCTCGGCGCCGGCGATCTTCGCGCCGATCTGTGCGAATAGTTTCGCATAGGGCGCGACGTCGAAGCCCTGGCTGTGCCAGCGGTCCATCTCGGTCTGGACGAGGTCGCTGATCGGGAAAGGCTCAGGCGCGGGGTTGGCAAGTTCCGGCGGCATCTCGATCATGCGCGCCCCTGCTGCGTCCTGCACCCAGACCTGCTCGGGATCGCCGAACGCCGCGCCTGACTGGATCCAAGCCGCGCCCTTGCTGCCCGCAACCTTGGTCGACATCACGAACGGTCCCGGAAAACACAGCGCCGCTTCAAGCAGCCCCATGCAACCCGAAGCGGTACGGAATTGCAGCGTATAGTAATCGTCCGAAGTCTGCGTCGGCCTTCCGGGGGAAAGCTTGCGCAGCACCGTGCTCACCGCCACGATCTCGCCCACGGTGACCCGCGCCTGATCGATCATGTGCGTGCCGAACGCGCCAAGGAAGCCGCCGCCCTTTCCCGCGTCGAGCCACCAGTCGGCAAGCGGCTCGTTAGGGTCACCACCGGGCTGCTGGTAGATACGATGGAACATCAGCGGCTCACCGATGGCACCCGATTGCACCATGCGGGTCAGCAGCGCTTGCGCGGAATCGAAGCGGAACTCCGCGCCGAGCGCGTGGACGACTCCTGCCGTCTCTGCCGCTGTCAGCATCTCGCGCGCCTGCACCAGATCGCGGGCGAAGGGCTTCTCGCACATTACCGCGCGTCCTGCCGCGATGGCCTGCATGACCGGAGCGTAATGCGCATGCGGCGGCGTAGCGACGGTGACGAGGCGGATGGCCGGATCGTCCGCGAGCACTTGCGCCAAATCGTTGGCGGCCAGCGGAATGCCAAGCGGCGCGGCGCGGGTGCGGGTCTTCTCGAGATCGCGGCCGACGATGGCGCGCACCTCGAACCCAGCATCGCGCAGAGCACGGACATGGGTGAACAGGCCAAAGCCGGTGCCGACCACCACGGCGCCGAGGGGTGTCTCGCTCATGCTGCAGTCCTCGCCGTGGCCAGAAGGGAATGGGTCGATCGCGCCCAATCGCGGGCGATCTCGGCCAAGGGCATCGTGTCCTGCCGAGTGTTGAACACTTCGACTCCGGCTGGCGCGGTGCAGCCGATGGCATCGAGCGTGCAGACCAGGCCGATGACGTCGAGCTCGCCCTCGCCGGGCAGGAGGCGGGCGGTCATCAGTTCGGACCCGAGGTCGGCCGAGGCATGCGCCGGGGCATCGCACAACTGCACCGCGTGGATGCGCTCGCCAAGAACCTCGGCCAGTTCCTCAAGCGTCGATCCGCTGCGAAAGAAATGCCACGCGTCAAGCGTGATTCCGCCGTTGCCACAGCCCGCCGCCTCGACCACGCGCAGGGCCTCGCCCAGCGAACGGATGCCGCCGACGGGGAGAAACTCGATCTGCGCCTTCAGGCCGTGGTCTGCCGCCATCGTGCATAACCGGGCGAAACCTTCGGCCGCCTCATCCAGCGAAGCGGGCTCGACCGACAGATCGATGGCCGAGACCGACTGCGCCCCCACCCGCGCCGCCGTGGCAATGATCGGCTCAGGCGTCAGCTGGCGCAGGAACGCGGTCAGGCCCCCCGCCTGTTCCGTCCGCGTCTGGTGCTCCATCCAGCAAGCGGTGCAGTCCATTTCTGTGATGACCAGCCCTGCATCCGCAATCCGGCCAGCGATTTCAGCCGCGCTCATGCCTTGCGCTTCGAGCGCCCAGACGTCGCCCGGCTGGATCGAAATGCCGTGAAATCCTGCCGCCGCAAAGGGGGCCAGCCGTTCGAGCAAGGGAAAGCGCGAGACCGGTGGCGAGGACAGCACGAGGTCTGCGGTTGTGAGCGCGCGCGTCATCGCCATCAGTCCACGAACTGTCCGGTGGCAATCGCGGTCTGCGGATCGAGCGCGCCCAGTCCCTTGGCCTCCAGCACCGCCAGCGGCAGGCGCCACAGCGCGACCGGCGCGGTCACCTCGGTCAGGACGAAGCGCAGGCCCCAGATGCCGCGTTCGTGGCCATAGCTGTCGATCCAGTTGCCACCGATGCCAAGGTCACGTTCTGCGATCACCACGCGCACGCGGCCATCGGGTTCGGCCTTGTGGCGATAGTTGCTGATCCAGCCGTTGCCGTCCTCGAAGGTGTCGAGATTCTCCTGCCACACGTTGCACAACTGGAAGTTCCAGTACTCGCACGGCGGCGGCGTGAATTCGAGGACGAGCGCCTCGTCCAGCCCCTTCTCCCACCCGCCGAACGCCACGTGTCTGTCGGGCACGCCGCCATTGGAGAGGTACTGCGCGCGGCTGTAATCGAGGCGGTTGAGCCTGTCCGAGAAATTGCCCTGCGTACCCTCCCACCAGTTGCGCACCAGTTCGGCATAGCCAAGCACCGCCTGCGCGGTCCACGCGAGATTGTCGGCAATCAGCGCAGGGTTGACAGGCTCGGGCGGGGCATTGTCGGTGCGCGCAATGGTCATCACCGGCGCGCGCTCGCTGCTGCGGTCCGACCACACGAGGCGGATCAGGATGCAGTTGGTTTCGGGCGCTAGACGCAGCCAGTTGCGACCCTCCCCCGGATCGTTCTGCGAAAGCACGACCTCGAAAGAGCCGTCGTCCTCGAACCGGATCTGGCGCGAATGGAGGAAGCCGGTGGTCTTGAGGTTGGACGGATCGAACCGTTCGAGACCGGCGACGCCCTGCGCCGCCCAATCCTGCGCGCCCGGCAAATCCGGCGCGGGGCAGGTGCACAGCGCCATCACGAAGTAGGGGATCGTTCCGCGCGTGCCGGTGATCACGTAGTCGCGCGCTTCGTCGAACTGGCACATCAGGTGGTCCTGATCGACGGTCTGCACGTTGATCGATTGCCGCCACACCATGTCGCGCAGGCGGGGGCGGGTCGGCTCGGCATTCTCGATCAGGCGCTCCATGCTGGAACGCGCCAGCCGGCTCATGAAGCGGTACCATTCGGCGCGGTCGAGATCGGATAGCGGGCTGGCGAAGCTTTCGATATGGCGACCGGCGACCTTGAGCGTATCGCAGAAGTCGTCCCAGGCCCGGCCGGAGATCAGGCGCTGTCGCGCGGTTTCGGCGGGGTCCATGTCAGTTCTCCTGCTTTACTGCAAAGCGCTGATAGTAAAAGGAAAAGCGCTCGCGCAGCGAAGCCGTGTCCATGGCGAACACCCCCTCCAGATCGTAGACGACCTTACCGTGGGCATGGCGGGGGTTCTCGGCGAGATAGCCCAGCAGCCGGGCCTCGGTCTCGGGCGAGAGGTCTAGCCCGGCGAGGCGGTAGATGCGCCGGGCGGTGCCTTCCTGATCGGCCATGTATTCATGGAACAGTACGTCTAGCGACTGGTCCGGACCGAAGGCGTCACGCTGGGCCACGCACTCGCGCAGCAGCTTCTCTATCCGGCCGGCCCAGAGCGCGGCCAGCGCAGGGGGATCGATGCGGCTCCTGCGGGTGCGGTCCGAATAGCCGAGCATGGTGGTCAGTGAGCGCAGCACATCAACCGGGTCACGGTGGGTCACCACCATTGTCGCATCGGGAAACACCGCCTTGATCGCGGCAAGGTTTTCCATGTGCTGTGGCGATTTGAGGAGCCAGCGCCGCTTGCCGCGTTCGCCCCTTTGCCAGGCGAGAACCTGCAGCACCTTCTTCTCGTAGGCGTAGGACACGGTGCGGTCGTGTGCGAGGTAGTGGTCGGTCCAGTCGGGCAGGCGGGCGGAGAATTCCCAGTTGTAGCAGTTCATGTCCATGAACAGCAGTTCGTTGTCTTCGTGGATGTCGTGCGGCGCCATCTCGTGCATTGCGGCCATGTGCGGCACCAGCGCGCCGAACGCGCCCCAATACGCGGCGGAGCGGGCAATGCGCGGGTCTTCTTCGCCGGGGGTAAGCGGTGCGGCCGGTACCGGCTCCTCCGATTCCCACAGCGTCAACGAATTGAGCCGGTCATCGCGCGACAGCCAATTGACCAGATGCGTTGTGCCCGAACGCGGCAGGCCGGCAATGAAGATCGGGCGCTCCACCGGCATGTCGAGGATCTCGGGATGACGCTTGACCAGATCCTCGATCCGCAGCCGGTTGGCCATGGCCCGCACGGCCTGGCCTAATACGAACACCTGCCCGCCGCGGGTAAGGCCGGCGTCAGCATAAAGCGCATCGAGGATCACCCCGAGCCGCTGGCGAAAGCCGGTGTCCTCGCCGAAATCCTCAAGCCCGGTTGCGGCGCAGGCGCTGGCCAGCACCTCATCGGCACTCATCGGACAGGGGAAGTCGGGCGGGCCCGCGCGCCACGCGGCAAGCTCGGGCGTCACCTCCGGATCGGCCATGTCGTCGATGTGGATCAGGGGAGCGGCCACGGTCACACTCCTTCGCCGAAAGTGAGGACGACCTTGGCCGAGCGGGCCGGATCGGCGGCCATCTCCAGCGCCTCGTGAAAACGGGAAAAGTCGTAGGCGTGGCTCACCAGCGCAGACAGATCGCATCCGCCTTCGGCCAGCATGGCAATCGCCTCGCCGAATTCGGCCGCCCGGGCATCGGCGATCGAGCCGCTCAGCGAAAGCTCGTTGGCCATGACGCGCCACAGGTCGAGCGCGAGCGGCTTGTGGTGCAGGGCGATTACGCAGATCCGCGCCCGGTACTTGGCGACCGAAACCACCTCGGCCAGTGCTGCTGCCGAACCTGCACAATCGAAGAAGACATCGGTGCCGACAAACGGCGCGCCAAAGCGTTCGCCTGCGCCATGGAAGCGCCCCAGCGCATCGGGCAGGCTTTTCTCGGCAACGTTGATGGCCAGCCCGGCGCCCAAGGCGCGAGCCCGCTCCAGCCGCTCGGGCACGCGATCAAAAATTGCGATGTTCCGCGCGCCCAGATGCTGCGCCATAACCAGCGTGCACAAGCCGATGGGACCCGCGCCGATGATCGCGATCCGGTCCGTCGCGCAGGCATTGGCGACGCGCAAGCCATGCAGGCCGACCGACAGCGGCTCGGCCAGCGAGGCGTGGGCAAACGACAATCCGTCAGGCAGCGCAAACAGCGTCTCGCCGATCTCGGCGCCTTGGACGCGCAGGAACGGCGCCATCGCGCCGTCGGGCCCGCCGCCGCCGATATAAGCACGGTCCGGATTGATTGCGACGCGCATTCCCGGGGAAACACCGCGCACTCCATCGCCAACAGCCACGACGGCGCCCGCACATTCGTGGCCGATCGGCAGCGGCGCTTTCAGCGGCTCCACCCCGCCCAGCCCGCCCTGCGCGATATAGCCAAGATCGCTGCCGCAGATGCCGCAGGCGCCGATCCTGACCAGTGCCTCGCCGGGCCCGGGCGCAGGGACTGCAATCTCGTCGAGCCGCACGTTGCGCGGCCCATGGACCCGGGCGGAGAGCATCGTTTCGGGTAACCCTGCTGGCGCGTTCATTGGCCGTTCCTCTCCCTCCTGCCGGCTTGCGTCACCGGTCTGGCATCGTGCCAAGCGCGCTCAGAGCATTTCGGCCACACGCGCCTTCTGCATGCCGCGAACCACCTGGCCCGGCCGCAGTGCGGTTGGCTGGTCATCGCGACGGATGACTTGTCCGCTGACGACGGTGGCGCGGTATCCGCTCGCCGTCTGGTCAAGCCTGCGCCCGCCGCCCGGCAGATCGTGGCGCACCACCGGTGCGTGAAGCGTCAGCCGGTCGATGTCGATCACGTTGAGATCGGCCTTGTAGCCGGTGCGCAGCAGGCCGCGGTCTTCGAGGCCGACGACGCGAGCCGGGCGCGACGACAGCATCTTCACTGCCTCGGCCAGGCTCATGCGTTCGCCGTCGCGATCGCGCACCCACCAGGTCAGCATGAAGGTCGGGTAGCTGGCATCGCAGATCGCCGAATAGTGCGCACCGCCATCGCCAAGGCCGGTCACGGTATCCTCGCGCCGCATCAGGCCGAGCAGGGCATCGAGCCTGCCTTCGTGGAAGTTGCCCAGCGTATTGAGGATCATGCCGGTGCCGTCGCGCTCCATCAGCACGTCATAGGCAACTTCCTCGGGCGTGCGCCCTTGCGTGCGGGCCAGGGCACCGATGCTGTTCTCGGTCGAAGGTTCGTACTGCGGGGGATCGCCGAACGGGAACATCCAGTCCCAGATGCGGGTAAGCATGGCCAGCGGGTGGCCCTCCTGCGGCATCTCACCGATCAGCTGCTCCCGGAATGCGGGATCACGCAGGCGTTCAAGCTGCTGGTCGAGCGGCAGGCTGGCGAGCGGCTGGTAGGAAGGGCACAGGCAGAACGGATGGGTCGACAGCGCCCAGCCCGAAACCATGCCGATCGGACGCGGCAGGACCTGCGGCCAGATCTCGAGCCCTTCGGCGCGCGCCTGATCAACCAGATGGAGGGCATCCTCCCAGTTTGGACGGCCGTGGTTGACGAGGCCGAGCGTGAACGTCGACGGGCGGCCCGAGGCGCGGGTGACGGCGATGAGCCGTCCCATTTCGCTCTCCCACGTTTCGAACGGGGCATCGAGCACGGCCTGGAACACGCCGGTGCCGGCATCGGCCAGGGCCTCGGTGATCGCAATGAGTTCGTGCGTATCGGCGCCGAAGGTCGGGATCAGGTCGCCCGCCTTGGTGCGGTGGATATTGAGCCGTGACGTGGCAAAGCCGATGGCCCCGGCGTCCATCGCCTCGCGTGCGATGGCGCGCATCAAGGCAAGGTCGTCTTCCGTTGCAGCTTCTCGCGCGATGGCCCGTCCGCCCATGACCCACACGCGCAAGGGCTGTGTGGCAGGAGGCAGGCGACGTCGATATCGCGCGGTCGGCGGGCAAGCGCGTCGAGGTATTCGGGGAAGGTCTCCCAGTCCCACGGCAGGCCCTCGGCCATTACCACGTCGGGAATGTCCTCGACGCCCTCCATCAGGCGGATCAGCGCTTCGTGATCGGATTGGCGACACGGCGCAAAGCCGACGCCGCAATTGCCCAGGACCGCCGTGGTCACGCCATGCGCTGAACTGGGCGACAGCGTATCGGACCAGATCGCCTGCCCGTCATAATGGGTATGGATGTCGACGAAACCGGGGGTGACGATGCAGCCGGTGGCATCGATGGTTTCCCTGGCGCTGCCGGAGAACGCACCACCAACGTGGATGATCTCGTCGCCGCGCACGGCAACGTCGCCGACGAAGGTCTCGCTGCCTGACCCATCGACGATCAACCCGCCACGAATCAGCAGATCAGCCTGCGTGATCATCCTTTGTCTCCCATGTTTTGAGGCAAGGGTATCGACCGATCGGGAATCTTGCAAGTCATATGCGTCATTTCCAAAGGCAATAAGCATTACCATATCGACAAAAAGAGCCGATTATTGCCACCCATGCGTATCAGAATGCGATATCTATTACGCATATTTGATAATCATCAATTTCCGTCCTCCCGCTTCCTGCCACTCTGCGCCAGTCAGCAGCAGCGGGACGAGGAGAGCAGGAAATGGATATCGCGGGCCTTGCCTACAGCGTCGTCAAAGCGACAAGCTTGCCCGCGTGGTCGCGTTTCGGCGAGGACTTCGCTGGCTTTTCCGCGCATGATTTGCCCGGCGGCCTCGCTCTGCGCATGGACGAACGTGCCGGGCGGATCTTTGTCGAGAAAGGGCAGGCTGACTGCTACTTTGCCAGCGGTTGGGAATTGCGCACGCGCCGCCAGTTCGATGCCGCGCTTACGGAACTCGCCGCCAAGGACATCGCGGTAACCGCATCCACGCCTGCAGAACGCGCTCTGCGGCACGTCGCCGAGATGGCGTGGTTCCGCGATCCTGCAGGCAATCGCCATGAAATTTGCTGCGGGGCAATCTCCGATTTCTCCCGCTTCGTTTCCCCGCAGGCGGTGCGCGGCTTCGTGACCGGCGATCTCGGCTTCGGCCACGTAGTGCTGCCTGCGCCCCAGATCGATGCAACCCGCGATTTCCTGATCGACGTGCTTGGCTTCGGAGTGTCCGATTTCATGGTCCACCGTCCCCTCGGCCCCGAAGGCCCGGCGATGCGCATAGACTTCATGCACTGCGCCAATGCCCGCCACCACAGTCTGGCCCTGTTCGAAGCCGAAGTACCAGCGGGCTGCGTGCACATGATGGTCGAAGTTCCCGATCTCGACGAAGTAGGCCGCGCCTACGATCGCATGCTCAGCTCCGGCGCGCGGTTGATGGCGACACTGGGCAAACACACCAACGACCGCATGACCAGCTTCTATGTCGCCACGCCGGGCGGCTTCGCGCTCGAATACGGGTTTGGCGGCCTGCAGCTCGATTGGGACACGCACAGCGAGTTCGAATTCACTGAGGTGAGTCTGTGGGGCCACGATTTCAGCGTGGGCTTCGGTGTCGATGAAAAGGCCCAGCTGGCTGCAGCTGCCTGAAATGCAGAACGAGGAGACGGACAATGACCCTTGCTCAACCAGCGTTGACCATGCCGACCGAAGCCGAGCTTGTCGCCCGCGCCGAGGCATTGATCCCGGCCCTGCGCGCCCGCGCCGACGAGGCCGACCGGCTGTGTCGCCTGCCCGATGAGACCATCCGCGATTTTCAGGACGCAGGTTTCTTCAAGATCCTCCAGCCGCGCCGCTATGGCGGCTACGAGATGGACCCGCAGACCTTCTATGCGGTGCAGATGAAAGTGGCCGAAGGCTGCATGTCCTCGGCCTGGGTGCTCGGCGTCGTCGCGGTGCACAACTGGCAACTCGCCCTGTTCGATGCCCGCGCGCAAGAGGACGTCTGGGGTTCCGACCCGACCACGCTGATCTCCTCCTCCTACATGCCCAAGGGCAAGGCAACGCCCGTCGAAGGTGGCTATCGCGTCACCGGGCACTGGGGATTTTCCAGCGGCGTGGACCATTGCGAATGGGCGTTCCTCGGTGGCCAGCTGATCGCCCCCGAAACCGGCAAGCCCGATTTCGTCACCTTCCTGATCCCGCGCAAGGATTTCACCGTGCTGCCGGTGTGGGACACCATCGGCCTCGGCGCGACTGGCAGCCATGACGTGACGGTGAAGGACGTCTACGTGCCTGCCTACCGCGTCCACCGCTCCAAGGACGGCTTCGCGGTGACCAGCCCCGGCCTCAAGGTCAACGACGCACCGCTGTTCAAGCTGCCGTTCGGCCAGGTCTTCGTCCGCGCCGTTTCCTCGTCCTCGATCGGCGCGCTGCAGGGCGCGCTGGATATCTATCGCGACGCAGGGGCCAAGCGCGTTTCGCACAACGATGCCTCCAGCGCGGCGCAGGACCCGGCAACGCTGGAACTGATCGCCGAGACTGCCGCCGCAATCGACGAGATGAAGGCAACGCTGAACCGCAACTTCGACCACCTCAACGCCTGCGCCCGCGCCGGACAGGCCGCCGATGTCGAGACGCGGCTGACCTATCGATACCAGTCGGCGCAGGTTTCGGGCCGCTGTGCCGAACTGATCAGCCGCATCTTCCATGCCTCGGGCGCGGAAGGGATCTTCCGCGGAAGACCTATCGCCCGGATCTTCTGCGATATCCATGCCGGCCGCACCCATGTCGCCAACAACCCGGCCAAGGTCGGCCGCAATTTCGGCAACGTCCTGCTTGGCGCGCCCAACGCCGACAGCTTCATCTGAGATGGGCTGATCCCATGGCAACCACGGCAGACTACGGGCTTGGCCCCAATGCCTTTCCGCGCGGCTGGTTCATGATCGCCGTTGCAGCGGACGTTTCGTCCACCCCTCAAGCGGTGCATTTCTTCGGCAAGGAAATGGTGCTCTACCGCGGCAAAGGCAGCGGCCGGCCGATCCTGCTCGACGCCTTCTGCCCGCACATGCGGGTGCACATCGCGAAGAACACCACGTCGTACATCGTGCGCGACGGGATGCAGGTGGAGGGCGATTCGATCCGCTGCCCGGCGCACGGCTGGCGCTACAACTCCAATGGGCAGTGCGACGACATCCCCTATTCCACGCACGGCATCCCCAAGTCCGCATGCCTCAAATCGTACACCGTGGAGGAGCGCGCCGGCTGCATCTTCATGTGGCACGACATGGAAGGCGGCGCGCCGGACTTCGATCTGCCTGCGCTGTCAGAGTGGGATCGCACGGGCGAGGGCTGGGTGCGCTGGACGCCCGATCACTTGGGCACCCTGCCGATCCACCCGCAGGAAATCCTAGACAACATGTCAGACATTGCGCACTTCGCGCCTGTCCACGGCAGCACCGGCACGGTCTATTTCGAGAATGTCTATGACGGTCCGATCATGCGCCAACGCTTCGGTTCGGGCCACCGCACGCTGGTCGACAGCGAAGCGCTGCTCGAGACCGACACCTGGTACACCGGCCCCGGCATCCTGCTGTGCCGGATGGAGGGCAAGCACCCCTCGCTGATGATGATCTGCAACACGCCGGTCAAGGATGGCGAGGTGCGTGTGTGGTTCGCGGTCATGGCCAAGACCGCCGACAACCACCAGCCAACCTGCGAGGAAGCGGCCATCGCCCGTGCCTACCACGAATCCGGACTCGCCGCCTTCGCCCAGGACTTCGAACTATGGCAGCACAAGGAACCGGCGATCAGCGTGTTGCAGATCCCCGATGATGGCCCGTTCCACAAGGGCCGCATCTGGTACCGTCAGTTCTTCCACCCACGTGCTCAGGCCGCCGAATTTCAAGCGCGGGTCAACGGTTCGCACGTGACGCTTCGTGGCAAGGGCGAGGTGATGCAAGTGGCTTGATTTCAGGAAATAGTATGCCGTTGGCCTGAAGCTTGTCGCCAAGCCCGCGGTGTCATCCCGGTGGAACGCTGGAATGCCCGGCGGAAGCTGTTGGGGTGGGCAAAGCCACAGGCCTCGGCCACCGCCTTGACCGGCTGGCCGCTACCACCAAGCAAATCCTTCGCCTGTTCCATTCGAGTAGTCTCGATATAGTCCGCGACGGTCCGTCCGGTAAGGGCGTGAAACTGCCGCTGCAGATGGCGCGGGCTGATGCCGCAGAGCCTGGCAAGCTCTGCCAGAGACGGCACCGGTCCCCGCGCAGACAGACGCTGGCGGATGCGGCGGAATTGCCACGGAGCAAGGCGGCCCGAGACCGAGGGTGCGCTGTCCCGCAGGATGACGCGCTCGGTTTGGATCGCGATCAGATCAACGAGGGACGACACTGCCCGCAGCGAGGGTTCCGTCTGTTCGAGTTCGCGCTTTAACAGCCCGAACAGGCTGCGCATGGTCTCGCTCGACAAAGCGAGCATGCCTTGCAGAAAGGCAAGGTCTGGATCAGATCGAAGTGATTTGAAACGCTGAGTTTCCTCCGCTGTGAACACGCAGCGCACCACACGTATGAGCCCCGCCTCGGCCCGCCCGGTGACCAGCACGCCGGGCCAGCGCACGAATAGCGTGCCCATGAAGCAGTGGCGCTCGTCGTCCAGTTCGGGCAGGCACGCCGATGCGTCGGCTGAAGTCGGCGGGATCGACATCTCGACCATCAGCGCCTCTTCGCGCCGTGTGAAATCGAGCATGCCCGGCCAGCGCCACTCCACGATCTCCGCCTGGCCCAGCGGAGTCTCAACCTGCGCGAGGATCTTCGGCGTATCGTCAGTCATGCTGATCAGGCTTTCACGTGTTGGATGTTTCCCCGGGGAAACATTCCGGGAACACCACGTCAGCTGATGTAGCGCGCCCGGTACGAGGCAAAGGCTTCGCGCACGTCGGCCTCGTTCAGGCCGAAGCGTTCGAGCGAGTAATCGTGCATCGGGCGCTGTTCGCGCTTGTTACCGGCCATGAACTCGGTGAGCGCGGCCTCGATCTTGTCGTCGAGCGGCACGCCGATGTGGGCCAGGACGCGCTGCGCCTGCTTGAGCGGCTCCCGGGCCACCTCGCGGTAGTCGATGTCGATGAAGCGGTCCTCGCCAATGCGGGCGCGGGCCTCCTCGAAACGGTGCATCCATTCGGCAAGGCGGGGAAACCAGAATGCGCCCACCGCCTCGTCGGAATGGACCGAGTTCAGCTTGTAGAGCGCGGCCTCCATGCTGACGTAGCTGGGCACGACTTCCAGCGGATCGCGGTGGGTCATCACCAGCACCGCCTTGGGAAAGGCATTGGCGATCACCTCGGTATAGGGCAGGTTCTGCGGGCTTTTCAGGATCCATTTCTTCCCGCGCCGCGTCGGGTCCTGCCACTGCAGGTACTTCAGGATCGTCTTGAGATCCTCGTAGCCCTTGGCCTGGTCATAGCCGTTGAGCCACTTGGCGAACGAGGGGATGAAGGTCATCGCCTCGACCATGGTGGTGATGAACAGCTGGCCGAGGATGATGATCTCCTCGTCCGGCGCATCGGGATCGAGCGGGTGGATCGAGGCGAGTTCGGGCGAGAGGTTGAGCCAGCCCTCGATCATCGCCTCGGCATAGGCACGGCGAGCCTTGGGATTGCCGGGTTCGTCGCCGGGGAGCGGAGCGTAGTTCTGCGCCTCGTACCAGCGGATCGCGGTCATGCCCGGCGCGCTGGCCAGCAGGCGGTGGAAGATCGTGCTGCCGGTGCGCGGCAGGCCGAGGATGATCGCGGCGACTTCGACCTCCTCGTCAAGGATTTCGGGGTGGCGCTTGATGTCCTCGACCATCCGCAACCGGCTGGCGAGGCCCTTGAGGATCGATTCGGTCTGCCCGGCAAACCCTGCCTCGGTCAGCTTGCCCTCGGCATTGGCGGCGGCGAAGTAGTGGTCCATCGGTTCGAAGAACCAGGCGTCGCCGAAGTCCGACAGTCCAGTACGTTCGCGCGCGGCAGCAAGCAGGGTTTCGCGGTCGAACACCGGGGTGGAGCGGGTGGCGGCAGTTGCCATGTCGATCTGACCTCTCACAGGGGCTAATTTGTGTCATGCGTAATAAATTGCGCTATTAGCTTCGCAATTCTGGATGTTTTGTCATCATGGCCCTGATAATGCAAACACAAATCAGAATGCGACCACCGCTCGCAACGACTCCCCGCGCCGCATCAGATCAAAGCCCTCGTTGACCTCGCGCATCGGCAGGCGGTGGGTGACGAGATCGGCCAGGTTGAGGCGACCGGCGGCAAAATGATCGAGCAGTCCGGGCAGCTGGCTGCGCCCCTTGATGTTGCCCATGAACGAACCTTGCACCCGCCGCCCGAGCTGCAGCTGGAAGGGGATCAACTCCATCGCCTGGCCATCCGGCGGCACGCCGAGGACGACGGTGCAGCCCCAGCCGATGCGAGTGGATTCGAACGCCTGACCCATCAGCTTGACGTTGCCGGCGCATTCGAAGGCGTAGTCGACACCGCCTCCGGTCAGCGTCTGGATCGCGGCGACAGGGTCGCTCTCACGCGCATCAATGAAGTCGGTGAGGCCGAAGCGCTGGCCCTGTTCGTGGCGCAAGAGGTTGATATCGACGCCGATGATGCGCGAGGCTCCGGCAAGACGCGCGCCTTGCACCACGTTAAGGCCGATGCCGCCGAGCCCGAACACGGCGACGGTCGCGCCGCTTTCGACGTGCGCGGTGTTGATCACCGCGCCGACCCCTGTGGCTACGCAGCATCCGGCGGTGCAGGCGAGGTGGAAGGGCACATCCTGGCGGATTACCGCAACGTTGCGCTCAGCCGTGACGATGAACTGTGCGAGGCTGCCCACGCCCGAGTAGGCCGAGACCGGCTTGCCGTTGAGCGAGAATGGGCTGGGCTGGAGGGCGATGTCGCCGAGGAAGGCTTCGCACAGGTTGGTCTTGCCCGACCTGCAGTTGCCGCATGTGCCGCATTCACCGATGCCGACCGGGATCACATGGTCGCCGACCTTGACCGAGGTGACCTCGGCGCCGACTTCACGGACGATCCCTGCGCCTTCATGGCCGACGACGACCGGGAAGGGGTAGGGCGCCGCCTTGCCTTCGATCTGGCTGAGGTCGGTGTGGCACAGACCACTGGCCATGATCTCGATCAGCACGTCGCCGGGGCCGGGCGGCGAGAGATCGAGCAGTTCCTCGACCAGCGGGGCGCCGGGTGCGTGGCAGACCATTGCTCTGGTTTTCATGGGATCAGACCTTCTGAAGGATGAGGTCGGCAGCCTTTTCGGCAATCATCGCCACCGGAATTGCGGTGTTGCCGCCGGGCAGGTGCGGCATGATCGAGGCATCGACCACGCGCAGCGACTGTATGCCGTGGACGCGCAAGGCATCGTCCACCACCGCCATCGGATCGGAGCCCATGCGCGCGGTGCTGGTCGAATGGTAATCGGCCTCGGCATGGGCGCGGATATAGGTGTCGATTTCCTCGTCTGACTGGATTTGCGCGCCGGGGGCGAGTTCCTCACCCCGCATCTCGTCGAACGCGCTCTGGGCGAACACGCGGCGGGCGATGCGCACGCCTTCGCGCATGACGCGGCGGTCGTTCTCAGTGGCGTTATAGTTCTGATCGATCACCGGCGGGGCATCGGGATCGGCACTGGCGAGCATGACGCGCCCTCGCGATTCCGGGCGCGCCACATTGATATGGGCGTAGAACCCGTGCATCGGCACCATCTTGCGCCCATTCTGGCCGAACAGGGCGGAAACGAGCAACATCTTGATGTCGGGCTCGGCAAGCGCTGGATCGGAACGGACCATGCAGGCGACCGACATGCCGGGATCGGCCAGCGGGCCGGTGCGCAAGGCGAGGTACTGCGCCATCGCCAGCGCGCCGCGCAACGGGTTGAGAAAGCGCAGCATCGACCACGGTTTGGTTGAGCGATATTTCACATGCGCGGCGAGGTGGTCCTGCAGGCCCTGGCCGACGCCGGGAAGATCGCGGACCAGCGCGATGCCGTGTTCGGCAAGGTGCGCGGCGGGGCCGATACCGGACAGCATCAGCAATTGCGGCGTGTTGATCGCGCCCGCCGAGAGGATGACTTCGCGCGTGGCGGTGGCAAGCGTGTCTTTGCCGTCGCGGCGGAATACCACGCCGGTGGCGCGGGTGCCGTCGAAGACCACACGGCGGGTTTGGGCATTGGTGAGGACAGTCAGGTTTGACCGCCTTCTCACCGGCCGCAGGTAGGCCGATGAAGCGCTGGAGCGGCGGCCCTTGCCGACGGTGAGATCGACCGCGCCGAAACCGTCACGAGTTTCGCCGTTGAGATCATTGGTGAGCGGGTAGCCGGCTTGCGCTCCCGCCTTGAGGAAAGCCTGGGCGAAAGGATGGTCCTGTCCGGCGCGGGTGACCTGGATCGGGCCGTCGATCCCGTGCCATTCGTCCTGCACCGGGCCGAAGCTTTCAAGCTTGCGGAAATAGGGCAGCACATCGGCAAATGACCAGCCGCGATTGCCGGCCTGCGCCCAGCGATCATAGTCCGAGTGGAAGCCGCGATCGTAAGCCATGCCGTTGATGGAGGAGCCGCCGCCCAGCACCTTGCCCCGCGGCAGGTAGAGCACGCGGCCATCGAGATGGGCTTGCGGTGCCGACATGTAGCGCCAGGCGTAGGCGCCTGACATCATGATCGGAAGCAATCCTCCAGGCGCAGCAATCAGAGGACTGCTGTCCTTGCCCCCGCTTCCATGAGGGCGACACGGCACTGTGGATCTGCGGAAAGACGGTTGGCAAGGATGCATCCCGCGACGCCGCCACCAACGATCACGAAGTCGAAATCAAGCCTGTCCATATTCTCACGATCACCAGTGAAATTGTCGTGTTGCATCGTGCCGCTGGTGCAGCATGGCCGCAACATGGACCGTCTGGGGTGATGACGTTGATGGCGTGAAGGGTGCGTTCTGTCGCCCTCGGTTTGCTCGCAGGGCTTGGGTTTGCGTGCTCTTGCAGTCTAGCCAGAAAGGGAGAGGAGACCGCTCGATGCGAGTCATAGCCAACCATTCACTCTGCCAGGGCCATGCTCGCTGCGAGGATCTGTGCCCCGAGGTTTTCGCAACCGATGCCGTGGAGGGCAAGGTGGTAATCTTGGTGGAGACAGTGCCTGCCGCGTTGGAGGACAAGGCGCGCCTTGCCGTGCGCAATTGCCCCGAAGGCGCGCTGCGTGTTGCGAAGTCCGCTGCTGCGGAAGGTGCAGCATGACCCTGCTGTTCCAGCCTTCGCCGCCCGATCACGTGCCGGCAGCGCGCATGGTCGACTTCGACATGTTCCACATTCCCGAGGGCGTTTCCGACCCTGCCGAAATCTGGCACGATCTGGTTCGGCGCGGCGTGCCGGACATTTTCTACACCCCGCACAACGGCGGGCATTGGGTGTTCCTGCGCTACGAGGATATCGTTGAGGCCTATCGCGACCACTCGATCTTTTCGACCTACCAGACCCCGGTTCCGCCGATCGAGCCGTTCCCGGTAGTTCAGCCGCAGGGTGTCGATCCGCCGGCGCACAACGTGTTCCGCCGCCTGCTCGCCCCAATGTTCACGCCGACGGCAGTGCGGGGGATGATCGACGAGCTGGAGCGGCGCGCAGCGGTGCTGATCGACGGCTTTGCCGAGCGGGGCGCTTGCGACTTCATCTCGGACTTTGCGGAGCGTTATCCGACCGGAACATTCCTCTACCTGTTTGGTCTGCCCGAAGAGCGGCTGGACGAATTTCTGGCACTCGCCAACACGTTCTTCCGCAGCACCGATCCGGCCGCGCGGGCGCTGAACATTGGTGAGATCTATGCCGTGCTTGACCAACTGTTCCGCGAGAAGGAGCGAAATCCGGGCAACGACATCGCCACGCAGATCGTGATGGCGCAGGACGAGAACGGCGCGCAGCACAACTGGGAGGATATCCTCAACTGCGGGTTCCTTCTGTTCGTGGCCGGACTGGATACAGTGACCAACACCATGGCCTATATCTGGCGCTATCTGGCCACGACGCCGGCAGCGCAGAAACACTTTCGCGACCGGCTGGACGATCCCGATGGTTTCCTGCGCGGAATCGAGGAGCTGATGCGGATCAACGCGGTTTCGAACCTGTTTCGCCGCGTGACGCACGATTGCGAATATCGTGGGTTGCAGTTTCGCCGCAATGACCGCGTGGTCCTGCCCAACACTGTGGCCAACCGTGATCCGCGCGTGTTCAAGGCGCCGCAAGTGATCGACCTCGACCGCGAAGTGAACGTGCACCTGACGTTCGGCGTTGGGCCGCACCGCTGCATCGGATCGGTGCTGGCCAAGCGCGAGGTGATGGTTTCGCTGCAGCAGTGGCTGCGGCGGATTCCGGAATTTTCGCTGGCGAACGAACAGCCTGCAGGTTCTGTCTTCGGCGGGTCGGTGATGGGCTTTACCGCACTGCGGCTGCAATGGGAGGTGGCGGCGGAACCTGCCGCCGCCTGACCTCTCGGCTGGCAGGATCAGAGTTCTACCACCGACAGGATGTGGCTCTGCTTGTCGGGGAAAACGTAGTCGAATTCGAGGTACATGTTTTCGCCGAGCTGGCCTGCGCACATCAGGTCGGTCTCGACGAAGACCTGTACCCCGGCTGCGCCATAGGCGTAGCGCGTGGCCTTGCCGAAGACCGGTGACGCATCCAGACGAGCGTCGACGGCATCGTCGCCACGGCGGGCGCGGTTCATGCCGATGTTCAGGCGGCCCCTGAAGGAAGGATCGTTCGCGTTCAGATCCTGCAGGGTCAGAACCATGTTCTCCAGTTCTTCAAGTGATTCCACGAGAAAGCCGAAGTGGAAGCTCGCCTCGAAATCCTGTGCCATCATCGCGCGGTAAGCTTTTACCGCATCGTGTTCGTTATTGGTGCCGACGCGAAGGGCGGCGTGGATGGCGGCGATCAGCTGCTGCTGGGGCTCAGGAAGACACGAAAGATAGACGATGCCATCGCCGCGCGCGAAGTGATTCCCCGAGACGACGAAGCGGTAGAAGTTACCGCCGGGAAGCGGGAGAACCTGCGTTTCCTTCAGCCCTGCGATCTGTAACAGGCGCGCGGCGAGCGGGCCGTCTTCCGGGGTGCCGTAATGCAGGGCAAGGTGGCCCATCGACAGGGCGCCATCGGAGATAACGGATGTGGCAGATTCGGGTGCAGTGGTTGCCATTACGGCCCATCCTCTCGTGGAAGCTGCGCCGTCTTGCCTGACGAGGCAGTGTGTTTGGCCAGATCCTATCAAGGGTCCAGCCAGACCGCAACCTTTGTGAGTATGCACTAACACTGAAATGCGCATGGTTTTACACGCAAGGCTCCGCATGATGCCGGTCACGTGAGTGTATGAATAACGTTTGCGCATGACAGAGTAGTGGCAAGCCTGTGCGATCGAAGCTAAGCGCTAGGCATGATGCATCTTGCGCTCGATCATATCACGGTCATCGATACGTCGCCGGTCCAACTTGCGCAGGCTGCGCGCGCCGCGGGCTGCGATGGCATGTGCCTGTTCATGGAACCGATGGACGTTTTGCCATTGATGCCCAAGTTTGAGCTCTATGCAGATGGCGCCGCTCGAGTCGAACTACGCAGAGTGATGGACGATCTCGGCGTCGCGCTTGATCTGGCCTATCCGTTCACGCTGACCGGCAGGACTGAGATCGCCGGCTTCGTCCCGGCGATGGAATGCGCGGCTGAACTGGGGGCCGGGCTGATCAATGCCCTTCTATATGACCGCGATCCCACGCGACGCCTGGCAAAATTCGGAGAGTTCTGCGATCTGGCTGGCAGTTTCGGTCTGAACGTCGCGGTGGAGTTCTACCCACCGAGCCAGGTCGGCTCGCTCGCGGCGGCGCTGGATTTGGTCACGCAGATCGGGAGGCCGGGCAGGGTCGGCGTCAATGTTGACCTGCTGCATCTGATGCGGTCAGGTGGATCGCTGGCCGAACTGCGAGCTGCTCCGCCAGGATATGTGCTTTACGGGCAGGTTGCGGATGGACCGGCAACAGCGCTCGACGATGCCGAGTTAGAGGCTTCGTCGGAGCGCATGCTCTGCGGCGAAGGGGACTTTGACGTGGCGGGGTTTTTGCGGGCGCTGCCGGAAGAGTGCCCGGTGAGCGTCGAGATCCCGCGCAATCATGCCGTTGGCACCGAGACTACTGCAATGCGCGCGCGACGCGCCGTGGACAGCGCGCGCGCGGTGATGGCGTAAGTCAGGCTTCGCGCAGAGCGGTCAGCTCCTCTGCCGACAGGGTCAGGGCATCGGCCTTGGCGCTGTCTGCAATCTGCTCGGGCGACGAGCCGCCGAAGATGGCGACCGTCTGGTTGGGCTGGCTCAGCAAGTAGGACAACGCGATCTCGTTGATCGAGACGCCGTGCCTGGCCGCGAGCGATTGCGCCACAGCGAGTCGGCGCTCGTTTGCGGGGTTGGCGTAGCGCGCGGCGAGCTGCTCGCTGACCGAGCCGGAAGCGAGCTTGGTGAAGTACCCGCCCGATTGCGCGGCATAGGCAATGATGGGCAGCCCGGCGGCGTGAAGGCCTTCGTACTCGCCTTCGTAGTAATGCTGGTAGCCTTGCTGCGCGGCTGCGACGGCATCGGGCACGGCGAGGCCCCAGAACGTCTCCGAGGCAACGAAACCTTCCTTGCCGATGGACGCGGCATAGGCGTTGGCAGCGGTGATGCGGTCAGCGGCCCAGTTGGAGGCGGCGAAGTGGCGGATGCGGCCTGCCTCGCGATGGGCGATCAGCGCATCGATGATCGGTTCGACCGGGCTTTCCGGGTTGTCCATGTGCAGGAAATAGAGGTCGATCGTGTCGACGCCGAGGTGGTCGAGGCTCTGCATCAGATCGGCCGCAATGTCTTCCGGCGTCACGCGGTTGCGGTAGTCGCCCACGCGCATGTCGAAGAAGCCGCCCTTCGTGGCGATGACGAAATCCTGGCGCTTCTGTGTCTTGAGCCATGCGCCGACCGCACGCTCGCTCGCGCCGATGGGCGCGTCCGGCATCCAGTCCCCATACGAGCGGGCGGTGTCGATGAAGTTGCCGCCAAGGCCTGCGAATGCATCGAGAATCGCATTCGATTTACCTTGGTCGAGCATCCACCCGAGCATGTTCGTGCCATAGCACAGGCGGCTGACGGTGAGGTCGGTGTTGTTGAGGGTGACCTTTTTGAGCATTGTACGCTTCCTTGGAAATGTAAGTGCTGACTTATAGAAATCTGCGCGGAAGGGAAGCGCTTGGGCGAAGTTTCCCGAAGCGCTTGCCTACCTAGCCTCTTGCGGCGCGGCGCCCGGCTTGACGCCCGAAGAAGGTGCAGTCGGCAAGGCTCAGGCCAGAGGAATAGCCGTGGCCCCATGCCGGCAGGCCCGAGGTGCAGCGCCCTGCGGCGTAGAGTCCGGGGATCGGCGCGCCGGAGCGGCCGAGCACTTCACCGTCTGTCGAAGTCTTGAGGCCGCCCAAGGTAAAGAAGCTGAAGTAGCTTGTCTGGAAATTGCACTCGAGCGCGACGAACGGCGACTGGTCGAGGGGTGTGAGGATCGGAGCCTGCTTGTAGAACAGGGGATCGCGGCCGTTGCGGGCGCGTTCGTTGTAGAAGTGCATCGTGGCCGAAAGCGTGCCTGCGGGCATTTCGAGTTCGGCTTCGACCTCCTCCCACGTCTCGCCAGTGCCTGCGATGGTGATGCCGGCGAGGTCGAGCGGTTGGGTGAAGTGGGCGCTGTCGAGCAAGAGGTAGACCTTGCCGCCCGGCTGGTCGACGGCGCAGCGGCTCACGCGGCCGTGGTAGCAGTCCTCGTTGATGAAGCGCTGCCCGGCGACGTTGACGAAGACGCCGTGGGCCTGTTCGGCCGGAATGGTCCATGGGCAGGTGGTGAAGAACTGATCCATGTGAATCGCATCGCCGCCGACCGAGACGCCGAGTTCGATGCCGATGCCATCGTCCTTGTCGCCGATCGGGCTGTTCACGCGGAAGCTCTCGGGGCAGTATTTGCGGCGCATTGCCTCGTTGAAGACGAAGCCGCCGGTGGCAAGGACGACGCCCTTGTGGGCGCGGACGAAGCGATCCTTGTTGTCGATGCGCACGACCGCGCCCGCCACGCGGGTGTCGTCGACGATGAGCGCGACGGCGCGGGCATCGACGTGGATCTCGGTGCCGAGATCGCGGGCGCGTGTCTCGAGGATGTCGACCAGCGGACGCCCGCCGCCCCAGCCCATGTGCTGGATGACGTGGCCGCGCGGGGCGGGCTTGGCGCTCTTGTAAAAAGGCGCGGCGGCTTCGCTGCCCGACCAGATCAGGGTGGAATCGTCGGTCGGCTCGATCACCTTGCCGGGCAGGTAGTTGCCGCGGTAGGGCACGCCCTGATCCTTGAGCCACTGGTAATGGGCCAGCGCCTCGCGGCCATAGATCTCGCACTTGGCCTCATCGACGCAGGGGCCGCCGGCCAGTTTGAGATAGGCGGTGAAATCCTCGACCGTATCGTCAAATCCCGCGGCCTTCTGTGCATCGGTGCCGCCGCCAACGTAAATCTCGCCGCCGGAGAGCGCCGAGGCACCGCCGCTGCCGGAACTGCGTTCGAACAGCAGGACCTCTGCACCCGCAACGCGGGCCTCGATCGCGGCGCAAGCCCCGGTTGCGCCGAAGCCGATCACGGCGACGTCAGTCTCGAAATCCCACTTTTCGACCTGCGTAATCGGCAAAGGTCGATACTGCGAATATCCTGTCATTCCGGCCTTCCGCTCCCATGCCCGTGCGCGGATCTGGAGTGTCCGCTGCCTGTGGCTGTCATTTGAACGCCCGCTTGACGTTATTCGCGTCAATCTGGGCCGCATTCGTAATTTAAGATTGCATTGGATACGCAAATCGTCAATTGAAAAGGCAATCGCCTTTGGATATTGGCGATTTCGAATCTGCTGCGGTGCAACTTTCGGCACCTGCGGCATGGGATGGGAGAGCAGCCGCGGTGCAGGGCACTGATCACATTGACTTGGGCGGCCAGGTGGCGATCGTCACCGGGGCACACGCGGGCTGGGGCGGCAGATTGCGCAAGCCCTGCTGCGCGCCGGGGCTGCGGTGACAGTGTGCGGCCGAACCGAGCCTGACGATCTGCCCGAAGGCCTGACGTTCCGGGCGGCTGACATCCGCGATCCCGAACAGGCGCAGGCACTGGTCGATGGCGTGGTGGAACGCCATGGGCGGCTGGACATCCTCGTCAATAACGCCGGTGGTTCACCGCAAGCCCCCGCCACGGCGAGCCCGCGCTTCTTCGACTCCATCGTGAAGCTGAACCTGCATTCGGCGATGTACATGTCGCAATATGCCTATGCCCACATGGCGAAGGCCGGGGCTGGCAGCATCGTCAACATCGCCAGCGTATCGGGCATACGGCCCTCCCCATGACGGCGGCCTATGGCGCGGCCAAGGCCGGGTTGCTGAGCCTGACGCAGAGCCTTGCGCAGGAATGGGGCCCTGACGGGGTGCGCGTGAACGCGATCATCGTCGGCCTTATGCAGACCGAGACTTCGGAGGAAACCTATGGCGATGAGGCGGCGCAGGCCGCTGTCGCCAAGTCACTGCCGCTGCAGCGCATGGGCACCGGCAAAGACATCGCCGGTGCCGTGCTGTGGCTGAGCTCCAGCCTTGCCTCGTGGGTGAGCGGCGCACGCATCAATGTCGATGGCGGGGGTGAGCGGCCCTACTTCCTCGACCTCGTGAAAGGATAAACGGCCATGGGCATAAAGGCTTTAGGCTATGTCAGGATCGAAACCGCCAGGGCGGAGGCCTGGGACCACTTCATGACTCAGGTGGTCGGCACGATGCGGGCGGATTCTCCGCGCGATGGCGTGGCGGCCTACCGGATCGACGACCGCCCGTTCCGCTTCTGGGTTGAACGTGGCGAGAGCGACCGGCTTGTTGCAGCAGCCTACGAGGTCGGCGATGCGGCGGAGTTGGCCGCGCTGCGCGAGACGATTGCCGGGCTGGGGCGCGAGATTGTCGATGGCGATGCGGATGCAGCAAAGGCGCGCGGCGTGGCGGCGTTCTTTGCGACGAGCGATCCTTCGGGCAACGGCCTCGAGTTCTTCCACGGCGATGTCCGCGACGACGTGGCGTTCGTTTCGCCGGTGGGCGTGAGCGGCTTCGTGACCGGAGACATGGGCATGGGGCACGCCGTGTTTGCGACGCCGAACTTTGACGAGGCGCACGCCTTCTACAAGGCCATCGGCTTCCGCGACACCGACATCCCGCGCTTCCGCTTCTCCGACGATCCCAACGATCCGGGTATGGGCTTTGCCTTCATGCATGCCGACAATGGCCGACACCACTCGGTCGCCATTGCCGAGATGCCGGTGCCGCCTTCGGCCTGCATCCACCTGATGCTGGAGATGAAGACGCAGAGCGACGTGGGCAAGTGCCATGACCGGATGCGCCTCAACAAGGTGCCCGAGAGCGCTTCGATCGGACGCCACGTCAACGACCAGACCTTCGGCTTCTACATGCAGACGCCGTCGGGCTTCGACATTGAGATCGGGGCCGATCCGCTGGTGATTGACCCCACGAACTGGACACCGACCGCGCACCTGATCCCCAGCGAATGGGGCCATGTCTGGGCATGGCAGAAGGCGCTTGACGAGCAGGGAGCAAAGGCGTGAGCCTCGATAAACGGATGACCGCGGCGGAGATCGTCGCGCAGCTTTCCGATGGCATGACCATCGGCATCGGCGGCTGGGGCCCACGGCGCAAGCCGATGGCGCTGGTGCGCGAGATCATGCGCTCCGACCTCAAGGACCTCACCGTGGTCGCCTATGGCGGCGCCGATGTCGGCATGCTCTGCGCGGCGGGCAAAGTCAGGAAGCTGGTCTTCGCGTTCGTCAGCCTCGATGCGATCCCGCTGGAGCCGTGGTTCCGCAAAGCCCGCGAGAGCGGCGCGCTGCAGGTGCTGGAGCTGGACGAAGGCATGTTCCAGTGGGGCCTCAAGGCCGCCGCATTCGGCCTGCCGTTCCTGCCGACGCGGGTCGGCCTGGGCACCGATCTGGCCGAACTGGGCGGGCTCAAGACCGTGCAGTCGCCCTATGATGATGGCGAGACGCTGATCGCGATGCCCGCGCTCAAGCTTGATGCAGCGCTGATCCATGTGAACCGTAGCGACTGGCGCGGCAACGTGCAGGTGTTCGGCGCCGACGTCTATTACGACGAGTGGTTCGCCAAGGCGGCGGCAAAGACCTACGTCTCTTGCGAGGAACTGGTCGACCGCATGGAGGACCATTACCCCGAAGGCGCGCAGGACAACCTGTTCGAGCGCTGCTTCGTGTCGGGCGTGGTCGAAATGCCCTGCGGCGCGCATCCAAGCTCGATGCCCCCGCACTATGGCTGGGACATGAAGGCGTTCAAAGCCTACGCCGATGCCGCCCGCGATCCTGGCGACTGGTCGGCGGTGGCAGGCCGCTTCGTCGGCGCTTCGGAAGCCGAATATCTTGAATCCATTGGCGGAAAGGAGGCGGTAGCGGCTCTCTCGCTGCCGATTTTCTGATGAGCGACATCACTCTTGTAGACCTGTGCATCGTCGCCTGTTCGGAAGCGTTCCGGGGCAATGGCGAAATCGTGGCGACCGGCGTCGGCCCTGTGCCGCGCGTGGCGGCTGGCCTCGCCAAGCTGACCCACACGCCCGAACTGATGATGACCGACGGCGAGGCCTATCTGGTCGAGCAGCCGGTGCCGCTGGGCCCGCGCAAGTACGACGACCGCAAGCCGGCGGGCTACCTGCCGTTCTCGCGCTTCTTCGACAGCGCGGTGTGGTCGGGCCGGCGTCATGCCATGGTCACGCCGACGCAGCTTGACCGTTTCGGCCAGATCAACCTGTCCTACATGGGTGGGACCTACGACAAGCCCAAGACCCAGATGCTGGGTGTGCGCGGCTTTCCTGGCAACACGATCTACCACCCCAATTCGTTCTTCTTCCCGGCGCATGGGCCGCGCGTGTTCGTGCCTCAGGTCGATATGATCTCGGGCGTCGGATACAATCCGGCCAAGCGCGTGGCTGGTGGCAACTTCTCGGGCGTGAACCTGCGCCGGATCGTCACCAACCTGTGCGTGATGGACTTCGGCGGGCCCGACTACGCGATCCGCGTGATCTCGCTTCATCCGGGCGTGACCTTCGAGGAAGTGCAGGCGGCAACCGGGTTCGAGCTGTGCCAGGCCGATAACGTCGAAACGACGCGTCTGCCGACGGCCGAGGAACTGGCGGTGATTGCCAGCCTCGATCCGCACAACGTCCGCGCCTCGGTGCTCAAGGACAACCCGCCCGCCATTCGCGCCGCTGCCTGAGGGAGATGACACCATGACCGACCTCGTCGAGCCGAAGCAAGTCGACATCGTCTACGAGACGGAAGAGCCCGTCCGTTACGAAGTGATCGATAGCGTGGCCTGGATCACGATGAACCGGCCGCAGTTCAACAATGCCCAGAACGGGCAGATGACCTATGCGCTCGACGATGCCTTCAACCGCGCGGTGCAGGACGACAACGTCCGCGCCATCGTGCTGGCGGGCGAGGGCAAGCACTTCTCGGCAGGCCACGACATCGGCACGCCGGGGCGCGACCTGCACCACGAGTTCGACAAGCGGCTGATGTTCCCACCGCACACCAACAAGCCGGGTGCCGAACTGCTCTATACCCGCGAGCAGGAGCAGTACCTGGGCATGTGCCGCCGCTGGCGCGACATCTCCAAGCCGACCATCGCCATGGTGCAGGGCGCCTGCGTGGCGGGCGGGCTGATGCTGGCTTGGGTGTGCGACCTCATCGTCGCTTCGGAAGATGCGTTCTTCCAGGACCCGGTCAATCCGCTGATGGGCATTCCCGGCGTCGAATACTTCGCCCATGCCTATGAACTGCCGCCGCGCGTGGCCAAGGAATTCCTGTTGCTGGGCGAGCGGATGCCCGCCGCACGCGCCTACAGCTTCGGTATGGTCAACAAGGTGGTGCCCCGCGCCGAACTGCGCGAGGCGACAGCGGCCTGGGCGAACAAGCTCGCCAAGCAGGGCCGTCTTGGCAACTGGCTGACCAAGCAATCGGTCAACCACGTCGAGGAACTGCGCGGCAAGCGGGCGGCGATGGACGCAGTCTATCACATGCACCACTTCGCCCATGCGCAGAACGACATCGTCACCGGCAATTCGATTGCGGGCGTGAGCGGGACTTCCGCCGCGGCGGCGAATAAGAAGGACGCGGGCGAAGGCTGATGGCAAGCGCGCTTCACACCGTCCTGACCGAGCGCCTTGGCTGCACGGCTCCGATCATCCAGACCGCGATGGGCTGGGTGGCAGAGCCGAGCCTTGTCATCGGCAGCTGCAATGCAGGGGCCTTCGGCTTCCTTGGCGCGGCGGTGATGACGCCCGATGAATGCCGGAGCAAGATCCTTGCCGTGCGCAAGGGTACTGACAAGCCGTTCGGGGTGAACTTTCACTCGTTCCAGCCCGGGGCGGAGCAGATCGTCGAGCTGATCCTTGCCAATGCCGAGCAGGTGCGTGCGGTCAGCTTCGGGCGCGGGCCCAATGCCAGGATGATCGGGCGGTTCAAAGACGCCGGCATCCTGTGCATTCCCACCGTGGGCGCGGTGAAGCACGCCAGGAAGATGGAAGAGCTGGGCGTCGACATGATCAGCGTTCAGGGCGGCGAGGGCGGCGGGCATACCGGCTCGGTGCCGACGACGATCCTGCTGCCGCAAGTGCTCGATACGGTGACGGTGCCGGTGATTGCCAGCGGTGGCTTTGCCGATGGGCGCGGGCTGGTGGCGGCGCTGGCCTATGGCGCGGTCGGCATCGCGATGGGCACGCGCTTCCTGCTGACGCAGGAAAGCCCGGTGCCCGACAGCGCCAAGGCGGCCTATCTCAAGGCCGGAACCGACCAGATCATCGTGACAACCAAGCTCGACGGCATCCCGCAGCGCATGGTGCGCACGCGGCTGATGGACCGCATCGAGAAGTCTGGCTCATTGGCCATGTGGTTGCGCGCGTTCGAGGCCGGCGCGGCAATGAAGCGCCAGACTAGGGCTTCGTGGCTGCACTTCATCAAGGCGGCCAAGGGCATGACCGGTCACGGCGACGTGCCCCTGAAGCAGGCAATGATGGCCGCGACGATGCCGATGCTGATCCAGAAGGCCGTGGTCGATGGCGACATCGAGAACGGCGTGATGGCGACCGGCGTGGTCGGTGGCCGCATATCCGAGATACCAACCTGCCAGGAACTAGTGACACGCATCATGGCCGAAGCCGAGCAGCGCCTGGTTGCGCTTGGCGTGCCCGGTGCAAACGCCGCTGCGGCCAGCGCGGCCTGAGGGGAAGAACAATGCCGATCACGCTTACCGTCAAGGACCGCATCGCCGAGATCGTGTTCGACGTGCCGCCGGTCAACGCGTTCGACAGCGAGACGTGGATGTCGCTTCCGGCCATCGTCAAGAAGGCCGCGGCTGATCCCGAAGCCAATGTCGTGCTGATCCGCGCGGCGGAAGACTCACGCGGGTTCTGCGGCGGCGTCGACATCAAGGAGATGCAGGCCCACCCGGAACGCATCACCGTGCTCAATCGCGGCAATTTCCTGACCTTCAAGGCGATTCACGAGGCGGAAATCCCGGTGGTGGTGGCCGCGCACAAGTTCGTGATCGGCGGTGGCATCGGCATCTGCGGGGCAAGCGACGTGATCATCGCGGCGGACGATGCCTTCTTCTCGCTGCCGGAGGTCGATCGCGGCGCGATGGGCGGGGCGAGCCACATGTCGCGCATGCTGCCGCTGCACAAGGTGCGCGCGGCGTTCTTCACCGGCGGCAACATCCCGGCGCAGGAGGCCTATCGCTTGGGCGCGGTGGAGAAGGTGGTGCCGCGTGCCGATCTGGTGGCAGAGGCCCACGCCTTTTGCAGCGTGATCGCATCGAAGAGCCGCAAGGCGCTGGTCATCGCCAAGGAAGCGCTCAACGGCCTCGAGGCGCGCGACGTGGATCGCGGGTATCGCTGGGAGCAGGGCTTCACGCTGGAAATGTACATGCACGAGGACAGCCAGCGCGCGCGCGATGCCTTTGTCGAAACCGGCAAGGCGGCGAAGTTCTGACTATGGACCTGACCTATACTCCCGAACAGCAGGCTTTCCGCGCCGAAGTCCGCGCGTGGCTGGAAGCGCACGTGCCCACGGCGCCGCTCGAGCACTATGACGCGACGCGCGAGGGCTTCGAGGCGCACCGTCAGTGGGAAGCGACGCTCAAGAGCGGCGACTGGGGCATGGTGACCTGGCCCAGGGAATACGGCGGGCGCGGGCTCGACCTGATCCAGTGGCTGATCTTCGAGGAAGAGTATTACCGCGCCGGGGCTCCGGGCCGCGTCAACCAGAACGGCATCTTCCTGCTCGGCCCAACCCTGATGGAGTTCGGCACGCACGAGCAGAAGCAGCGCTTCCTGCCGCCGATGGCGAGCGGCGAGGAAATCTGGGCGCAGGCATGGTCCGAACCGCAGGCGGGGTCCGACCTTGCCGGGGTGCGCGCCACAGCCGTCCGTGAGGGCGATGAATACGTGCTCAACGGCCACAAGATCTGGTCGAGCCGCGCAGCCTTTGCCGACTGGGCCTTCGGCCTGTTCCGTGAACCGGGCAGCGAGCGCCACAAGGGGATGAGCCTGATCTTTTTCCGGCTCGATCAGGAAGGCGTGACCCGCAATCCGATCCGCAAGATCAACGGGCACGTCGGCTTTGCCGAGATCTTCCTCGACAACGTGCGCGTGCCTGCCTTCAACCGCCTCGGCGACGAGGGGCAGGGCTGGCACATCTGCATGGCGACCGCAGGGTTCGAGCGCGGCTTGATGCTGCGCAGCCCGGCGCGGTTTCAGGAAGCCGCCGCGGCTCTTGCAGCGCTGTGGCAGAGTCGCAAGGAGAGTTGCGATCCAGCGCTGGAGGCGGACGTGGTGCGGGCGCACATAAATGCCGAGGCCTATGCGCTCAACATCTACCAGACCGCATCGCGGCTGATGGCGGGCGCGAAGATCGGGCCGGAGGCTTCGACCAACAAGATCTTCTGGTCGGAGATGGACATCCACCTACACGAGACTGCGCTGGCGATCCTCGGGGCCGAGGCGGAACTGCTGCCGCCCACAGGCGAGCACGAGTGGCTGGACGATTACATCTTCTCGCTGGCTGGGCCGATCTACGCCGGGTCGAACGAGATCCAGCGCAACATCATTGCCGAGCGCATGCTCGGCCTGCCGCGCTGAGGAGGGACGGGCACATGGACTTCACCCTCAACGACGAACAGCAGATGTTTGCCGATACGGCGCGGACGCTGCTGGGCGATACCTGCACGCCGGATCACTGGCACAAGATGATGGAGCAGGGCGTTGCCTTCGACGCCGCGCGCTGGGCGCAGATCGCTGGGAACGGCTTTACGCTGCTGCTCCTGCCCGAAGCGGCGGGCGGCATGGGGCTGACCGAGCTGGACCTTGCGCTGATTGCCATCGAGGCAGGCTATGTCGCACTGCCCGAGCCGCTTGCCGAAAGCGCCGGCGTTGGTGCGCCGCTGCTGGCAAGCCTTGCGCCCGAACACCCGGCGCTGGCTGATCCGGCTGCGATCATCGCGGTGGCTCCGGCGATCAATCCGGTCGTCGCCCATGCCGATGTTGCGGCGGCGATCCTGATCGAGCAGGATGGGCGGGCCTATCTGGTGACGCCGGATCAGGTGTCACTGACCCCTGCCGAGACCATCGATCCGTTCCGCCGCCTGTTCCGCATCGAATGGGACGAGAGCAAGGCCGAGGACCTCGGCCCTGCCGACTGGACGCTGGCGCTTGATCGCGCTTCGCTGTTCGCAGCAGCGCAGGGGCTGGGGCTGGCGCAGCGGGCGGTCGATCTCGCCGTCGCCTATGCCAAGGACCGCATGCAGTTCGGCAAGCCGATCGGATCGTACCAGGCGGTGAAGCATCACCTTGCCAGTGCGCAGACCGCCATCGAGTTCGCGCGGCCGGTGGTGCTCGCCGCTGCAGCCGAGATCGGACACGCTGACGTCCATTCGCGGGCGCGCGTGTCCGAGGCCAAGATCGTGGCGCTGGAAGCGGCAGAAAAGGCCGCACGGGCATCGATCCAGGTGCACGGTGCGATGGGCTATTCGTGGGAAGTGGACGTCCACCTGTTCCTCAAGCGTGCGCTGGCGCTGAAGGCGGCATGGGGCACGCCCGCGTTCCATCGCAGCCGCGTTGCCACGCGCATCTTCACCCAGCCGCTTGGCGCCGACCAGACCTTTGCCCGCGAGACAGAACATGCCTGAAGCCTATATCGTCGACGCCGTGCGCGCGCCTGTCGGGCGCAAGAAGGGCAGTCTTGCCCACCTCCACCCGGCCGACCTTGCCGCGCATCCCATCCGCGAACTGATGGCGCGGCACGATTTCGACCCGGCGCTGGTCGAGGACGTGGTGTGGGGCTGCACCGAGACCATCGGCGGGCAGGCGGGCGACATCGGCCGCACCGCCTGGCTCGTGGCCGGCCTTGCCGAGGACGTGCCGGGCGTGACCATCGACCGCCAATGCGGCAGCGCGCAGCAGGCGGTACACTTTGCCGCGCAGGGCGTGATGAGCGGGACGCAGGACATTGTCGTGGCTGGTGGCAGCCAGGCGATGAACCGCATTCCGATCATGGCGGCGATGACCGCAGGCGCCGCCTATGGCTTCGAAAGCCCTTTCCTTGGCGCCAAGGGTTGGGACGCGCGCTATGGCGACGAAGAAGTGAACCAGATCCGCTCGGCCGAGATGATTGCCGAGAAGTGGGCCATCACCCGCGAGGAAATGGACGCTTTCGCCTATGAAAGCCACCGCCGCGCCCAGCATGCCACCGAGCAGGGCTGGTTCAAGAACGAGATCTTGCCACTCGAAGGGCTGGACCGCGACGAGACGATCCGTCCGAACACGACGCTCGAAGGCCTCGCCTCGCTCAATCCCGTGCGCGAGGGCGGGCGGATCACGGCAGGCAACGCAAGCCAGAACTCCGACTGTGCAGCCGCGCTGCTGATCGTGAGCGAGCGAGCACTCAAGGAGCACAACCTCAAGCCGCGCGCGCGCATCCACCACATGTCGGTCCGCGCCGACAATCCGGTATGGATGCTGACCGGGCCGATCAATGCCACGCGCTATGCCATGCAGAAATCCGGCATGAAGCTTTCCGACATAGACCTGTTCGAATGCAACGAGGCCTTCGCCTCCGTGCCGATGGCGTGGATGAAGGAACTCGATATCCCGCATGAGAAGGTGAACGTTCAGGGCGGCGCGATTGCGCTGGGCCATCCGATCGGATCGACCGGGGCCAAGCTGATGACGACGCTGCTCAATTCGCTGGAGCGCACCGGCGGCCGTTATGGCCTGCAGACGATGTGCGAAGGCGGCGGGCAGGCCAACGTCACGATCATCGAGCGGCTCTGATCATCATGGGGTCCGCAACCGCCATCACCAACCTGCTCTATCGCTACGCGGAACTGATGGATGCAGGAAAGCTGGAGGAGGTCGCCGCGATGTTCGAACATGCGCGCGTCACCCTCAGCGGTGGCACGGTGGTCGAGGGCGCGGCGCCCATGCTCGAACAGTGGCAGGCCTTCGTGCGCATCCACCCCTGCGGCACGCCGCGCACGCGCCACGTCATCACCAACCCGATTGTCGAGATCGACGAGGCGGTGGGAAGGGCGAGCTGCCGGTCGGTCTACACAGTGTTCCAGCAGACGCCGGAGCTGCCGCTCCAGGCCATCGCGTCGGGGCGCTATCACGACACGTTTGAGCGCGTGGAAGGCATCTGGCGCTTCGCTACGCGCGACTATTCCATGCTCGATTACATCGGCGACCTTTCGCAGCACCTGCTGCTGCCGGTCGGCTGAAGAACTTCACAGGAGATACAAGTGGGCATCTGCGAAAATCGCACTGTCATCATCACCGGAGCCGCCGGTGGCCTCGGCCGCGCCTATGCGCTGGCCTTCGGCGCGGAAGGCGCGAACGTGGTGGTCAACGACATCGGCACCTCGCTGGGCGGTGAAGGCCGGGATACCAGCGCGGCTGACGCGGTGGTTGCAGAAATCAAGGCGGCGGGCGGCAAGGCCATCGCCAACTACGAGGACATCACCGACTGGCACGCGGCGGGGCGCATCGTCGATGCCGCGATCGAGGCGTTCGGCGACCTGCACGTGGTCGTGAACAACGCCGGCATCGTGCGTGATCGCATGTTCGTCTCGGCCACGGTCGAGGAATGGGACGCGACGATGCATGTCCACTTGCGCGGCCATTTCTGCATTGCACGCCATGCGGTGAACTACTGGCGGGCCAAGCAGAAGGACGGCCGCGATCCCGACGCCCGTATCATCAACACTTCCAGCGGCGCGGGGCTGCAAGGCTCGATTGCACAGGCGGCCTATTCGACTGCCAAGGGTGGCATCGCCTCGCTGACGCTGGTCCAGGCGGCAGAGCTTGGCCGCTATGGCATCACCGCCAATGCGCTGGCCCCTTCGGCCCGTACCCGCATGACCGAAGGCGCCTTTGCCGAGAAGATGAAGGCGGTGGAAGAAGGGTTCGACGTGATGGACCCGGCCAATGTCGCGCCGACCGTCGTTTGGCTCGGCAGCGCGCACAGCGCCCACGTTACCGGGTGTGTCTTCGAACTCGAAGGGGGCAAGATCATGCTGGAGGACGGTTGGCGCGAAGGGCCGTTCGTCGATCAACAGGCGCGCTGGGAGCCTGCGCAGGTGGGCGAAGTGGTCGACAAGCTGATCGAAGCGCGCGTGCCGCCGCGCAAGGTATGGGGCACGGCCTGAAGGCCCGGACGGAGTAGAAACGATGGAATTTGCCTTCACCGACGAACAGGCGATGATCGCCGAGACCGTGCGCGGGTTCTTTGCCGAGAACGCGACGAGCGAGCGTACGCGCAAGGCCATGGCGGCTGACGGGATCGACCGCGAGCTGTGGTCCTCGTTCGCGAATGAACTCGGCCTTGCCGGGATCGGCCTGCCCGAAGAGCATGGCGGGGCAGGCCTCGGCATGGTCGAAATGGCGCTGGTCGCCGAAGCTGCAGGGGCGCAAGTGGCGGCGCTGCCGCTGCTGGGGCATGTGATGATTGGCCAGGCCATCGCGCGTGGTGGTTCGGAGGCGCAGAAGGCGGAGTGGCTGCCGCGGCTCGCTGCGGGCGAACTGATCGCGACGGCGGCTTGGGCGCCCAAGTTGAGCGTTGCCGATGGCCGGATTTCCGGCACCTTCCCGTTCCTGCCGCACGGCGCTTCGGCTGACCTCCTGCTGGTCCATTCTGGCAGTGAGGCTTGGATCGTCGACCTCAAGGGCGCGGGCGTGAGTGTCCAGGCGCACGTGACGATGGACCAGACCCGGCCCTTCGCCACCGCGACGCTCGATGGCGCGCAGGGCGAACAGCTGGCCGATGGCGACGCGGCGATTGCCGGCGCTCTTGCCGCCGGGTGGATCTGCCTTGCCGCCGAGGCGCTGGGCGGAGCGCAGGCGACGCTTGATCGCACGGTCGCCTATTCCAAGGAGCGCGTGCAGTTCGGGCGGCAGATCGGCTCGTTCCAGGCCTACAAGCACCGCCTGGCCGACATGATGATCGAGATCGAGCAGGCGCGCTCGGCGGTCTACTGGGCGGCCTGCGCGGTGGACGAAGGTTCGGACGAGGCGCAAGTGGCGCTGCATTCGGCCAAGGCGTTCTGCGCCGACACCTACTTCATGTGCGCGGGCAACATGATCCAGCTGCACGGCGGCATCGGCTTCACCTGGGAGCATGACGCGCACCTGTTCTTCAAGCGTGCCCGTTCGATCCAGACGCTGCTCGGCGATGGCCAGTGGCACCGCGAACAGGTCGCCTCGGCGGTTCTCGGGGCGGCTGCATGAAGCTCGGCTTCTCCCCCGCCGACGAGGCCTTCCGCGCCGAGTGCGCGGCGTGGCTGCAGGCGGAAATGACCGGGGAATTCGCCGACATTCGCGGTATTCCCAACTTGTGCGATGCAATCCCGCGCCGCAAGGAATGGGAGCAGCGGCTGGGCGAGGCCGGGTGGGGCTGCATCGGCTGGCCCAGGAAATGGGGCGGGCGCGATGCGACCATCGCCCAGCAGGTGATCTTCGCCGAGGAATATGCGCGGGCGGGCGCTCCCAACCGTATCAATCACATCGGCGTGGAACTTGCCGGGCCGACGATCCTCGCCTTCGGGTCCGAGGAGCAGAAGGCACGGTATCTGCCCGAGATCGCGGCGGGGCGGCAGATCTGGTGCCAGGGCTATTCCGAACCCAATGCCGGGTCGGACCTTGCCAACGTCAAGACCAAGGCGCGGCTTGAGGGTGGCGAATGGGTGGTGAACGGCCAGAAGGTCTGGACCAGCCTTGCCCACTATTCGGACATGATCTTCGTCGTTGCGCGCAGCGAGGAAGGTTCGGCCGGGCCGAAGGGCCTGTCTTTCCTGCTGATGGACATGGACCAGCCCGGCATCGAGGTGCGTCCGATCCGCCAGATCAACGGCGAGGCCGAATTCAACGAGACTTTCCTCACCGACGCGCGCTGTGCCGCCGATGCCATGCTGGGCGCAGCGGGCGAGGGCTGGAAAGTGGCGATGGCGCTGCTGGCGTTCGAGCGCGGGGTTTCCACGCTCGGCCAGCAGATGCAGTTCCGCAACGAGCTTGACGCGGTGATCGACGCGGCAAGGGCCAACGGCAAGGCCGCCGATCCGGTGATCCGCCAGAAGATCGCGCGGGCCGAGATCGGCCTTCGCCTGATGCGCTACGGCGCGCTGCGGATGCTTTCGGGCACCGACCTTGCCGCCATCGACGGTGCGGCGCTGACCTACAAGATCCAGTGGGCGACATGGCGGCGCAACCTTGGCGAGCTGGGCATGGAAGTGCTCGGGCAGGCCGGGGAAGTTGCTTCCGGTGACCACTATTCCTGGCCGACGCTGCCCAACCTGTTTCTCTTCAGCCGCTCGGACACGATCTACGGCGGCACCAACCAGATCCAGCGCAACCTGATCGCCGAGCGCGGTCTGGGACTCCCGCGCGAACCGAGAGGCCAAGCATGAGCGTTCCCGTTCCTTCCTATCCGGCGCCGCTCGGCATGCTCAAGGGCAAGACGGTGGTCGTCACCGCCGCTGCCGGGACCGGCATCGGGTTCGCTGTCGCCAAGCGGGCCGCCGAAGAGGGCGCGCGGCTGCTGATCAGCGACTTTCACGAACGGCGTCTGGGCGAGGCAGCGGATCGCATCGCGGCAGAGGTCGGTTGCGAGCGTCCGTTCACGCAGGTCTGCGACGTGACCAGCGAGGCGCAAGTGCAGGACTTGCGCGATGCGGCGCTGGAAAAGCTCGGCAAGGTCGACGTGCTGATCAACAACGCCGGCCTTGGCGGCGAGGTCGATGTCGTCGACATGTCCGACGAGCAGTGGAGCCGCGTGCTCGACGTGACGCTGACCAGCCTGTTCCGCATGACGCGGGCGTTCCTGCCGTCGATGTATGCGGCGAAGAAGGGCGTGATGGTCAACAACGCCTCGGTGCTGGGCTGGCGCGCGCAGAAGGGCCAGGCCCACTATGCCGCGGCCAAGGCGGGCGTGATGGCATTCACGCGCTGCTCGGCGCTCGAAGCGGCGGACCATGGCGTGCGCATCAATGCCGTGGCGCCGAGCCTTGCCATGCATCCGTTCCTCGCCAAGGTGACGACCGAGGAGCGGCTTGCCGAACTGGTCAAGACCGAAGCCTATGGCCGCCCCGCCGAAGTGTGGGAAGTGGCCAACGTCATGCTGTTCCTGGCGTCGGACCTGTCCTCATACATGACCGGCGAAATCGTTCCGGTTTCGAGCCAGAGGGCCTGATCGTGGCGGTGGTGTTCGAAAAACCCGCCGATTTGCTCGGCAAGGAAGGCACGCAGTTGCCCCCGACCGAATGGCTGCTGATCGATCAGGAGCGGGTCAACGGCTTTGCCGACGTGACCGGCGATCACCAGTGGATCCACGTCGATGTCGAGCGGGCGAAGGACGGTCCGTTTGGCGGGACCATCGTCCACGGCTACCTGACCATGAGCCTGGTCAATTATTTCCTGCCCCAGCTGATCGAGGTGCGCGGCTTTGCCCATGCGGTGAACGTCGGCGCCGACCGGTTGCGCTTCCTCTCGCCGGTCAAGGTCGGCAGCCGCATTCGCGGCGTGGGTGAAGTGGTTTCGGTCGAGGAAGTGAAGGGCGCGATCCAGTCGGTCGTGCGCGTCACCGTCGAGATCGAGGGACAGGAGAAGCCTGCCTGCGTGCTCGATACCATCAGCCGCTATTTCCCGGAGTGAATGCGATGCCCGATCCCAAGGTGATGGAAGCTGCCGTCCACGAATATGTCGCCGTGTTTGATGCTGGCGCACCGGAGCGGGTTGCCGCGCTGTTCGCGGAAGACGCAACGGTCGAAGACCCAGTGGGGACCGAACCGAAGGTCGGGCAGGCGGCGATCCTCGAATTCTACACCGCCTCGATGCAGACCGGCGCGAAGCTGTCGCTCGACGGTCCGGTGCGCCTGTGCGGGCCCTATGCGGCCTTCGCCTTTACCGTCCACCTCCATTGGGAGGGCAGGGACCAGCGGGTCGAGGTGATCGATACGTTCAAGTTCAACGACGACGGCAAGGTCGTCGAGATGCGGGCCTATTTCGGGCCGACCAACATGCACGGTTTTGCCTGAGAGGATCTGAGATGCGTGAAGCCGCCATCGTTTCGACCGCCCGCACCGGCGTGGGCAAGGCCTATCGCGGGGCCTTCAACGACACCGAGGCTCCGGTCCTGTCGAGCCACGTGGTCAATGCCGCCATTGCGCGCGCCGGGATCGATCCCGCGCGGGTGGACGACGTCTATCTCGGCGTCGGCAACCACTGGAACACGCAGAGCTACAACCTCGGGCGGCTGACTGTCCACGGATCGGTCCTGCCCGATACGACCGCAGGTTTCACGCTCGACCGCAAGTGCTCTTCCGGTCTCAACGCCATCGCGCTCGCCGCGCGCGGTATCATGTGCAACGAGATCGACGTTGCCGTGGCGGGCGGCATGGAAAGCATCTCGCTGACCATCAACAAGCACGCGCCCCAGTTCCGCAACCGCTCGGAGTTCATCAAGGCGGCGGACCCGCATGCCTACATGGTGATGATCGAGACCGCCGAAATCGTCGCCGAACGCTATGGCGTGACGCGCGAGGAGCAGGACCGGTTCGCTGCCCTCTCGCAGCAGCGCGCCTCCGCTGCGCAGGAAGCCGGCAAGTTCGACGACGAGATCGTGCCGATCACCGTCACCAAGGCGCTGTTCGACAAGGAAGGCAACGAGACCGGCAAGGAAGAGGTAACCCTCGCCAAGGATGAAGGCGTGCGCGCGGGCACGACCTACGAGGCGCTCGCGGGCCTGAAGCCGGTGTTCAAGAACGGGCAGGTGATTGCCGAGGGCAAGCACGTTACCGCAGGCAACGCCAGCCAGCTTTCGGACGGTGCCTCGGCGCAGGTGCTGATGGATCTCGCTACCGCCAAGGCCGAAGGCCTTCCGGTGCTTGGCATCTATCGCGGTTTCCAGGTGGCGGGCTGCGGGGCGGAGGAAATGGGCATCGGCCCGGTCTTCGCGATCCCCAAGCTGCTCGACCGGGCAGGACTCAAGATCGACGACATCGGCCTGTTCGAGATCAACGAAGCCTTCGCCAGCCAGGCAGTCTATTGCCAGAAGAAGCTCGAGATCGATCCCGACAAGCTCAACGTCAACGGCGGCGGCATCGCCATCGGCCATCCCTTCGGCATGACCGGCTCGCGCCTTGTCGGCCACGCCCTGATCGAGGGCAAGCGCCGGGGCGTGAAGTACGTCGTCGTCTCGATGTGCGTGGCGGGCGGCATGGGCGCTGCCGGCCTGTTCGAAGTGGCTTGAGCTGGTTGAGAGGCCCAATCCCATGACCGAGGCAATGGGCAACTGGCCCGGCTCGATCCCCGGCGCAGCGAAGGCGGCAGCCGAGCAGTGGCCTGATGTGCCTGCGCTGATCGTCGGCGCGCGGCAATGGACCTTCGCCGAATTGTGGGCCGATGCCCGCCGTTCGGCCTCGGCCATGCTGGCGAGTGGCATCGCCCATGGCGACCGTGTGGGCATCTGGGCGCCAAACACGCGCGAATGGATTCTCGCGGCGTTGGGCGCACAGGCCGTTGGCGCGACAATCGTGCCAATGAACACGCGCTTCAAGGGCGGGGAAGCCGCCGATATCCTTCGCCGCGCACGGGTGAAACTGCTGTTTGCCCCGGCCGGTTTTCTGGGTCAGGACTATGCTGCACTGATTGCAGGCGAGGACCTGCCCGATCTGGTCGAAACGGTTCACATCGACCGGGATTTCGAAGCCTTTATGGCGCGTGGCAAGGGTGCGGATGATCCAGCGGTTGACGATGCATTCGCCGCGGTTTCCCCGGACGACATCTGCGACATTATCTTTACCTCGGGCACAACTGGCAGGCCGAAAGGAGCCTTGACCGCTCACTGCCAGGCGACACAGATCTTTGGCGACTGGGCGGTACGGGTCGATCTCCGCCCCGGCGATCGCTACTTGATCGTAAACCCGTTTTTCCATACGTTCGGCTATAAGGCAGGTTGGTCGGCCTGCCTTGTTCGAGGCGCAACGATCGTGCCGATGGCGACTTTCGATGTCGCTGAAATGGTCCGCCAGATCGAGCAGAACCGGATTACCTTCATTCCGGGTCCACCAACGATCTACCAGTCGCTGCTGCAGGAACTGGCGGGCGACCGGCCGCGCGATTTCTCGTCACTCCGGGTCGCCGTGACCGGGGCTGCACCCGTACCGCCGGTACTGGTCGAGAGGATGCGCAGCGAACTGGGCATGTCCAACATCGTCAACGGCTATGGCATGACCGAGTGCGGCTGCATTTCGATGACGCGACAGGGCGACGATGCGCTGACGGTTTCCAACACCTGCGGTGTTCCGCTGCCCGGACTTGAGGTGCGGTGCGTTGGTGACGATGGGCAGGATGTGGACACCGGGAAAGCGGGCGAGCTGTGGGTGCGTGGCTATGGCGTCATGCGCGGGTATCTAGACGATCCGGCAGCCACGGCTGACGCGATCGACAGCGATGGCTGGCTTCATACCGGCGATATCGGCACGATCGATGACCGCGGCTACCTGAAGATTACCGACCGCAAGAAGGACATGTTCATTTCAGGCGGGTTCAATGTCTATCCCGCCGAGATCGAGGCCATACTTGCCAAGCATCCCGCCATTGCGCAGGCCGCCGTGATCGGAGTGCCCGATGAGCGCATGGGCGAGCAGGGCAAAGCGTTCATCCTGCCGCGGACCGGATGCGAGGCACCTTCGGAAGCGGAAATTGCCGCCTGGGCGCGGCAGGAAATGGCCAACTACAAGGTGCCCCGCAGTTTCGTGATCGTTGATGACCTGCCGAGGAATGCTGCCGGAAAGGTGCTGAAGACGGAACTGCGCTGATCAGGGCGCAGAGATAACGGAGAGAGCAATGCAGCGATTTGTCGGCAAGGTTGCAATTGTCACCGGAGCGGGATCGGGCATCGGCCGCGCCGCAGCAATCCGCTTTGCGCAGGAGGGCGCGCGAGTATTCTGCGCGGATCTCAATCTTGCGGCGGCGCAGGCAGTCGTGGCTGAGATCGGTGAAAGCGCAAGCGCGGTAAAGGTCGACGTGGCCGACCATGCCAGCAACGTTGCGATGGTGGCGCAGGTCCTGGCCGAGGCCGGCCGGCTGGATTTCGCCTTCCTCAACGCCGGACTCTACGGTGCTGCCGAAGGCCTCGACACGGTTGACGAAGCGCTGTTCGACAAGCTGGTCTCGGTAAATCTAAAAGGCGCGTTCAACGGCATCAAGGCGGTGCAACCGGTGATCGAGCAGGGTGGCGCGGTCGTGGTCACGGCTTCGGCAGCGGGAGTCGTCGGCCATCCGGCGAACCCGGCTTACAGTGCTGCCAAGCATGGCGTGGTAGGGCTGGTGAAGTCCTGCATCGATGCCTTTGCGGCGCGGGGCGCGCGGATCAACGCGCTGTGTCCCGGCGGTGTCGAGACGCCGCTGATCGGCGCGCCCGATGTTGCGATCGTCGGTGGCCAGGAGCTTCCGCGCGTGCCCTTGCGCGGCATGGGACGCGCGCAGCATGTTGCCGAAGTGGCGCTGTGGTTGTGCAGCCCGGCCTCGGGCTTCATCACCGGGCAGGCGCAAGTGCTGGACGCAGGACTGCTTTCGACCTTTGCACCAGTGATGCTGCCCGTAGGTCCCTGATGGGCGCGGATGCCGCACAGGCAAGGATGAAGGCAGCACTGCAGGCCTACGTCGACCTGATCAATGCCGGCGATGCAGATGGGGTGACTGCGCTGTTTGCGCCCGATGCGGTAATCGAGGATCCGATCGGGTCGGAACCTCGCAGCGGGCCTGCCATCGCCGCATGGTTCGCTGATACAGTTGCCTACCAGACGCGGATCACGCCGGTGGCACCCCATCGCGGATCCCACGCTGACGAGGCGCTGTTGATCTTCGACGTGGAGTTCACGCCGCCGGGCGGCCAGCGCCTGCGCATCCGCTCGGCCGATGCCTGCCGTTTCGACGAAGAAGGCAGGATCATAAGCCTGCGGGCATTCTGGGGGCCGGACGACATCCAGCCCGCGTGATGGGTGGCTTCAGCCCAGCGGGGCCGGGCGGTAGAGTGCACCGTTGGCCCAGCCGACGATCTCTTCGCCCGCAGTCGTGATCAGATCGTCGACTTCGCCGAGCAGAAGATCATGCGTGCCGTAGCTGATTTGTTCGCGGATCGTGCAGAAAATCGCAGCGGGGGCGCCTTCGATGTACCACACGCCGTGGTGCACGGCATGGACATGTTGCCGCCAGTCGTCCTGCGTAAAGCGTGCCGCGCGGGCGGCGGGATCGGCAAAGGGTGCCATGTGACCATCCTGCCGGCTGTGCAGCAGGTTGATGCAGAAGCGGCCGGCACGCATCATCGCCGCGTGTGCGCTGCCGGAACGGTTGACGCAGATGGCCATGGATGGCGGGTCAAGACAGACGGGCATGAGCGCGGACATGGCGAGGCCGACCGGCTCACCGCTGTCCGTATCGAAGCTGGTGACGATGCCGACGGGCGCGGGCATGATCCGCAGGACGCTCTTCAATCTTGCATCGAGCGGTGAGGTGTCGTGCGGTGCGGCCGCGACAGCATCTGTCACAGATAGTCCCCTTTCTGCGCGGAATCAGAGATTATTCTGCTTCCGCATTGTTATTTGCGCTGTTGCATAGCAAGATGTCTACGCAAAGCCAAAAGGAAGGTGAGCAATGCAGGGCAGGATCCAGGATCGCGCGATTATCGTTGTTGGCGCCGGTACCGGTATTGGCGCAGCCACGGTCCAACGCCTCTGCGCCGAAGGTGCGCGAGTTTGCGTGGCCGACCTGAACTTGGCAGCGGCGCAGGCCGTCGCAGACCGCATGGTCGATGCCGGACACGAAGCCCACGCCATCGAGGTGGACATAACCGACGAGGCTGCGGTGCAGGCGTGCTTTGCCAAAGCAATCGCCCGGCTCGGGCGACTGGATGGAGCGCACATCAACGCTGCAGACCTCAAGACGATCTTTTCGGACTCGGATGCGCTGGCGCTTGAACTGGAAACGTTCGACCGGACCATTGCAGTGAACCTGCGCGGGCACCTGCTCGCCACCCGCGCCGCCTTGCCGCATTTGCTGGAAAGCGGGCGCGGCGCCATTGTCTATACGAGTTCGGATGCGTCGGGGGCGGGGGAGCCGGAGCGCCCCTCCTATGCAGCGTCGAAGGCCGGCCTAAATGCGCTGATGCGCCATGTCGCAAGCAAGTGGGGGAAGCAGGGGCTTACCGCCAACTGCGTCGCTCCCGGCTTCGTGATGACGCCCGAGATGATTGCGGGCGGGGCCGTTCCCCCGGACTGGATCGACCATTGCATCGCTGCAACCCGCAGCACGCGCCTGGGGCAGGTGGAGGACGTTGCGGCGATGGTCGCCCTGCTGCTGTCCGAAGACGGCCGGTGGATCAACGGGCAGGTGATCCATGTGAACGGCGGCGCCATGCTGACCTGAGCCTTCGGATGGGGCTGCAGGTCCTGCCTGGACTGCCCAAATCGCGATCAGGCGATGCTGTCGAAATAGCTTTCGATCACTGCATCGGGCATGCCGATCCCGCGCAGGCAGAACCACGTTGCCTGCCGGACAAGCTCGTCACCCTCGATGCCGTATGGTCGCGCAGCCTTGGGCAAGCCCCCTATCGCCGCCAGCATGGTGCCGACGTGCTCGATGAACATGGCTGAGGCTGGCACGTCGAGCGCTTCGCCAACGAGGCCACCCTCGGCCCGCGCAGAGGCATATGCAGCTTCCATGGTGGCGGCGTTGCGCCTTTGCGAACGACGGTAGATCAGGCTGGCGTAAGAGCCATCTCCGGCAAGGCTCGCCAGCATCATGCGGTGCGTGTCGTCGCGCGCAGGCTCTTCCGCATCGGTGGCGCAAGCCGTGATGAAGGTGTGGATCGCGGCGGCAAGTCCCATCGGTCCTTCGCCATGCACGCCCTGTTCGCGCCAGCGCTCGTCCTGCTCAAGGAACACCTGACGCAGAACCGCGCGGTAGAGAGCGAGCTTGCTGGGGAAATGGCGGAACACCAGCGCTTCGGAGACCTTGGCCTCGCGCGCGATCTGCAGCGTCTTGGCCCCGTCGTAGCCATGCTGTGAGAAGACCCGCCGCGCGGCAGCAACGATCTGGCCTCGGCGCTGCACGGCCGGAATTCGGGTCTTCGTCATGATTGCTCACTTACTTGGGCGGTGGAGTGAGTCAATCGCGCAGAACCAACCGTGGACCGGGCTAATGCAGGTCGGGCTTCATCAGCGCCGAGGCTGGGACGCGTTCTGCCCAGAAAGCGCCTTCGAGGTCGGTATCGACATCGACCGCGCCGCGCACGCCGAGGACTTCGCGCGCCTCCGCCAGCGGCAGATGGAAGCACGGCTCGAGCTTCTTCATGAACAATGCGTCGCTGGCCTTGCCGACTACCATGCCGCGTTGGATCGCATCGGTGCAGGTGTTCCATACTTGCGGATAATGCAGCATCGTCCGCACGGTGTAGCGCAACGATCCGAAGATCTGGATCAGGCTCAGCTCGGCCGCCAGCTCCGGATTGCGGATGTGCTTGAACACGTTGGTCAGGCGGTACCAGTAGGGGACGAGCTCACCCATGAAATTGAACCCGCCGCCGCACAGGATGTGTTCAAAATCGTGCGTCTGGCCGGAGCGGAGGTTGTAGAACTCCAGCTGGCTTTTCGGTTCGCGCCACGGGGTAATCTGGATCTCGTAGTTTCCTTCGGTGATCCACTGATAGAATATCCCGCCAAGCGAGCCTGGTGCATACTGTGCGAAGTCCTCAATCGCGTATGTCGAGAAGAAACCCTCGGAGAGCCAGGCATCGAGCTCGGGATTGATCTGCCGCTCCGCCGTGAACATCTCCTCTATGGCATCGTGATCGCGCAGTTCCTCGAGGATCGGCAGGAACTCGTACATCTCGGCAGGGGCGGCAGGTCCGGCCCGTTGCGGCGCAGCAGGATCATTGCCAGCCAATCGCGCAGGCGCGGGTTGTTGAGATACTTAGACGACGACACGAGCACGCTCGATGGCGTTTCGACCGGCATGATGCCGCGGGCGAGATAGGGCATGTCTGGCATTGGTTCTGGTCCGATGCTTATCTGTTGCGGAGCGATCAGGCGGCGAAGTGTTCCTCGGGCTCGGGCGGGAAGATCGTCGGCTGGCCGGGATCATAGATCCGGGTGAGCAGGCCGATGAAGGAGGGATCGGTCAGCGGATCGGTGGGCATCCGGAACGCTTCGCCACGCTTGCGCAGGTCCGAGATGATGATGTCGAAGATCATCTCGTGGCTAAGGTCGTCGGTATGGTCGAGCGCGCGCTTCATTTCGGCCATGTCCATGTAGATGTCGGCGCCCCAGTGAACGAGGAAGCGGAATTCGTCCTCGGGAATCTTCTGTATCACCTTGCCATCTGTTGTGATCTGCCAGCCGGTGGGGTCTTCGGGATCGGCCGACATGAGGGAGTTGATGGCAAGCCCTTCAGGACGCCGCAGGGCGGCGGGACCGTTGGACTGCGCAGTGTGATACATCTTCTCGTTTTCGACCACGACGGCGCGGCCCCACATCGGCGCATGGATCTGCTGCGGCGGTTGCTGCGGTCCTTCGGGCCAATATGTGAAGCCGCCACCGGTCCTGCCCCTGTAGTACCAGGCGATGACCTGTGCCTTTTTGGCGCGCCAGCGTTCGAACAGGCTGGACTTGACCATGGTGTTCATCAGCCAGATCGGCGTGTTGTGCATCGACGCGCCGCGGAAGCGCGTGGCATCGACATGCGGGTTGCCGCCGCCCGAGCATGGCCCTGAATGTTGAACAGCATGTTTTCTGGCGTCGCGTATCGCGCGCCCCAGTAATCCCGCACGAGGGCAAGGAAGTGGCTGTTGAAGAAGCAGTCCTCGATCTCGGAATAAAATGCGGTTCCTGCGGTGCCGAAATAGCCGCGAAACACCGGTGACAGGAACATGTCCCAAGTCGGCTTGAAACCTTCCGGGACCGCACCAGACGTCGTGGCGACGACTTCCTCGGGCGATTTGAAATGCTGCGCAAGAATCAATGACCACGGCCCATTGCTGCGCACGATCTCCAGCATTCGCGCATGCTGGTCTGGAGAATAGGCATTTTCGATGACACGCGGCGCGGCGACAGGCCTGAAAACGCTGTCGGTTGACATGGGCATCTCTCCAATATGAGCGAGCGAACGCCAGAGACGATCGTTTAAAGTGTGTGTGGACTGACTGATCGCATCTAGATCGGTCAACACGATTTCCGGGGTACTGCTGGCCGACAGGGTAGGCGGATCTGGCTGTTTTTGGCTTTGTTTTCAATTGAACATCGATTCTTGCGCGCACCGTATGAGGTGAAACCGATCGATAAGGCATATACCTATCGCGCAGAGCAGCGGCGGTCAATTATCTGCCGACAATGCTACGCAACATTCGTATGATTTACGCTCTTGCGGTTATTTTGCGTAGTTGATACGCTTCTTCAGCAAACAAAAGAGAATCTGGGATGAGGGGCCTGCAGTCGCCTTTGCAAGAGGCAGGCGTGCGCACTTGGGGTGCGTGCAGCACTTCTCTCATTCCAGCTATGCTTGGCGTTCTGCCGGACGCCTTGCAGGTTTGGTCTTGGAGGGAGAGGACAATGTCTGAAAAAAGCCGCATGCGTTCCGATGTAGGTCGCCGCTTCACAACCGCACTGCTGGCGGGTGCATCACTTTGCTGCGCTGCCTTGCCGCAAATCGCGAATGCTGCAGATAATGCTGCAGACGAGCAGGCTACCGATGGTGTCGCTCCCAACAACATGGAAATCATCGTTACGGCCAACCGCCGCGAAGAGCGCGCGCAGGACGTGCCGATCTCGATCACCGCAATCAGTGCCGAGAGCATCCGCGAACGCGGCTTGACACAGCTGCAGGACCTGCAGGCTTCGGTCCCCTCGCTGGTGGTGGGGCCGAACGGCCAGGCTTCGCGTGACGTGATGTCGCCATCGATCCGTGGCCAGAGCGCGTCTTTCCAGGGTTCACCTGCCGTCGTCGTCTACATGAACGAAGTGCCACTGGTATCTGCCATTACGCTTTCCGGACAGGGCGGGCCGGGCAGCTTCGTCGATCTGCAGAACGTGCAGGTGCTGGCCGGCGCGCAGGGCACGCTGTTCGGCCGCAATACCACCGGCGGCGCCATACTGCTGACCCCGGCCAAGCCGACCGACAAGCTGGAAGGCTATGTCCAGGCAGGCTTCGGCAATTACAGCATGGTCGAAACCGAAGCCGTGCTGAACCTGCCGATCTCGGACAAGGTCCGCCTGCGCATTGTCGGTGCATCACGCGATCGTGACGGTTTCACGCGGGACGTGAACTGGAACAAGGATCGCGACGACCAGCACTGGCGGATGGGCCGCGTCGGGCTGTGGATCGAGCCGGTCGAGGGCGTGACCAACTATACGCTGGGCTACTATGGCAAGTCGCACAGCAACGGCACCGGTTCGATCGCCAAGAACTTCAACACCAACTACTTCGTCGGTCTGGCAACGCGGCCCATCCCGGTCGCTCCGGGCGTATCCCTGCCGCTGGGCGCGATTGCGCCGACGTTCAATTTTTGCGGTGCGGGCACCGGCCCTGCCAACTGCAGCTTCTATACCAACCTGCTCAACCAGCAGAATGCACGAGGCATCCGCCAGACGGCGCACGGGCTCGACAGTTTTGCCAAGCTGGAATCGTGGGGCATCAACAACACCACCGACATCGAACTTTCGAGCACACTGAAGCTGCGCAACATCTTCAGCTATGCAGAGCTGAAGTCCTACTACGCCAACGATCAGGACGGCACCATCGCCCCAGTCTATGACACCGGCACCACGGTCGAAAGCCGCACTGCGCCGCGCGACTGGTACAAGCAGGTGACCGAGGAACTGCAACTGCAAGGCACCGGCCTTAACGACAAGCTGACCTACACCGTGGGCGGCTTCTACTACAAGCAGAGCCCGCGCGGGACGATGGAATCCTATTCGATCAACGTCTGCGGCTTGCAGACGATAGCCGGTTGCCCGATCGGCCAGAGCCAGATTCGCGTGACCAACGAATCCAAGGCGCTCTATGCGCAAGGCTCGCTGGATTTCGGCGCGTTCTCACCATCGCTTGACCGGCTGCGGCTGACGGCAGGCTATCGCTATACCTGGGACACCGTGGAGGGCTCCACGACATCGTTCAGCTACGTGCCGCTGCCGGGCGGGGCGAAGTTCGTCACGGCCTGCTCGTGGAAGTCGAATCCGAACCCGACGCAGCCCATCGCCGATCCGCTCAATACCTGCCTGTTCGGCGCAAAGCTGAAAAGCTCGTCGCCCAACTGGACCATCGGGCTCGACTATCGCCCGAATGACAACATCATGGTCTATGGCAAGGTCACGCGCGGCTACAAGGCGGGCGGCTTCAACAGCTATGCCGTGTTCGAGAACACCCGCACCTTTGGGCCTGAGACCGTTACTGACTACGAAGCAGGCTTCAAGACCGACTTCAACGCCGGTGGCATGCGCGGGCGGTTCAACGTCAACGGCTTCTGGCTGGACTACAAGAACATCCAGCGCGCGGCCGGTGACTTCAACCGCGCAACCGGCGGCAACGGCGCGATCACGCTGAACAACGCTTCGGCCGAGATCAAGGGCGTCGAAGTGGAGGCGATGATCCAGCCGACGCAGAACATCGAACTGGGCGGCAACTACAGCCACCTCAACGCCAAGTACAAGTCGTTCAAGTTCGATTCGAGCTCGGGCGTGTGGGACTGCACCGCGCAGTCGATCACCTCGCCCAAGGTCTTTGCCGGGGCCGACATGACCTGCCGTCCGCTGCAGTACCTGTCGCCCAACATCCTGTCGGTCTACGGCCGGTTCTCGCTGCCTGTTTCGGAAGATGTCGGCAATTTCAGCCTGTTCCTCAGCTACAACTGGACCGACAAGCAGCCGACCGCGCCGTTCTCGACCGAGCGCTTCCCCGATGGCACGATCAACGAGCCGGGCGTATTGCTTCCGAGCTACGGCCTGCTCAACGCCACACTGGACTGGAAGGGCGTGATGGGCGCGCCGGTGGACCTCAGCCTGTTCGCCACGAACATCACCAAGAAGAACTACATCATCTCTAACACCGGCATCTTTCAGACGATCGGAGCGCAGAGCGTGATCTACGGTGAGCCGCGCATGTTCGGCCTGCGACTGCGCTACAGCTTCGGCAACTGACGAGTGAAGGAGATGGCGGCGTGACGGGAAGACTTTCTGGGCGCGCCGCCGTCATCACCGGCGGTGCCGATGGCATCGGTGAGGGAGTTGCCCGCCGCTTCGCCAGGGAAGGGGCGGGCGTCGTCGTGGCGGACTACGATGCCGAGCGCGGGCCAGCGGTGGTAGACCAGCTTTGCGCAGGCGGGGCGCAGGCGGTGTTCATCAAGTGCGACGTTTCCTCTCGCAACGATGTTTTCGCGGCGGTGGACCTATGCGCCGAGCGGTTCGGGGCCGTCGATATCCTCGTCAACAACGCCTATCGCGGCGAGGGTCCGGTGCGGATCGAGCGCAAGACCGACGAGCGCTTCGATGATGCGCTGAAGATGTGCCTCTACGCCACGAAGTGGGCGATGGAGCGGGCGCTGCCGCACATGAAGGCGCGGGCTGGGGCCGGGTGATCAACATGGCCTCGCTGAACGGCGTCAACGCCCACATGGGCAGCGCAGACTACAACGTCGCCAAGGAGGCGGTGCGGGCCTATTCACGCACGGCCGCGCGGGAATGGGCGCCCTATGGCATCTGCGTCAACGTGATCTGCCCGGCAGCGGTCTCGGCCGCCTATCGTCGTTTCGCGGAAATGGCGCCTGACGTGGTGAAGGCGACTGCCGCCGCCAACCCGATGGGCCGCATGGGCGATCCCGAGGCGGACATCGGCGGCGTCGCGCTATTCCTCGCCAGCGAGGACGCGCGGTACCTGACCGGCAATACCCTGTTCGTAGACGGTGGCGGCCATATCAATGGCGTGCCGTGGGTGCCGGATTTCGGGACGAGTAACGGGTTGCGCTTTTTGTGGTCAGCTACCTTTGCCTGCAGGGTTCAGAAAGGCGACTGATCGCATTTCATCGTTGTCTGACTGTGACCGACCTTGCGCGGCGGCAAGTGCCTGACGGCCCACTCACTGCCGCTCTCGATTTCCCGGAAAGTGGCATGGCACGCCAATGTGTCTGGCGCTGTTTCACCCATGGTCGATCTGGGTCCACCGTCCCGAAAAAGTGTAAACGTACACTCAAGGCCGCTGGCCGCGCTTCGGCAGGCGAGATCCCGTATGTGCAAGTTCTCGGTCGATCCATTATCCGAGCCGACATTATACCAGAGCGACCCAAGCCAGTTGCCATTGCCAATCATGGCGTTGACCTGAAGGTCATGCCAGATCGCCTGGCGCAATTGGCCTGCAAGCTGCTCGTCCAGCTGTGACAGCGGGGTTGAAACCAGGAAAGCGAGAAAGGCGAACATCTTTTGACAGTATCCTGTTGGAAGGCGGCTTTGCAAGGAAACCGCGCATTCGCTCCCGCTGCACAAGTCTCAGTCGGCGCCACTCCAGATGATTGCGGCGTCTCCGCTGTTGGTCTGCCACAGGGCATCGCGGCGGGTTATGCGCCAACCTTGGGGGCCGAGGGTCCAGCGGTCGATGTATTCGCCGTTCGTGTCGAACACCGGACCGCCCGTGTCACCAGGGCGCTGGTGGCGGGCCTGGACATAGGCGCGGCTGGTGGCGGTCAAGCTGCCGGGCGCAACGTCGACCGTGATGCTGCCGATCAGGTGCTGGCTTGGCCCGCAGACATCGAGGAAGCGGCGCATGTTGGCTTCAAGCGCCGCCAACCCGGAGTGTTCGCCGAGGCCGTAGTCGAAGGTGAGGTCGGCGGCGAAAACTTCTGCCAGGGCGTGCCATTGCTTTGTGTCCAGCACGCGAGCGAAGCGCGCGAGGCCTTCACGGATCGCGCGATCGGCTTGAAGCTCGGCGATGGTCTCCTGGAGGGTGGCAGGTTCTTTGCGCAAACCGGTTATTCGTCCCAGTGGATCAGGTGGCTTATGTCGGTGCGCTCGTGCGGTTTGCGCCCGGTGGTGGCGAGGCGCTGGACGCTGGGGTTGCCTTTCATCTCGCTGAACTTGCGCAAGACTTCGATCACGCGGTCGTAGTAAGTGGATTCAATCTTCCACACCCCACCTTCGCGGCGATAGGCGTCGGTGTAGATCGCGGTGCCGAAGGTGTGGGCGTCCTTCTCGAGATCGATGAACACGTCCTGCAGGTACCACAAGCCGGTGGCGCTGTTGTCGCCAGTCACGCTGATCTCGGGCATGATGCCGATGTGCATGGCCAGTGCGCCCGAATGGAACGAGTTTGACAGGAACTCGACCATCGCCTCGCGCCCCTTGAGCGAGACCTTGTAGGTGCCGCCGTTGTAGGTGCAGGCGACGTCTGCCGTGAACAGCGCCGGCAGGGCGGCGAAATCGCCGGTGTCGATGGCGCGGAAGTAGCGGTGCTTGAGCACCTTGATCTCTTCCATGTCGGAGAGCTGCTGGAGCGTGTAGGGCATTGCGGGATCAGGCTTTCTGTTCTTGCGCGTAGAGCAATTCGGCGCGGGCCTTGAGAGCGCGGGCGCTGTCGTCGAAGGCGCGCTTTACCCATGGTCCGGCAAAGCGGAAGACGTGGATGCCGTTGTTCCCCAAGAACGCGTCCGTCGAGAAATAGCGGCATGAAGCATCGCCGGTCGGTTCGATTACCTGATCGCGGCGGGCGGGGTAGGGCCAGAAGTCTGAGTGGACCATTTCCCACGAGATCATGCGCTCGGGCTCGAACGCGCAGATGTATTCGCAGTTGGGCACGAGCGTGCCGGGCACCGCATAGTTGACCAGCGTCATGTCCACCGCCGCGCCCATTTCGAGCGTGGAGACCGCGCGCACGCAGAACGGGTTCCATTCGGCGTAACGCGGCATGTCGGTCAGCACGGCCCAGACCACGCGGGCCGGGGCGGCGATCTCTACCGTCTCGCTGACGGTCACGGCATCGGGATCGAAGCCCGAGACCGCATCGTCTGCAAGGGTAGGGTGGCTCTTCATCCAGTCGAGCAGCATCTCAGTGCCCTTCCTTATGCCGCGACCCAATCGCCGCCGTTTACGTCGAGCATCGCGCCGGTCACTTCCGAAGCATAGTCCGAGAGCAGGAAGTAGACCGCCTTGGCGCAATCGGCATCGGGCGGGATGTGGCCGACCGGGATCTCGCTCGCGCGCTGGGTGCGGAAGGCTTCGGCGCCTTCGCCAAGGCCCTCGATGAAGCCTTCCAGCGGTGCGCCCATCATCCAGCCCATCAGCGTGGTGTTGACGCGCACGCCGGTGCCGCCAAACTCGACTGCGAGATGGCGGGTCATGTGATTGAGCGCGCCCTTGGCCATGCCATAGCCGCCTTCGCCGGGCATCGGCTTGCGGGTGCAGAGGGTGGAGATGTTGACGATGGAGCCAGCGCCCTGCGCCTTCATCGTGGGAAAGACGGCCATGGCCATGCGCAGCGCGCCTGCCGCGCCGACATCGAACGCTTGCAGCACCTGGTCGATGTCATGCTCGATCAGCGGGCCCCAATCAGGGTGATAGTAGGCCGAATTGACCAGACCATCTATGCGGCCCCACTGGTCGAGCGCGGCCTTGGCTGCGGCCTGGCACTGATCCATCTGCGTCACGTCGAGCGGCACCGCGATGGCTTCGCCACCTGCCGCGACGATCTCGTGCGCCACTTCCTCGATCGCCTGCTTCGAGCGCGCGGTGACGACGACCTTGGCGCCTTCCTTTGCCGCACCCCGGCACGCGGCCTGGCCCATGCCGGGCCCTGCGCCGGTGATGATGACGACCTTGTCCTTGAGGATCATGGCATTTTCTCCCGGGGGTTGGGCGGGGGCCTTATCGCCCTCTCGCCGTTTGTTTTTCAGGTCAGGCTTGCGCTTTCAGCATGTCCAGCGCGACGTCGACGATCATGTCTTCCTGCCCGCCGACCATCTTGCGGCGGCCGAGTTCGACGAGGATCGCGCGGGTATCGAGGCCGTAGGTCTCGGCGGCCTTCTCGGCATGGCGCAGGAAGCTGGAGTAGACCCCGGCATAGCCCAATGCCAACGTCTCGCGGTCGACGCGGACCGGGCGGTCCTGCAGCGGGCGCACGAGATCTTCGGCGGCGTCCATCAGCATCATCACGTCGCAGCCGTGGTTCCAGCCCTTGCGGTCAGCCGCGGCGATGAAGACTTCGAGCGGGGCATTGCCCGCGCCCGCGCCCATGCCGGTGAGCGAAGCGTCGATGCGCACCGCGCCACACTGCGCGGCGACGATCGAGTTGGCGACGCCGAGGCCGAGGTTGTGGTGGGCGTGCATGCCGCGCTCGGTTTCGGGCTTCAGCACGCGGTCATAGGCTTCAAAGCGCGTGCGCACGCCGTCCATGTCGAGCGCGCCGCCGCTGTCCGTCACATAGACGCACTGTGCGCCGTAGCTTTCCATCAGGAGCGCCTGCTGGGCGAGGGCGTCGGGCTCGATCATGTGGCTCATCATCAGGAAGCCCGAGACGTCCATGCCAAGATCGCGGGCGATGCCGATGTGCTGCTTCGATACGTCAGCCTCGGTGCAGTGCGTGGCGACGCGGACCGAGCGGACGCCGATGTCATAGGCGCGGCGCAGTTCCTCGACGGTGCCCACGCCGGGCAGGATCAGCGTGGTCAGCACGCACTTGTCGAGCACGTCGGCCACGGCTTCCAGCCATTCCCAATCGGTGTGCGCGCCGAAGCCGTAGTTGAAGCTGGCGCCGGAAAGGCCGTCACCATGGGCGACCTCGATGGCATCGACGCCCGACTTCTCGATGGCCGCGGCAATCGCGCGGACGTGGTCGATGCCGTACATGTGGCGCACGGCGTGCATGCCGTCACGCAGGGTCACGTCCTGGATGTAGAGCTTGTCGCCGCGTTCGACGTTGAAGGTTGCAGTCATCGTCCGGTCTCCTTCAGGCAGCAGCAGCGGCCATGCGGCGCGCGGCGAGCAGTTCACCGGTGGCCTTGGCGGCGGCGGTCATGATGTCGAGGTTGCCGGAATAGCTGGGCAGATAGTCGCCCGCGCCTTCGACTTCGAGCATAATCATCGACTTGATGCCGGTAAAATCGCCCTGGCCGGGGATCTTCAGCCTGTTGTTGTCACCGAAACGCTCGAACTGGACTTCCTGCTTGAGGCGGTAGCCGGGGACGTACTTCTGCACTTCGGCTACCATGTCTGCCACCGAACGGCGGATAGCGTCCTCGTCACCGCCCTCGGACAGGGTGAACACGGTATCGCGCATGATCATCGGCGGCTCGGCGGGGTTGAGGATGATGATCGCCTTGCCCTTGGTCGCGCCGCCGACCTGCTCGATGGCGCGGGCGGTGGTGCGGGTGAACTCGTCGATGTTGGCGCGGGTGCCGGGGCCGGCCGAGCGCGAGGAGACCGAGGCGACGATCTCGGCATAGTGGAGCTTTTCAGACACGCGGGCAACGGCGGCGACCATCGGGATCGTTGCCTGACCGCCGCAGGTCACCATGTTGACGTTGGGCTGATCGAGGTGCTGGCCCATGTTGACCGGCGGCACGGTGAACGGACCGATTGCGGCGGGGGTAAGGTCGACAACCTGAATGCCGTCGGCGCGCAGGGCCTCGTCGTGGACCTTGTGGGCGTAGGCGCTGGTCGCATCGAAGGCGATGCCGATGTCCTTGTAGAGCGGATGCTTGCGCAGGCCATCGAGGCCTTCGTGCGTCGTGGCGATGCCATGCTCGCGCGCCATGGCAAGGCCCTCCGACTTCTCGTCGATGCCGACGACGATAGCCAGCTCCATGTTCTGCGGGTACTTGATCATCTTCATCATCAGGTCGGTGCCGATATTGCCCGAGCCGATGATCGCGGCCTTCACGCGTGCCATGGAGTGTTCCTCAAACGAAGTTGGCGACGCAGGTGCCGAGCGGCCCTGCATCGTTGCTGAGCGTCATTTCGAAGCGGTCGCCCTTCACGGCGGGCGCGAGCGGGACGAGCGAACCTGACAAGATCACGTCGCCCGCATCGAGCGTCACGCCATAGGCGCCGAGGGTGTTGGCGAGCCAGGCCACCGCCTGCGCCGGATCGCCCTGCACGGCATGGCCATAGCCTTCGGACAGGGGCGCGCCGTTCTTGGTGACGGCGACGTGGAGGTTCGGCAGGTCAAACCCTGCGGGATCGAGACGTTCCTTGCCGATCACGTAGACGCCGCAGGAGGCGTTGTCGGAGACGGTGTCGACGATCTTGATCTTCCAGTCGTCGATGCGGCTGTCGACGATCTCGAAGCAGGGTGCGATGCTCTCGGTCGCGGCGAGAACGTCGGCGGCGGTGATGCCGGGGCCGTTGAGGCTGCTCTTGAGGATGAACGCGATCTCGGCCTCGGCGCGCGGGGCGATGAGCGCCTTGGCGTCGACGTCGATATCGCCTTCGACATGCATCCAGTCGGTCAAGAAACCGAAGTCTGGCTGGTGCACGCCGAGCATGTCCTGCACGGCTTTGCTGGTCACGCCGATCTTCTTGCCGACGACCTTCTCGCCATCGGCGACGCGGCGCGACAGGAAATCGAGGTTGATTGCATAGGCGTCATCGATCGTCAGCGAGGGGTCCTGCTCGATAAGCGGGGCGATGGTCTTGCGGGCGCGCAGTGCGTCGTAAAGCGCTGCGCCATAGTGCTGGATCTTATCGACGGGCATTGAGGAACTCGATGGCATAGGCGTTGAATTCGGCGGCGCGTTCGACCTGCACCCAATGGCCGGTACGCCCGAAGGTAATGGCGCGGACATCGGGGCAGTGATCGAGGAACAGGCGCGAGTGCGCTTCCGGGCAGAACTCGTCGTTGAGGCCCCACAGCACGAAGACCGGCTGGGTGATCTCGGGCAGGCGTGGCGAAAGGTCGGGCGTGCGCATCCGCACGAGCACGTCCTTGGGCTGGGTGCGGGCGACGGCGAAACGCTCTTCCACCAATGCGTCGGGAATGTTCGGCGCAAAATCAGGGTGGACGAGGTTCGAGACGAGGCGCTTCTGTTCGGCCAGGTCGAAGTCCGGACCGCCGAAGCTGGAGACCATCTTGGTGATGCCGGGCATGACGAAGTAGGCCTCGCGCTCGGCCACGCAGCCGGGCGCCATCAGCACGAGGTTGCGGGTAAAACCGGGGTGGTCGAGCGTCATCGACAGGGCAATGCCGCCACCGAGCGAATTGCCAACGAGGCTCGCGCTGGTCACGCCATGCGCGACGAGTGCCTCGTAGACCGTGTCGGTGAACAGCTGCAGCGTGTAGTCGAGTCCTTCCGGCTTCGACGAGCCGCCGTAGCCGATCAGGTCGGGCAGGATCACACGATAGCCGGCATCGACAAAGGCATCGATGTTCTGGCGGAAGTTGGATGCGCCCGATGCGCCGGGGCCGCTGCCGTGCAGGAAGACGACCGCAGGCGCGGAAGGATCGCCCGCTTCGGCAATGACGATGTCGTAGCCACCGGTAACGCAGTGGCTGGCGGTCTTGAGATCAGCCATGGGCGCGCTCGCTCAAAGGAAGGTGAAGGAAGGTTCGCGGCCGAGCATGCCGCCGACGAGATCGGCAGTGCGGTTGGCCGGATCGTTGGCGACGTGGGCGCGGCCTGCGTGGAGATCGAGCCACGGCTGCAGGATCGGGCTCGACATGTAGATCGCCCTGCCGCCGAGCAGCTTGACCATGTCATCGACCAGATCTGCCATGCGCCGCACCACGCTCGCCGAATTGTAGGCGTAGAACGTGCGCTTCTCCATCGGGATGGACTCGCCGCGCTCGGCATGGGCCATGAGGTCCTCGAAGGTGAGGCGCAGGGTCTGCTCCATCTCGGTGACCTCGGCGTGGGCGCGGGCGATGGCCGCGTTCATGAAGGGATCGTCCTTTGATGCCTTGCCGGTATTGGTCGAGACGCGGCTCTGCGCGATCTCGACAGCGGCGTTGATTGCCGCGCGCGCGCCGCCGAAGGCCGCGGTCGAGACCGAGCGCATGAACACCTGCGCCCAGGGCAGGGTGTAGAGCGGGCCGGGTTGGTCTCTTGCCCCGGATTGGCGCAGAGGAAGCCGTCGATCGAGCGGTGCGTGCGGTGTTCGGGCACGAACACGTCGTCGACGATCACGTCATGGCTGCCGGTGCCCTGGAGGCCGAAGACATGCCAGGTGTCAGTATCGATGGTATAGTCCGCACGCGGCAGCAGGAATGCGCGCATGTCCGGCGCGCCGCCTGCCTCGCGCGGCGGGACCATCGCGCCCAGTACGACCCACTGGCAGTGGACCGATCCGGTGGAGAAGCTCCAGCGGCCCGACAGGCGATAGCCACCCTCGACCGGGGTGACCTTGCCAACGGGCTGGTAGGACGACGAGACCAGCGTCGAGCTATCCTCGCCCCAGACTTCGGCCTGCGCCTCTTCGTGGAACAGCGCGATTTCGTAAGGATGGCAGCCGACCACGCCGTACATCCAGCCGGTGGACATGCAGCCTTCGGCAAGCGCCCTCTGCACGTCGTAGAACACGTTGGGGTGCATTTCGTAGCCGCCCCAGCGCTTGGGCTGGAGGATGCGGAAGAAACCGGCTTCGTGGAATTCGGCAATGGATTTTGCCGGAACGTCGCGCCCGGCGACGCATTCAGCCGCGCGTTGGCGCAAGGCGGGGATCATGGCCCTTGCCCGGGCGACGAGCTCTTCGCCCGACGGGATCGAGCTTTCGAGCGAAATTGCAGCTGCGCTGGCCATGAGCGGCCTCTCCTCCGGTACGACTTTCGACTCACGCAATGCTTGACGTGGCAATGCATTCGTAAAAAGATATCGCAACAGATACGCAAATCGTCAATCAAAAAGCATATCAGCTTTTGATCTTGATAAAATTTCGGCTCGTTACACGTGAAGGACTAGCGGCGTTCACCTGCTGCCGGTGCACGGCTGCGATCTGCGGGGGTATGCTCCGGGGTGTCAGTTTCGTCGCAGGCGACTATCCTGATGATTCTTGCCGCACCAGCCAGAGCAGCGGCAACCGCTATCCTCATGACTTCAAGCCAACTTGCGTAAAAAATTTGGACAAGTTCTGCGATAAGTGTGACGGTAAAGATCAATAATAGGGCTGTTGCGCATGATTCGCAGCCTGGCATGGGGCAGAGAGGAAAGCGCTATGATGTCGCTTCAGGAAATCTCGGACAGGCTTGAAATCCAGGATCTCTTCGCGCGCTATTGCTTCGCGATCGACGAACGCGATTGGGACGCGCTTGACGGCGTATTCACGCCTGATGCGCGCATCGACTATTCCGAAACCGGGGGCGCCGCGGGGACCCTTGCGCAGATCAAGGCGTGGTTGCCGGTGGCGCTTGAGCGTTTCCCGATGTTCCAGCACATGGTGGCAACGACCAAGCTTGACCTTGACGGCGACGAAGCCAGAGCGCGCACAATCCTGTTCAATCCGATGGTTCATCGCAACACTGCTGGCGAGGAGCAGGTCTTCTTCATCGGCTTGTGGTATCGTGACAGGCTTGTCCGCACGCCCGATGGCTGGCGAATTGCCGAACGCCACGAGGACATGGGCTGGTCGCACAACGTGCCGCCGATGGCCGCCGTGCCCGAAATTCCTGATAACTGAGGAGTGTCTGCCGATGTTGCGCATTTCCGTGCCCACTGAGGTGGCTGGCGATCCGTATGGCTTTGCTGCGCGAACCCATGCGCGCGAAATCATGGCTGCGGCTGCCGGATTTTCCTCTGCGGTCTATCGCGAGACACGCCTTTCGATGCGCGAATTCGAGGCGGCGCGAATGCGCACGGCGCAGATCAACGGCTGCATGATCTGCCAGGACTTCCGCGCAGCCCGCGATGCCGAGCGCACGTTTTCGGTGGGCGGCGAGACACCCGAGCGACTGGTAACGGCAAATGGCCCGGCGCCTGACGAGGCATTCTATGCGGCGGTCGAGAACTGGCGGGAATCCGGGCTGTTTTCCGTGCGGGAACGGCTCGCCATCGCCTTTGCCGAGCGCTTCGGCACGGATCCGCAAGGGCTGGCCGCTGACGAGGATTTCTGGACCGGGATGCACGAGGTCTTCAGCGATAGCGAGATCGTCGATCTGGCACATTGCGTGGCGGCTTGGGTCGGCCTTGGCCGCGTGGCACATGTTCTGGGGTTTGACACGGTGTGTCTCGCTACAAATCCATCAAGCAAGGAATCGGCATGAGCGTGAGTGACGAGCGGCTGGGCGCACCAGGGACGGGCGTGGTGATTAGCGGTGGGGCATCGGGCATCGGCCTGGCCGCGGCCCATGCGCTGGCCGAAGTGGGACGACCGGTGGCGCTATGGGACATCAATGCCGATGGCGCAAAAGCTGCGGCGGCCGACATCGCCGCGCGATATGGCGTGGCGGCTGTGGGGCAGGCAGTAGACTTGCGCAATCCGCAAGCGGTTGCCCCTGCCGCAGCCGAGACGCGTGCTTCGCTTGGCAGCATTGGCGGTATCGTCCACGGGCAGGCACGGCGTTGCAAACCGGGATCGGCGGAGTCACGCCCGAAAACTTCGACGCTGGAATGGCCCTCCACGTGCGCGCGGTGATCGAACTGGTGCAGGCCTTCCGCGATGACCTGAAGGAGCATCCGGGTGGTGCGGTGGTGGCGATATCCTCGATCAACGCATGGTTTGGCAACGGGATGATCCCGATCTACACGGCGGCCAAGGGTGCGGTCATATCGCTGGTGCGATCCATGGCGGACGAGCTTGCACACGATGGCATCCGCATCAACGCGCTCAGCCCCGGCATGATCGACACGCCGATCCTTGGCGAGATGAGGGATGGGATGGCGCAGCTTTACGGACCGCGCATATTCCTCGGCAGGTTCGGCAAGCCGGAAGAAATCGCAATGACGATCCGCTTCCTCCTGTCTGATGAAGCAAGCTACATTACGGCGACTGAGATAGTGGTCGACGGTGGCATACGCCATTCGCAACGGCCCTGAAGGAGTTTTTGACACGATGCGTTCGGTAATCGTTACAGGGGGTTTCGGCGTGCTGGGGCGCGCGGTGGCGCAGGCGTTCCGCGATAATGGCGACAAGGTGGCGCGGATCGATTTCACGACTGCGGCGGCCGATGCAAACCCCGGCGGGCTCGACATCGGCGGGGTGGACCTGACCGATGCCGCAGCTGCAGCGACAGCGGTAGAGCAGGTCAAGGCGACCTTGGGCGGCATTGACGTGCTGGTCAATGTGGCGGGCGGTTTCGTGTGGCAGACGCTCGCCGATGGCGGACCGGAAACCTGGGCGAAAATGTTCGCAATGAACGCGACGACCTGCGTGACTATGACCAAGGCCGCGCTGCCGACGCTTACAGCGACGCCGGGCGCGGCGATCGTCAATATCGGTGCGGGCAGCGCGCTGGTGGCGGGCAGCGGGATGGGGGCTTATGCCGCCTCCAAGCAAGCCGTTCACAAGCTGACCGAGAGTCTTGCTGCTGAGCTCGCCGGCACTGACTGCACGGTCAATGCCGTACTGCCGAGCATCATCGACACGCCGACCAACCGGGCCGACATGCCCGATGCCGACTTCTCGCAGTGGGTGCAGCCTGCATCTCTCGCCAAGGTGATCGTCTTCCTAGCATCGCCCGAAGCGCGGAACCTGAGCGGCGCGTTGATTCCGGTATCGCGCGGGGGTGAACCTACACGCCCTGCAGGAGCGCGCGCGCTGCTTCCGCGCCATCGAGCAGGGCGTTTTCGCGGCGCACCGCACGCCAGCCTTGTGGAGTGCGCCGGAAAGTCCAGCGGTTGGCCGAAACACGGTGGACGACAAAGCTGCCCGCTTCGTGGCGCAGCACCAACGAATGACAGCGCGCAGTGGCGGCATCGCCTGCGACAGTGACAACAGCAGGGCCAAGGATGTGCGCGCAGCCATCGGCCATGAGCTGGCGGTGGACCGGGCCATCGATCAGTGCGGCGATCTCCGAGTGTCCTCTGGCCGTGGCAAAACCGGTGACGACATATTCGCCGTCCTCGGTCCACAGTTCGGCAAGGGCACGGGCATCGCCACAATCTGCAAGTGGCCCATATCGCGCAATAAGCTCACGCACAGCTTCGCGATCTTCAAGAGCGGTGAGGCGGGCGGATAGATCAGGAACTTCCGTCATTGGTTCGGGCGCTTTCAGGCGAAGGGGGTCAGGCCGCCGAGCACCTCGCGAACAAGGTCACCCTGTCCGCGCGTACCCGTCTTGGCATAGATGCGCTTGGAATAGTTCCGTGCGGTCTCGTCGGTCAGGCGCAGGGCACGCCCTGCTTCAATGATCGTCTCGCCACGGCTCAGCTTCTCGGCAAGCGCGGCTTCCCGGTCCGAAAGTCCGTGTAATTCGCGCAGGATGCGGGTCCCCGCGCGCTCGTCTTCACGCACGGCCAGACGCAGCGTTCCGATCACGGCGGGGCGGGCGTGCGGTTCGGGCAGGACAAGGTCGCATTTGCGCAGGAGCATGTGCAGGTCACGCGCCGAATCGAGCAGGACCGCGGTCGCTTCGATGCTACCTTCGGCGATTGCGCTGCAGGCCTTTTCAAGCGCGCCGGCAGCAGCGGGCAGAAGCTGCAGCCGGCGTCCGCCGCGGGGATCCGGGGCAGGGGCGAAAGTCAGTATCCGCTCCGCTTGCGGGTCGGTTGCCATGACCCGCCCCCGGCATCGAAAGCGAGCTGACCCGCGCCAAGCCGGGCGAGGGCGGCTTGTGCCATCGCGGTCTGCAGGCGCTGTTCGGCAAGCGCGGCAAGCGTGCGCAGCGAGGCGGCAAGGTGTGGGCCGATCGCCGCAAGGGTCGATACGGCAGCAGAGCTGAAATCCTCACGCTCGCGCACCAGCAGCAGCCAGGCGTCGGCCGCGCCGCCCGCGCTCACGCGGAGCCAGCGGCCATAGCGGATGCCCATTTCCGCCAGCGCGCCGCGCTGCAGGGCAAGGCGCGTGGGGTTGTCGAAATCCAACATCTCGTCGATGGCGTAGACGCGGCCTGGCCGCAGTTGACCATATGGGTGCAGGCCTAGTGCGTTGATGCGGCGGAAGTCGAGCTGCGGTTCGCGCACAGCGCGCGGCGCAGTAACGTGGATGACAGTGGGTTCCTGCGACGGCATGGCATTAGCCAGGGTAATGATGAGAAACGCGCGGCGGGCATAGGTGCGCGCGACGAGGTTGCGCATGAAGGCACCCCACGGCGGCGTCTGGTGCACACCTTCGACAAGCGGCAGGAAAAGCTCCTGCTGATCCGTATGCGTAAAGGCCACCGTTTCCTCCCATATGGGAGCTTTGGTTTACGGGCGATGGTCTGAATTGCAAGCCGAGCCTGAGGGAGCCTCTCCGAATGACCGATGCCGTGACCGCTGCGCCTGCGATGACCGATGCCGAACTTGCCGCCCATCTTGCTGAAGTGGCGGGCAAGCTGCTGCTGACGGTGCGCGAAAGCGGTATGCTGAGCCTCAAGCAGCTGGGCAAGGCGGGTGACGCCACGGCCAACCAGTTCCTCGTTCACGCCTTGCGCGAACAGCGGCCGGAAGACGGCCTGCTTTCGGAAGAGGAAAAGGACAATCTCGACCGGCTGCAGTTCTCGCGCACTTGGATCGTCGACCCGGTCGATGGCACGCGCGAATATGGCGAGGCGCGAACTGACTGGGCGGTCCATGTCGGCCTGGCTATCGACGGTGTGGCAACGATTGGCGCGGTGGCACTGCCCGGCGCCGGCATTGTGCTGCGCACCGATCAACCGCGCCAGATTCCCCCGGCGCCCGAGCGTCTGCGCATGGTCGTCAGCCGCACGCGCCCGGCGCATGAAGCAGTGGCCGTGGCCGAAGCGATCGGGGCCGAACTTGTGCCGATGGGCAGCGCCGGGGCCAAGGCGATGGCCGTGATCTTGGGCGATGCCGACATCTACCTCCACTCCGGCGGTCAGTTTGAATGGGATAGCTGTGCGCCGGTTGCGGTGGCGCTGGCGCACGGCCTGCATTGCAGCCGCATCGACGGTAGTTCGCTGGTTTACAACCAGGCCGACACCTACATGCCCGACCTGCTGATCTGCCGGAAGGAACATGCCGAAATGGTGCTATCGCGCATAAAGGCTGTGCAGCCGGCTTGAACGGCAATTGCCAGCGTTACAAATAGAAGGCAGGTAATCCCCTCAATTTCAGGGGGTTTGCGTGCGCAATAGATTCGCGCTGTTCGTTGTCGGTCTTCTTGCCACTACTGCTCCGGCACTTGCTGGAGACAATGTCCTCTACGGCCCTGCTCCCAAATGGGCCGACGTGCGCGATTCGGCAAGGATTGACACCGCAGCAAGCACCCCGATCGCTCTGCTGGACGTGCAACAGCGGATCGAGGGCGAAACGCTGCGGGTCTATGTTGACCAGGCCTTCAAGCTGGGTAGCCCGGAATCGCTGACGCAGAGCGGCACGAGTTCTGCCGTTTGGATGCCTGACAAGGGCGATCTGACGGTCCACCGCGTCGAGATCCTGCGTGCGGGCAAGGTGGTTGACGTGCTCAAGGGCGGCGCGCGCTATCAGGTGTTGCGGCGCGAACGCGGGCTGGAACAGCGCCAGATCGACGGCATGCTGACCGCGACCCTCGCCATTCCCGGCCTGCAAGTCGGGGACGTGCTGCGCATTGCCTACAGCCAGACCATGCGCGACAAGGCGCTGCAGGGGAAAGTGCAGATCGACAGCGGACTGTTGACCCTGCCATTGGAGGCTGGTTTTGCGCGCACCAGCGTCTCCTGGCCCGAAGGACTTGCCGTAAAATGGCAGGCAGGCCCTTCGGCGGGCAGTCCAACCGAGAGCATCAAGGACGGCTGGCACACTGTGAACGTTGCGCTGCCCTTGGCAAAGCGCGAGGAAATGCCGCAAGGCGCGCCATCGCGCTTTTCCCGGACGCCCACGCTGGAAGCCACCACGTTCGGCAGCTGGGAAGAAGTCTCGAGGGTGTTCGCACCGCTCTATTCCACGAAGGACGCGATCGCTGCGGGAAGCCCGCTCGCAGCAGAAGTGGCGAAGATCGAGAAGCAGAGCCCTGACCCGCTGACCCGCGCTGCCTTGGCCACGCGGCTGGTGCAGGATCAGGTGAGTTACCTGCTGAACGGCATGGCGGGCGGGAACTACGTGCCACAGGCCCCGTCGCTGACCTGGACTTCGCGCTACGGCGATTGCAAGGCCAAATCCCTGCTGCTGCTGTCGTTGCTGGAAGCCTTGGGCATCAAGGCCGAGGTCGTCGCCGTGAACAGCCAGACCGGCGATGCCGTGCCGGATTCACTGCCGATGCCGGCGGCATTCGATCATGTCATCGTGCGGGCCGAAATCGCCGGGACGACCTATTGGCTCGACGGCACGGCAACCGGCACGCGGCTGCAGACGCTGGCCGACGTCCCGCCGTTCCGTCATGCGCTGCCGATCCGGGCGGAAGGCGCGCCGCTCATGGCGATGGAACCGCGCGTGCCCCAAGCTGCGATGGCTTCGGTCAAGCTGACGATCGATCAGCGCGCCGGGGTTGAGATGCCGGCACTGATCTCGGCGACGTCCACTTTCGCCGGGATGCTGGGCAGCAACCTTGGTGCGGCGTTCGGACAGGCCAGCGAAGAACAGAAAAAGCAGATGATCAAATCCATCGGGGATTCGATCTTCAAGGATCTGACCGATGATGGCGGCATCATCACCGGAGGAACAACCGCGTTTGACAGCGAAACCGGAACGGCGACCGTAACGATCGAAGGCATGGTCGTTTCCCTGTTTCAGGACCGTGACGGCACCAAGCGCATGGATATGCGTGGCCTGGGCAGTGCCAGCGCCGCGTTCGATTACGACCGCAGCCGGGCAAACTGGAAAGCGATTCCAGTGAACCTTGGCCGCGCCGAACGGGTGCGCGAGGAAATGGAAGTTCTGCTTCCGGCTGACGAGCCGGGCTTCAAGTTGGGCGGGAAAGCCGACTACGAGGCAACATTCGCTGGCACGACCGTTACCCGCAAGGGCGCGCTCGAAGGCCAGCGCTTCAGCGTCAGCGAAGAGCGCGCGTCGCTTGGTGGTGAACTGCCTGCGGCGGAAATCCCTGTCGAGAAGGCAAAGGCACTGCGCCTGCGCAACACGGTCCCCTTCCTTGTTGCCCCCACCACCGCAGCACGCGCATGGCGTTATCAGCAGCCTTCGCTCAAGGCGCGCATTGCGCCGATTGAGGCGGCCTATGAAAAGGCGCTGGCGCGGGAAACCGGGGATGCACAAAGCGACCCCCTGGCGCGCCGCGCCGATCTGCGGGAATCGGTTTATGATCTGGCGGGCGCGCTGTCCGATTGGGACAAGGTCATTGCGATGACGCCCGATGCCTGGACCTTTGGCAGGCGGGCCTTCACCAACCGGCAGATGGGGCGTTGGACCGATGCGATCGCGGATCACCGCGAGGCATTGAAGCTGGCGCCGTCGGTGTCCAATGCCATCTCGCTGGCAGGGGCGCTTGGGCGTGAAGGCAAGACCGACGAAGCCCTGGCCCTGTTGACCGAATACGACGACATGGGTGACGAACATACCGGCGTCGTCCTGACCCGTGCAGACATCCTTGCCTATGCAGGGAAGGGTGCCGATGGTCTGAAAGAGGTCGACGCGCTGATCGAGGAAAAGCCGGGAGACACGTCGCTGCTCAATGCGGCGTGCTGGTATCGGGCGCGCTTCCGGGTGGATCCCGACCGCACGATCGAGGTGTGCAACCAGGCGGTAGAGCGCGCATCCAATGCTGCCGCGGTGCTGGACAGCCGGGCACTGGCCTGGGTGGCGCAAGGCAATCTGCAGAACGCGCTGGCCGACGTCGAATCCGCTCTGAAGATCTCGCCGTCGCAACTGGCGTCGCTCTATCTCAGGGCGTGGATCGGCAATGCCATGGGCAAGCCCGAAGCGAAGGCCGACCTTGCCTACTTCCGCAAGGTCACGCCCGGTCTGGTGCAGGATTACGCGCGCTACGGATTGAAGTAACGCGCAAGTCCACGCCAGTGCCGCGCCATGCTGACGCGGCACTGGCGTGCCTGCCCTTCTCGATGAAGACGGAACTGCCGCTGCGTGGCGCGGCGCGTCCTCGCGCATTCACCGGGGATAAGCCGGCAATGCAAAGATGCGGGCTTTGCGCAACACTCTCCATGCAATGCGACGCATTCATCCGATATAATGAGTTTGCAGTTGCTATCCTCGCTGCATATGCGTAGCTTAAGTCCGAATTGATTGCGCGAAAGCGCATCGGAAAGTATCCTGGAGAGGGAGAGGACATCGTGAGGAAACTGCTCGCCGCTACGGCATTGAGCTCGCTCGCCTTTGTTGCAGCACCGGCATTCGCGCAAGATTTGCCGCAGGATTCCGCGCAAGACACTTCTGCCGAAAATACCTCGGGTATCGGCGAGATCGTCGTCACTGCGCAGAAGCGGGCCGAGAACATCCAGAACGTGCCGATCGCCATCTCGGCGGTGAGCAGCCAGTTTCTCGAGACGCGCGGGATCACCTCGATCGATAGCCTCGGCTCGATCGCGCCGAACGTGAAGTTCGAACGTGCGCCATCGAACAAGACGATTTCGCAGATCGCCATCCGCGGCTCGGTGACGATCAACCCGGCCGTGACCTGGGAACCTGCCGTCGGCCTCTACCTGGGCGGCGTTTACATCGCCAAGGCGCAAGGCTCGATCTTCGACGTTGCCGACCTGGAGCGCGTCGAAATCCTGCGCGGTCCGCAGGGCACGCTTTATGGCCGCAACGCGCTGGCCGGTGCCGTCAATCTCGTGCCCAAGGCGCCGAGCGGCGAACTGGGGGTCAAGGGCGAGCTGACCTATGGAAACTACGACTACTGGAAGGGCCGCGCCGTCATCGACCTTCCGGCAATGGGGCCGTTCTCGCTCAAGCTTTCGGGCCAAATCCAGAAGCGTGACGGCTTCATCAGGCTGACGCCCAACCCTTATCCGCAGGCGGTTGCCGCTGGCCCGGCACGGACGGGCCGCACCAACGATCTCGACGGCAAGAGCGGCATGGTCCAGCTGCGCTTCAAGCCTGAAGGCAGCAACTTCACCGCCGACTACATGTTCGACTATTCGAAGTTCGACCAGCGCCCGGACTATGCGCAGCTTGTCCGCGTCAACCGCAATGGCCGGCCCGAGGACATCTTCGATCCCAACTCACCAGGCTATGCCTTCGGCGGCGCGTTCTTCCCGCTGAACCTCTATGACCGGGCCGACCGCCAATCGACCGCGTCGCTCGATGCCAATCCGCTATACGAACGTTCGCGCACTTACGGTCACGCGCTGACCCTTGCGCTCGATCTCGGCGGAGCGACGGTCAAGTCGATCACCGCTTATCGCAACCTCAAGTGGGCAGACTCGCTTGACCTCGATGGTTCGCCCCTGCCGGTGGCGCTGACCCAGCGTGATACCAGCTTCCACAGCTGGAGCCAGGAACTGCAGGTGTCCGGACAGACGCTGAGTGACAAACTCAAGTACGTGGCGGGCGTATTCTATTACAAGGAAAAGGCCGAAACGCTTGGGCCGCAAAGCTTCTTCGGCGGCGGTGCGTCCTACCAGTCCGACTACGGATCGAACACCGAGGCGTTCGCCGTGTTCGCGCAGGTCGATTACGACATCACTGATGCCCTCAAGCTGACCCTGGGCGGCCGCTACACGCACGAGAAGAAGGACGTGCGCCGCTTCCTGCGGGTGAACTTCGACGCAGCGAACAACATTTTCGCGCCGACCGTGGTGGCAAACATCCCCTATGGCGGCGTCCCTGATGCCACCTTCAACAGGTTCAATCCGGCAATCACGCTGGCCTATCAGGCTAACGAGAACATCAACCTTTACGCTCGCTTCGCACAAGGGTTCAAGTCAGGCGGCTTCAACGGCGAGACCAACGATTTCCGCGCGCCGACCGCAGCCTGCCCCACCGGCGCGATCGAACTGTGCAATCCCTATCGCCCGGAAACGGTCGACAGCTACGAAGTCGGCATCAAGACCAAGCTGGCCGACGGCAAGGTGATCTTCAACGTCGCCGGCTTCTGGGACGAGCACAAGGACATCCAGCTTTCGGTGTTCACGGCAAATGGCGCGGCTGCATCCGTCGTCAAGAACGCGGCGGCCGCACGCATCCGTGGCCTCGAGATCGAAACAGTGATCCGCCCGGTCGACGTGCTGACGATCAATGGATCGCTCGCTTTCCTCGATCCCAAGTACAAGAGCTACATCGAGGCCGTGAACGGCGTTGACACCAACGTCGCCAACAACCGCGCCTTCCCACACACACCCAAGACCACGGCAGCCGCCGGCGTCGATCTTCGCGTGGCGCAGGGAGACTGGGGCCGTTTGAACGTCAATGGCGATATCAATTACGTCTCCGGCTATTACACCTTCCCCTATGCACTGGTGACGCCGAATGCCTCGGCGCAGAACGCCAACAACACCCGCTCGAAGGGCCGCACGATCGTCAATCTGCGCGCCGCGGTTTCGGAAGTGCCGCTGGGTGGGGCGAAGGCCGAACTGGCGCTTTGGGTCAAGAACCTGACCAAGGAGAGGGATCCCTCCAACTTCATCGACTTCGGCCCGGGTTTCGGCGGCCTCACAGTCGGATACTTCCCCGATCCGCGCACTTACGGCCTGACGCTGGGAGTGAAGTTCTGATGCTCTTCGCCGGGAAAAAGGCGCTGGTGACAGGCGCGGCCTCAGGCATAGGTCGCGCCACGGCCATCCGCTTCGCCGCCGAGGGTGCATCGCTCACCATCGGTGACCGCAACATTGCCGGGCTTGAGGACACGGCAGGGATGATTGCCGCCGCTGGCCACACTGCGCCGGTGGTGCAAGCCTATGACGCTACAGACTATGCCTCATGCCGCGCGCTGGTGGACACTGCCGCACGCGACGGGCTCGACATCGTCTGCAACATCGCCGGACTGCTGAAGTGGGGGCGCTCCGAAACCTTCGCTGCCGAGGACTTCGACCTGCTAATGCACGTCAACGCCACCAGCGTTTTCGTGATTTGCCAGGCGGCGATGCCGCATCTGCTCAAGTCGAAGGGCAACATCGTAAACACCGCGTCGACCGCAGCGCTGCAGGGCCAGCCCTACAATGCGGCCTATTCGGCCTCAAAGCACGCGGTGGCAGCGATCACCAAGGGCCTCGCAATCGAATACGCGTCCGCGGGTGTGCGCATCAATGCGATCTGCCCCGGGCACGTGATCACGCCAATGACCGAGAACACGCCTCCGCCCGAAGGCGTGGACTGGGCGCTGATGATGCGCAACGCGCCCAAGTTGCTCGATGGCTCGTGCGCGCCGGAAGACATCGCGGAAATGTTCGCGTTCCTTGCCAGCGACAAGGCGCGCAAGATCACCGGATCGCTCTTCACTGTGGACGGCGGACAACTGGCAGGATGACAGCATGACAGACCTTTCCGCCCAAGCCAGCAATCTGAGCCACGTCTGGCGCAGGTTCTGCAGCGAACTGGCCGAGGCGGGGGAGGTTCTGGCACGTCCGTCGAGCCCGACCAGCGCACTCGATCAAGCCGAGGGTCTGCGGTATCTCAGCCGTCTGGCGCGCACCGCGCTCAACATGCTGGTCGACAGCGCGGACCCGGATTTTCCGCGCCTGTTCCTGTTGTGCGACGACAAGATCAAGATCGGCGCCGACAACCCCGACAACCTCTACCAGCAGTGCGTGGTGCGGGGCGATCGTACCTATCGCATCACCGGCAAGCGCAATACGGTCCCCTACTTCTCGATCGGCAGCAAGGCCAACCGCTATGCCATCGACGGGACGATGGCTTCGACTGGCGAGATCGAATTCGCGCAGATGGAGTTCGGGCCTGACGGCACCTTCGAGATCGTGGTCAGCCGCGATCCGCAGCCGGGCAACTGGCTGCCGATGGCAGACGACACCACCTTGCTGATCGTGCGCCAGACCTTTGACGACAAGCAGACGCAGACCCCTGCCAACATCAAGGTGGAGCGGATCAGTGATGGTCCGACAGCGCCCGCGCTGCTCACGCCCGAATTGATCGAACAGCAACTCATGGCCTCTGCCGCATGGGCGCGGGGCACGGCCAATACCTTCGCCAACTGGTCGGAATGGTTCAAGGCGCATCCCAACCAGTTCTACGATGCGCCGCAGGAGATCTTCTGGAAGGCGGGCGGCGATCCCAATATCTGGTACGGCCACTTCTACTTCGACCTGCAGCCGGGCGAGGCGCTGGTGATCGAAACTCCCGTGCCCGATTGCCGGATGTGGAACGTCCAGATCGACAACTGGTGGATGGAATCGCTCGATCACGTGCACCAGAAGGTGTGGCTCAACAATTCGATGGCCAGGCTGGAGGCGGACGGCAGCGTCGTGGTGGTCTGTGCCGAGCGCGATCCAGGCTTTGGCAACTGGGTCGATCTAGCTGGGCACCGATCAGGCACCGGCCTGTGGCGCTGGTTCAACGCGGCCGACAATGTCGTGCCCAGAATGCGCGTGGTAAAGCTTTGACAGTCTTGCCGGACGTTACGGAAAGGCCCATCTGAACGGCCAGACCACCCCGGGAACGAGCCTTGACCGAAACGACTGAACGTCTGCCGACCTTCTTCCTCAACCATGGCGGTGGACCTTGGCCGTGGATGGATGGCCCTATGCGCCGGGGCTATGATCAGCTTGAGGCTTCGCTTCAGGCCATTATTCCCTCGCTCGGCGCCATGCCCAAGGCAATTCTCGTCGTCTCGGCACATTGGGAAGAGGCGGTGCCGCACGTCTCGACCAGCGCCGCACCGCCGATGCTCTACGATTACTACGGCTTTCCAGAGCACACATACCACATCCGCTATGCCGCGCCGGGCAGCCCGGAACTGGCGGCGCGGGTGCAGGATCTGCTTCTGGCGGGCGGCATGGACTGTCGCGAGGACGGCGAGCGGGGCTTTGACCATGGCACCTTTTCGATGATGCAGCCTATCCGGCCCGAGGCTGACATTCCGATTGTCCAGCTTTCGGTCCTCACCAGCTTTGACGCTGCCGAACACATCGCGATGGGCCGCATCCTTGCCCCCCTGCGCGAAGAGGGGGTGCTCGTGCTGGGGTCCGGTCTGTCATATCACAACCTGCGCGCTTTCGGAGCGCAGGGGAGAGCGGCGTCACATGCCTTCGATCGCTGGTTGCGCGAAAGCCTTGTGGGCTTCGAGGGCAATCAGGGAGCAAGAGCGCTGGAGCGGTGGATGGATGCGCCTGCAGCCATGCAGGCTCATCCGCGGCCTGAGCACCTGCTACCGCTTATGGTCATCGCCGGATCGGCCGAGGTAGATTCTTGCAGCGTCCAGTTTCATCAGGACGACTTCTTCGGTGGCCTTGCCGTGACCAGTTTCCGGTTTGGCTAGAGCGTTTTCGAACCGGATGGAATCATCTGGTGGCTCGGAAGACGCGGTAAGACAGGAGTCCGGAGTGTTCAAAGCCCCGGCAGCCCGACGAAGGCGGCCCACGCCAATAGTGGTCCGACGCCGACGACGATCGCTGCATAGACCAACAGCTTGCGCAGAATGGCAGGGCGATCCTCTTCGGATGCGTTCCCGACGATCAGCGCGCCATTCGTAGAAAAGGGAGAAGTGTCGACAATAGTGTTGGCAATGCAGATAGCTGCAACAACGGGCATCACGGTAATGTGCCCGCCCGCCAGAATGGGCAGGCTGAGCGGAATGATGACCCCCAGCAGTGCTGTAGACGACGCAAAGGCCGAGACCACTCCCGCAAGATAGCACAGCAGGAGAACAGCAAGGCTGGCTGATCCGACCTGTCCGATCATGACGCTGATCGCATCGAGCGTGCCGAGACGGTCAAGCAGGGTCACGTAAATCACAATTCCCGAAATCAGCAGGATAGTGGACCAGTCAACCTGTTTGAGCGCGCCCTGCTGCGTGCTCGGGGCAACCATCGCGAGCGCGAGGATGACCATGAGCGCCATGAAGCCGATCTCGACCTTGAACAGCAGTGCGCCGATGGCGAGGGCCAGTAGGCCGACTAGCGTCCAGGCCCCGTCACGATCAAGCGCTGGCACATCGACATCGCCCTCATGGTTCGTGCCTGCCACCGCCTCGCGCCGGGCATAGAACAGCCAGACCATGAGGGCGATGGCGGCATTGAAGGCCGCGCTGGCGATGAACAAATACTGCGGATCAGGCTCGATCCCGCTGCCGGTGAGCACCTTTGCGGCGATGCCGCCATAGATCGAGATGGGCGAGAAGCTTCCTGCCTGAGCGCCATGGACGACGAGCAGGCCCATCATAAGCGGTGAAAAGCCGTGGCTGCGCGAAAAGCGCATGGCGATCGGAGCGACAATGGCAACCGCAGCCGGCCCGACCGCGCCAAGCGCTGTCAGCACGCCGGCAACGAGGAACACCAGCAGCGGCAACAGCGCAGTATGGCCGCCGAGCATGCCGGCTGCGCGCGCCACAAGCCAGTCTATCGCGCCATTCCGGCTGGCGATTCCGAACAGATAAGTGATGCCGAGCAGGGTCAGGAACAGGTCAGCCGGAAAGCCCGCCAGCACCTCTTTCACCGGAAGTCCGGCACCGAACACGCCCAGCGCCAAGGCAGCGGCAAAGCCGATCAGCCCCATGTTCACCGGCAACCACACTGCCGCCACGAAGATCGCGACCAGAATCGCGATCGACAGGATCAACATCGTCTCTTCCCCTCCCGCACGCTCGCGCTAGTTGGCGAAGAGTGCGACATGTTCCTGTCTTAGCAGTGCCTTCTGCACCTTGCCCATGGTATTGCGTGGCAGTTCATCGACAAACACGACCGCGCGTGGCTGCTTGAAGCGGGCCAGCCTATCGGCCAGTGCAGCAATCACCGCATCGGCATCAAGCGCCGGATCGCTCGCCTTGACCACCGCGACCACGGCCTCGCCCATATCGACATGGGGCACGCCGATCACCGCACTTTCGGCAATCCCGGGGATCTCGTCCAGAGCGGCTTCGACTTCCGCCGGGTAGATATTGAAGCCGCCCGCGATGATCAGATCCTTGGCGCGGCCCACGATGTGCACATAGCCTTCCGAGTCGATGTAGCCGAGGTCGCCGGTGATGAAGTAGCCATCGTTACGGAATTCCTCGGCCGTCTTCTCCGGCATTTGCCAATAGCCGCGAAAGACGTTGGGACCCTTGACCTCGATTACGCCAATTTCGCCCTGCGGCAATGCGCCTCCGCTTTCGGGCTGGGCGATGCGCAAGCTGACGCCCGGCAACGGGTACCCGACGCTCCCCGGCTTGCGCTGGCCGTCGTAGGGGTTGGAAGTGTTCATGTTGGTTTCGGTCATGCCATAGCGTTCCAGGATCGCTTGCCCGGTAAGCGCAGCGAAGTCCTTGTGAACCTCTGCGGAAAGAGGCGCAGAACCCGAAATGAACAGGCGCATATGGCTGGCAAGCTCGCGCGTGAAACCGGCATGGCCCAGCAACCGCGAAAAGAACGTCGGCACCCCCATAAGCACGCTTGCCCTCGGCATCAGCCTGACGAGTTCATCGGCATCAAATCGCGGCAGGAAGATGATCGCCGAGCCCGCCGCGATGGTGACGTTGGTTGCCACGAACAGCCCGTGCGTATGGAAAATTGGCAGGGCATGAAGCAATCTGTCAGCGCTGGTAAAGCGCCAGTAATCGCGCAGAGTCAGCGCGTTGGTGGCAAGGTTGGCATGGCTCAGCATGGCACCCTTGCTGCGCCCGGTTGTGCCGGACGTATAAAGGATTGCAGCGAGGTCGTCTGCTCGCGGAATGTGACGCGCGGTAACCACAGGTGCGCCCGCCGCCGCTTCGACCAGCGTTCCGCCGGTGCCTTCGGCGTCGAGCGTCAGCAGCGCAGGCACGCCAAGTTCGCTGCATAGTTCGGACATGGCCGGTTCGTCTGCAGTGCGGCAAAGAACAAGCGCTGGACGCGCATCCCCGAGGAAGTAGCGCAGTTCGCCGATCGTATACGCAGTGTTGAGTGGCAGATAGACTGCTCCCACATGCAGCGCGGCCAGCCAGGTGAGCAACGCCATCTGCGATTTCTCGATCTGGACCGCCACCCGGTCACCCGGCTTCACGCCCTGCGCGCGAAATGCATCGGCAATCTGCGCAGCGCGAAATGCGGCGCCGCGGTAGCTTAACTCGGCACCATCCGGACCAATCAGGAAGGGGGCGTCCGGTCGAGATTCGCAATGGTCCAGAAACAGGCTGAGGATGTCGTGCGGGGCACCGTGCGGCAAGTTGACATGTCCTTGAGAAGAACTCGGGGAACTGGTTGTTTCCGGAGTGTGTGTATGCAAGAAGCCAATAATCACACTATCGGGCATGCATCAATATGATTTCCGAGAACGAACACGCCTCCGGAATGCTCCGTTCAGAACGCATCCGCCTCGCACTTGCGGACGAGATCACAAGCGGCATGCTGGCGCCCGGCACGCAACTTGACGAGCAGCAGCTCGGAGACCGCTTCGGCGCGTCGCGCACGCCGGTCCGGGAGGCCCTGCGCCAACTTGCCGCCGAGGGACTGGTCGAAATGCGGCCGCGGCGCGGCGCTGTCGTGGCCGCGATGACGGCGGAGCGGGTGTTCGAGATGTTCGAGCTTTCGGCCGAGATCGAAGCGCTGTGCGTGCGGCTTGCCGCATGGCGGATGACCCCGCTTGAACGGAGTGCACTGCGGAAAATCCACGAAGAATCCGCCATTCTGGTGGAGAATGGCGACGTGGACGAGTACGATCGGCTAAACTGGCGGTTTCACGATGCAATATACGAGGGGACGCACAACGCCTTCATCGTGGAGCAGGCGAAACTCCTTCGGGAGCGGATGGCGGCCTTTCGTCGGGCTCAGTTACGCCAGGGTGGGCGACCCGCCCGGTCCCGGCACGAACATGGCGAACTGGTCGAGGCCGTAATGCGAGGAGATGGTGAGGAAGCCTCGAAATTGATGCGCGCGCATATGTTCAATGCCTCGAACGCGCTCGAAGGATACGCTCGCCTGTTTACAGGGCGCGACGCACAAGGCTGACCGCCCACCCCTCAAAAAGGCCAGTCGATACGCCGATAATTTTGGCTTGCGCTGTCAGACCAAGTATGCAAGGCAAAGGGCATAACGACCGCGCGCATACATTGCAGCGGCAGAGAGGGATGCCGGAACCAAGCCGCTCGGACGAAATGTCGGCTCTGGCGCCACCTCTGCTGACAGCGCTGTCGATAAGGGTGCAGGTTTCAAGAGGGAGGATTACGATGAGAAAACTGCAATTCGCGTGCCTGGCATCGGCACTGTCTTTGGCGGCCACGTCCGTTTACGCTCAGGATGCGAGCGAAGCGCCTGCGGACGGTGACATCGTCGTCACTGCGAACCGCACGTCGTCGCTGCTGTCAAAGACCCCAATCGCAATGACTGCTGTCGGAGGTGACGACCTCATCGCTTCAGGCATCACCAACCCGACCCAGCTTGAAGAAAGCGTGCCCAACCTGTCGATCGTGCGCGGCAACGGCCTGCAGATCACCATTCGCGGCGTGACCAGCACCGACGGCACCGAGAAGGGCGATCCCTCGGCGGCATTCATGGTCAACGGCGTGTATCTGGCGCGTCCGCAGGCGCAGGAAGTCTCGTTCTTCGACATCGAGCGCGTCGAAGTCCTCCGTGGTCCGCAGGGCACGCTCTATGGCCGCAACTCGACAGCTGGCGTCGTCAACATTCTGACGGTCCAGCCCAAGTTCGAATTTGGCGCACGCGCCGACGTTTCGTACGGCAATTTCAACGCCCTCAATGGCACTGCCGTGGTCAACATACCGGCTGGCGAAACGATTGCTTTTCGCGTGGCCGCAAACATCGACCAGCGTGACAGCTATCTCATCGATGGCGCGCCGAACGACGGTGTAACGCTCAACAAGTTCAAGGATAACAAGTCGGTCCGCCTGTCAGCCCTGTTCAAGCCAACGCCGGACCTCAGCCTCCTGCTCGTCGGCGATTACAGCAAGGTCAAGGGCAACCCGACCAACGGCGTGCCTACCACCCAGTTCTACAGCAACATCACCAGCGGCGGTCGCCAGAATTTCAGCGCCCCAACCTATCTTGGCGCTGACCCCGACGTGGCCCGCACGCTGAGCCGCACGCAGGCCCAGCAGGCCTTCCGCGACAACGAGGAAAAAGGCGTGATGGGCGAGCTCAACTACACGATGGGCAACGTCACACTCACCTACCTCGGTTCTTACCGTGAATCGGAACGCCGCGAATTCAGCAACGCGGCCAATGGTGCGTTCTCGGCGGATTTTGCCGGTTCTTACTGGCAAACCTCGCAGGAAGTGCGCCTTGCCTATGGCGGCGACGGTCCGCTGCAGGCGCAGGTCGGCGGCTATTACTTCAAGGAAAAGTCCGGCATCGCCTTCTTCCTGAACAACCTGCTCGGTCCCAACACGCGCTTCGGCTTCCCGCAGGACCCGACCATTGCCGAAAACAAATCGGTCTTCGGGCAAGCCACCTATGAAATCGCTCCTGACCTCAAGATCACCGGCGGCGTGCGCTATTCGCACGATCTCAAGTCGCGCGTGGGCAACACTGTCGTCGACTTCTACGACCGCATCGGCACGTCCTACAGTATCGGCAACTTCATTCGCCGCCAGATCAACCAGAACAACGATGCCAAGCGCACGTTCAGCCGCGTGACCTGGCGCGCTGGCGTTGATTACGACACGTCCCTCGGCCTCATCTTCGCGTCCGTATCCACGGGTTACAAGGCCGGTGGCTTCAACGATGGCTGCGAGACTCCGCCCGCCGGGCAGCCCAATCCGCAGAACTGTCAGTTGCCCGCGAATGCGCTCTACTATGATCCGGAAACGTTGACCGCCTACGAAGCGGGCTTCAAGTTCCGCTTCAGCCCGGCATTCCGCCTCAACGGCACGATCTTCCACTATGACTACGCCGGCCTGCAGCTTTCACAGTTGTCCGACATCTGCGGCGGCCCTTGCCAGGTTACGACCAATGCCGCAAAGGCAAAGGTTGATGGCGTTGAACTCGACGCGCAGATTCAGCCTTCCGATCGCTTTACCGTCAGGCTGGCACTGAACTGGCTCGATGCTCGCTATGACGAATATGCTCCTGCTTACAACGATACTTCGGTCACGCCGAACGTTCGCCGCTCGGTCAACTTCGCGGGTCGTCCGCTGAATCGCAGCCCGAAGTGGAGCTGGGTGGCAGGCGCAAATTATGTCCTGCCGGTGGGCGAAGGGCGCATCGTGTTCGACGCGCAGACAGCGGCCCGCAGCCGCTATGAAGTGACCGACCTCGCCAACTTCGCTTACTTCTACCAGCCGGCGGCAACGAAGACTGACGTGTCCGTCACATACAACGCGCCGCAAGACCGCTTCTACTTCGCTGCATTCGCTGAAAACCTCGAGAACAACCTCGTGGTTACTGGCGCTACCACCGGCCTGTTCGGTGCGGTCACTTTCGCCGATCCGCGCACTTATGGTGTACGCGCCGGCGTGAAGTTCTGACCAGAAAGTTCCTTCGCCGACCGGCATGAGGGCAAGTCGGCAAGCGGGCGGGCGGGGTCATTTGGCCTCGCCCGTTCGCCTGTTATGATTACGTCACGAGCAGATGCTGCAACCATGCGCTGCAGCATCCGTGGCAAAACCTTTTCAGCTTTCCAACCGCGGCTCCACCTGGATCAGCGAAACCGCTGCGCGGCGGGGCTGCGTCAGCATGAAGTGCGTAGCGACAGCAATGTCTTCGGCGCGGAGCATCTTTTCAGCATTGATAGCATCGCGCTGCTCCTGATCGGAGTATGCCGGATACTGAAAGTCCGCACCCGTCAGCCCGGGCTCAATCAGTCCGACCTTGATGTCCTTTTCAGCCATTTCCTCCCGGAAAGCGGCGGCAAACCCCTGAACGCCAGACTTTGCCGCGACATAGACCGAGCTTCCCTTGCCGCGTGACACTGCCGACATCGATCCGATCAACACGATATCGCCACCTTTGCTCATCCGTCGCGCCGCTTCGCGTGATGCGATCACATAGGCCACCAGATCGGTATCGAGTTGATAGCGCAGGTCCTCTTCATTGACCTCCATTGGTGTCTGCGCCGGAACTGCTGCGTTGATGATCGCCACATCGATAGCACCGCTCAATGATACGTCGGCAGCGCTCCAAAACCGGCGCATTCCCTCGGGACGGGCGAGATCCAATGCAACACCATCACCTTTACCAACTTCGTTGATCCGCTTGAGCGCGTCGGCAAGGTGCTGCTCGTCGCGCCCGCAAACGAAGACGGAAGCTCCTTCGCCAGCCAGCAGGATCGCAATCGCACGGCCAATTCCTGTTGTGCCACCGGTAACGACCACACGCTTGCCCTCGAGGCCAGGTTGCTGGGTGTGGGCGTCGCTAAGATTGAGAGCGCTCTGTCGAGCCATGAAATACTCCCCATAGGCCGCGCCGACAAATGGCGGGCGTGTGCAGGAGAATTGCTTGAGAGCGACGTTGGTTTCCCCGATCAACCGGCTTTAGCCAGCGTCCATCGCATCAGCGCGATGGCCATGCCTGCAACAGACGACAATACTCGTCGAAACGGAGCGGCTTCGAGATTACAAAACCCTGCAACGTGTTACAGTCGTTCTCTGTCAACCAGCGCCTCTGTGACTCCAGCTCGACACCTTCGGCTACCGTTTCCAGACCCAGCATCTTCGCCAGACCGATAATGCCGAGCACGATCTTCTGGTCAGGACCGGATTCCGCGACGCGCTGAACAAAGCTGCGATCGATCTTGATCGTATCCACGGTGCAGACCTGCAAGTGGGCGAGCGAGGAATAGCCCGTGCCGAAATCGTCCAGAGCGACCGCGATGCCGCGAGCGTGCAGGGCCTTGACGATGGAATCGGCCTGTCGCGTATCGGCGATGACCGAAGTTTCGGTAACTTCGACCTCAAGCAGGTGCTCGCTCGCACCATAATCGGCAAAAATGCGTGAGATCCTGGCGGGCAAATCAGGGGTGAATTCGGATGCGCCGATGTTGACTGCCAGCCGCGAGGGAAGATTCTTCTTCACAAGCGCAAGTTGCGCAACGGCTGCTTCGCGCAGGACCCAGTCGGTCAGATGCGAGAGCAAACCGGCGCGTTCGACCACGGGTATGAACGTCGCCGGAGAGAGATGTCCAAGCAGCGGGCTTTCCCAGCGGACCAGCACCTCGGCAGATAGCGGACGGCCGCTTTCCGCGCAAACCTTGGGTTGATAGCAGACGTGTAGCTGGCCCTGTTGCAACGCCGTTATCAGTTCTGCACGGATCGAGCTGGCGAGCCGCATGTCCGACATGGCTGCGCCTTCGAGCTGCAGCAGCTTCCCACCGCCCTCGCGCCGCAGAAGCCTGGCGGCTTCCAACAGCCGTTCCAGGAGAAGCTCCCCGGACGTTGCATTGCCGATCTCTGCCGTCACTGCCGAAAGGGAAAGACGTGCACGCACCCAGGTCATGGACTGGCTATCGCGAACCTTGAGTTCGACCAGCGGTTGCAGAGCCTTTTCGATGGTGGCCAGGCTACTACCGATCACGCCCCACGCGTGGCCGTGCAATTTGTGGACTTCAAGACCGGCCCGCCTTGCCATCCTGTCGATCAGGGTCTGGATCCGGCTTTCGCCGCGTCCTTCGAACCTGCTCGCCAATTCAGGCTGGCTGTCGATCTTCACCACCGCCACCGCTTCGCCCGGTCTGGCGCGGACAAGGCGCGCGACGAACATCGCCCGTCCGTTCGTGTCGGGTTCTTCCCGGGCTGCGGCATGGCGCTGGGCGGCATTCTGCAGATGGCTTTCGACCGTGGCGATCAGCAGGTCATAGTCCACCGGCTTGACCAGGTAGTCATCCGCTCCCGCGCGCCGCCCCGAGATCATCGTCGTGCGATCGTTGAACGCGGTGAGAAACACGAACGGCACCAGCGACTGGGCATTGCGGCGCGCCCGCAGGGTTTCAAGCAGCTCGATGCCCGTCATTCCCGGCATCTGCACGTCGCAAAGCACCAGGTCGGGCAGTGCTTCGTCCATCCGCGCAAGTGCGGCCTCGGCGTTCTCGGCCTTGTCGATCTGGAAACCGTGCTCGGCCAGTTCCTCGGCGATGTCGCGCAAGATTTCCGGTTCGTCCTCGACACAGAGAACGCGGAAGTCCCGGGGTGAAAATGCGCTCATCACGCTGCCTCCCAGAATTCGGTGGTCGTGGTCGTGGCCAGCGGCAGACTGGCGGTAACCACCGTGCCTTCATCCGGCACGGACTGGATATCGAGCAGCCCGCCGTTGGCGTCGATCAGGCTGTTGGCAAGATAGAGGCCGGTCCCGGCGCCCGGGACGGCCGTACTGTTCGATCCGCGATAAAAGCGTTCACGCACCAGCGGCAGTTCTTCCGCAGGGATGCCGGGGCCTTCGTCATGGACAGAAATGCTGCAACGCCCTTCATGAATTCGCGCCTCAACCCAGACCTTGTTTTCAACCGGCGAGAAGCGACAGGCATTTTCGATGATGGCGACCAGCGCCGAGTGGATCAGCTGGCGGTCGATGAACAAAGGCGCACGCTCGACCTCGCCGTCGAGCCGGATTTCGATGTCGCGTTCGCTGCCCGCCGAAGCAACCGCTTCGCGCAGCATGCTGCCCAGCGCTACCGCAGCGGGACGGCACGTTGTCTGCCCTTCCTCCATGCGCACCAGTTGCAGCGCACTTTCCATCACATCTCGTATGCGGGAGACAGCGCGGCGGATCATGTCGGATCGTTCGACGACGGTATCCTCGGTAAGGCGTGTCGCCCGCCGTTTCAGGATCTGGCCGCTGCTATCGATCACGGTGAGCGGCGTGCGGAACTCGTGGCTGAGGATGTTAATGAAGCGGCGCTGGCCGGTGGTGATGCGGCGTTCGGTATCATACGAACGACGCACTTCGGCTTCCTGGGCCACGATCCGATGATGCGCTTCGCCAAGCTTCTGGCCCATTTCCACCAAACGGCCTGAAAGGTTGTCGACTTCGCTCACGCCGAACTTTGGCGCGGTCTGGTTGTATTCGCCTGCACCGATCCGGTCCATGAGTTGCTCCACTTCGCGCAAGGGCCGGGCTAGGCGCCGGCTCATCGCCCGCGCGCGCCAGACGAGGAAGGCGAAGAACACCACGTAGAAGGCGAGCAGGATCAGCAGCATGATCACGCCGACAGTGACCAGTTGATCATGCAGCGAATTGGCGTCAGCCAGAATCTGCGAAGCGGGTGCCAGCACCACCAGCGTCCAGCCTGGACCAGCAACCCTGGCATTCGTGGCCAGCATGTCGCGGCCGCCCAGCATGACGTGGCTTATCCTGGAGGAGCCACTGCCGACCGCCTGCGCAAGTGCCTTCAGCTCGGGTCGGCGGGTGATGTTGAACTGGTCGGGCTTGAATGTATCGGACCGTATCGCATCGGCGTACTTGTGGTCCTTGAGTTCGGTCAGCCCAAGATCCTTTTCGCCAGCCGGGGGGAGGGCGAGGATGGTTCCGTCTCGCCCCACCAGCATCGCGTAGCCCTGCCAGGGCAGGTTGAGCGAGAGGATGCGGCTGACCACGGTATCGAGCGTCATGTCGATCCCGACCACACCCTCGAGCCGCTTCTCGGAGTAAACGGGGGCGATGGCCGAAACCATCCAGCCTGAACCGGCCGGATCGACATAAGCATCGGTCCATACGACCTTGCGCTGCGGGTTATGCCGGGCATCCGCCTCGTAATAGAAGTTGTACGTGGGGATGTTCATCTTCGGCGCATACTGGGTCAGCACATCGAAGTAGGGGTAGATGCGGTTGTAGCTGTCCCAGGTGTTGAGATAGACCTGCCTCACCAGCGGCGATGCCGCCTTGATGTGGCGCATCGTGTGATCAAGCCGGACCGTTCGCCAGACCTTGTCGATCTCTTGAGGCCCAACCCGATGAAAGCCGCTGTAGAAGGCGGCGACTTCGTCGGGCTTGCCTCGTGTAGTGTGGAACACGCCGTCCGAGCCGACGTGATACCGTGCCTTTTCGGATGATGGCGGATCGTAGGGCGTCGCCAGCGCTTCGCCAGCCTCCGCGCCCAGCAGGCGGGTCATACCTTCGACACCGCCAAGAGTTGCCGTGATGTTTGCCGATTCACGCGCAGCAATGTCGGTCAGGTACTTCTCCGAGACCGCCGTCACCGTTGCGACGTTCTGCTGGTAAGTGAAATTGCCGGTCGCCCAGTAGCTAAGCAGGAAGCCCAGTTCGATCAGGCACAGCGGTATGACAGCGGTGCGCAGATAGGACGCGCCGAGCCAGCGGGCCAGCGTGGTCTGCCTACCTTCACCTTTTCGTGCGAGTCCTGCGAACACCCGTTGTTCCTTGCTGACCTGCCGTATATCCTTGGAAATACTAAATTTAGATTGTCAGCTCTAAGCAGAATCCCATATGCGAGCGCACAGACACAGGGCGGACGAGCAATCCTCTCGCCAGGCAGCCGACCTGCCGCCTGGCCACGGTCCGGCCTTGTGCCTGCTCGCGCTGGTCGAGCGTGCAGTGTGGATCTACGATTTCGACAAGGCACGCATGGCCTGGGCCAATCCCGCAGGTTTGCGCTTCTGGCGGGCCGAATCTGTCGACGCGCTTCGTGCCCGGGATCTGAACCCTACAGCGCTGGGAACGGCGGAGCGGCTGGAGAACCTGCGCCTTGCGCTGACAAGAGGCGAGGTGCGTAGCGAGCGCTGGACCTTCTATCCGCAAGGGCAGCCGTTCCAGCGCGACTGCCGCCTCCATGGCGTGGCGCTCGAGGACGGGCGCATGGCGCTGCTGGTCGACGCCGCCGATGCACCAATGCAGGTAGCCGACAGCTCGTTCGAGACCCGCGCGATCGAGGCGGTGCGGCAATCGCCGCTGATGATCTCGCTGCTGGGCGAAGGCGGGCAGTGGCTGATGCACAACCCGGCCGCTGAAGCGCTGATCAACCGGCTGCAGGGCACCAATCTGCCGGGGCTGGACAATTTCGCCACGTTGTTTGCCCATCCCGACGAGGCGGTTTCCCTGCGCGCGCGGGCGCTCGAAAGCGGCAGTGCCGAAGCGACCCTGCGCATGGCCGGCCCGTCCTTCCGCATGCATGAGGTAACGCTGCGCCGCCTGACCGATCCCGTGACCGGACGCCTGTCGCTGATGGTCAGTCAGGCCGACGTGACCCGCGCCTACCGCGCCGAGCGCCGCCTGCACAAGGCGCTGGCACGGGAACGCGCGATTGCCGAGACGCAGCGCCAGTTCCTCTCGGTCACCAGCCACGATTTCCGCACGCCGCTCAGCGTGATCGACGGTTCGGCGCGCCGTATCGCCCGTCTCGCGGAGCCCGGCAGCGTAATTGCCGAACGCGCGGAAACGATCCGCGATACCGCGCGCCGCATGACCGAGGCAGTGGATCGCACGCTCGGCTGGGCCTCGATCGAGGAAGGCCGCGTCGATTTCCAGCCTGAGCGAGCGAACATCAGGCCTATGGTGGAACGCGCCCTGCTCGGCCAGCGCTCGGTCCATCCGCACCGCCCGTTCGTGGCCGAGCTTGACGATGTGCCCGACCTGATGCTCGACCAGGTTCTGGTGCTGCGCGTGCTCGACAACCTGATCGGCAACGCGATCAAGTATTCGCCCGAAGAACAGCCGGTTCGGGTGCGCTGCTTCGCCCGTAACGGTGAGGTGCTGATTTCGGTCAGCGATGAGGGGATCGGCATTCCCTCCGACGAGCTGTCAAAGCTCTTCACCCGCTTCTTCCGCTCAAGCAACGCCCGCCGCTTCAAGGGCAGCGGTGTGGGCCTGCACGCCGCGCGGTTCTACATGGAACTCCACGGCGGCCGCATCGCGGTGAAGTCGGCCGAGGGCAAGGGATCGACGTTCACGCTGGCGTTTCCGGTGCCGGCCAAAGGTTAGGCAGTAGCCGCACCGCCACTTCTTCTGTCGGCCCCGCGCTAGCCCCCCAACACGATCAGAACGCCCGCTTCACGCTCGCGCCCCAAGTCCTCGGGGTGCCGACGTGGTTGTAGTCGAAGCCGAATCCCGAAAGGTCGATGCGTGAGGTGAAGTAGGTCTGGTCGGTGAGGTTGCGGCCCCAGAGTGACACCGTCCAGTCGCCGCGCACGTAATCCATCCCGGCGCCGAGCAGGGCGTAGCCGCCCTGGCGCAGTCGCGGGATGTTGACGATCTCGAAGTATTGCGAAGAGACGTAAGAAGCATCGGCGCGCAGCGTGAGGCGGGCGCTGCCGGCCTCCCATGCGGTCCAGTCGATCGCGGCGTTGGCGGTGAGGGCAGGGGCGTTGGACAGGTGGTGGCCGCGCACGTCGAGGCCGCTGATCACGCCGCGCGTCGCCCGTGCATGGAGCAGGCCGAGCCCGGCGTTGAGCGAGAGGGTGGGGAGCGGCCGCGCGTCGATTTCCAGCTCCGCGCCATAGATGCGCGAGCGGTCGAGGTTGACCAGCGTCTGCGTGGCGTCGGCCGGGTTGACCGAGAGGAACTGCTGGTTGCGGTAATCGTACCAGAACCCGGTGAGCGAGAGCGAGGCCATGCCGCCGAGCCGCGTCTTGGCCCCGGCTTCGAGAGCGTCGAGAATTTCGGGTTTGGCGACGCCTGCCTCCGACGGATCGAAAAAGGCCTGCGCGTTGAACCCGCTGGCGCGATAGCCGCGGCTGTAGCTGGCGAAGAGCAGCGTGCCATCATCGCGCTTGTGATCGAGCGCGAGCTTGCCCGAGAGGTTGTTGCCGGAAAAGCGCCGGTCAAGCGGGGCAATCGGCGTGGCGACGAGGACGCCATCGACGCCGCGGATTTCGGACGTCAGCCCGGTTTGCAGGCCCGTGTCGTGGGTGAAGCGCAAGCCCCCGCGCAGGGTGGTGCCGCCGCCCAGCTTCAGCCGCGCATCGCCGAACAGCGCCCAACTCCGCTTGTCCTGATCGAAGCGGTTGGAGATGACGCAGGCGAACAGGCTGGTGTTAGCGGTGCAATCGTCCACATCGACGCGGCCATTGCCGTCGACGTCAAGATCGGTCCAGAAGTTGAGGTCTGTCGAATTGAACAGGTCTTCGCGATGATGGTGCGCGCCCACGATCAGGCTGAGCGGGCCATCGCCCTCCCACGCCAGCCGCAGTTCCTGGCCGAACTGGGTGCCGCGATCGGTGTAGGGGATTTCGAGCACCTGAAGCGGGCTGCCGTCGGTGTCCTCGGGCACGTAGAGGCTGCCCTTGTCCCAGCCGGTAACAGAGATCAGCGTCAGCGTGTCGGACAGCTTGAATGTGCCGGTGAGCGCGGCAGACCAGGTGCGGGCAAGGCGGCGGGCGGTGAAGTTCGCTTCCAGTTCGCGAATGCCCAGCCCATCGCGGAAGTAGCTGCTGCCCTGGCCATAGGCTTCATAAGCGCCGTTGCCGACGCCATCGGGGCGCGGCTTGGAATAGTTGCCGTAGTTCTGCGGGCGCTGCAGGCTGGTCGAAAGCCGCAGGATCAGCTCGGCACTGTCGGACGGTTGCCACAGCAGCGTGCCGCGCACGCCGTATTCGCGCGTCGAGGACAGGTCCGGCTGACCGGGCAGACGGTTGCGGAACCAGCCATCGGCACGGGCGGCGGTGAAGGCAACGCGCGCGGCGAGAGTGGGCCCGAGCGGCATGTTCAGCGCGCCCTGTGCTTCGAAGCGATTGTAATTGCCCGCGCCCAGCTTGAGGTAGCCTTCGCTGCCGAACACCGGACGTGCCGAAACGTAGTTGATCGCGCCACCGGTGGTGTTCTTGCCATAGAGCGTGCCTTGCGGGCCTCGCAGCACCTCGACGCGCGATAGATCGTAGAGTGCAAGGCCGAGGAAGGCGAAGTTGCCCTTGTAGACCTCGTCGTAATAGGCGGCGACAGGCCCAGCCTGGTTCAGGCTGAAGTCCGACATCGAAACGCCACGCAGCGCGAAGATCGGGGTATTCTCACCGACCGTGGCGCTGAAGCGCAAATTCGGGATGCGCGCGGCAAGATCGTCAGCCTGAGTCAGGCGCGCAGCTTCAAGGTTCTCGCCTCCAAGCACGGAAAGCGAGATCGGCACATCGCTCGCCTTCTCCGATCGCTTCTGGGCCGTGACGACGATTTCGTCCTGCGGTTCGGACGGTGCTGGCAGTTCCGCCGCAGGGGCAGGAAGAACGGCGGCTAGGCCAGCGGCAACAAGGGACATTCGAAGGCTCCGGGGAAGGGGAGCCCCGGACTAGGCGCGGTGTGGTTTACACCTTCGCAGGGAAGCCATCCGCAGTTGTCCTTAGGCGGCGTGGACAAATTCCACAGCGCCACGGCTGGAGGCAAAAACCGCCAGTTCAAGGAGGCGAGGAAGCGCAATATCGGGAATATTGTGCGACGAGCCGACGCCGAAATGGCGGTTTTGGTCCAGCCCCGCAGGGGTTGTCCACGCCGCCTAAAGGCCGAGTTGCTCCCGGTCGGCCAAGGCGGCGGCGAGTTCGGCCTGTGAAGCGGCATGGCGGTAGTTCGCGTCGATTTCGCGGATCGTGGCATCGGCCAGCGCTTCTTCGCGCAAGTTGACGACGAGGAAGTCGCTGGCACCGAGCGAAAAGCGCCGGCGTTCCGCTTCCGCCATCTTGCGGGCGAGCGCGGCCTCGGCGATGGCCAGGCCTGCAAGCTTCTCCGCACCGGTCACCTGCGTCCGCAAGTTGGCGATCTCCACGCCAATCTGGTCTTCAAGCAGGCGCAGACGCAGCGACAGCGCATCCTGCTCGGCGGCAACCTCGGCAATACGTCCCTTGGCCGCGCGCTGTTCCAGCGGGACCGAGAAGCGCAGGCCAAGAATGCCCTCTGTCGGGCGGCGGATCGGCGAACCGTCACCGATGTCTTTCGAGGCTTCCACGCGCACGTCCAGCCGGGGCTTCAGCTCGTTTTCGGCCAGTCGAGCCCGTATGCCGGTCTGTTCTATCCGGGTCAGCAGAGCCTGAAGATCCGGTCGGGCGGCAATCGCCGTGCTCTGATCGACCAGACGCGGCATGACGCCATCGACAAGGCGCGGCGGCAATCGGTCTGACGACGGGACGACCGGCTGCCCGAGGCCATCGCGCAGGAACAGCGACAGGGCATTGGCCTGCAGTTGCAGGTCCTGCTCAGCACGCACGAGCAGCGCTTGGCGGCGCACGATGTTCTGCTGGTTCTCGGTCCCCAGGATCGCAGGCCGCGCGCCCAGCTGGATCTGCCGCTCGATCGAATCCTGCCGTTCCTTCGCCAGATCATAGATCTCGCGGTAGATCTTCACACGCAGCCCCGCCGCGACCCACAGCTGGTAGGCTTCGATCGCGCGTCGCTGCACCCCGATGGCCACCAGATCCCGATCAAGCTCGGCCAGTTCGATGTCGAAGCCTGCCAGTTCGCGCCGTCCCCGCCGCTCGTCGATCACCCGGTCGCGCAATAGCGAAAACAACATGCCGGCCTTGATCTCGCCGAATTCGTTGGTGACCGACTTGCCTTCGTACGAGGCGAAATCGCCAATCGACTTGCGGTAGCCTCCATAGACCTGACCGCCGTTGTTCTGGAGCGGCCGATAGGCGGAGACCTCGGCGGTGGAGCCGTTGTAATATCCCAGCGGACGGGCAGTGGCCTCGGCGTTGAAGACAAGGTCGAACTGGCCTTCGGCGCTGAGCAGGCGGGCATCGGCCTGCCGTTGACGCGCCATCGCCTCGAGGATCTGCGGGGCATGGGTGGCAGAGGACTGCAGCACCTCACGCAGCGTCAGCTCCTCCGCCCGCGCCGCTCCCCCAAGGGCGAGCAGCGCGAGGAGTGCCACGAAGAGACGCGCGATCACTTCGCTTCCTCTTCCTCGCCGTAGCCTTGCCCGGCTTTCGCCCCGCTCTTGGCCTTTTTCGTGTCCTTGTCGGAAAGGGCCTTGAGACCATTGCCCTTGCGCGGACCGGCGTCCACCGGCGTCGGGAATTCCAGTGGGAAGTCGTTAAGCTGGCGCCACAGTTCGTAGGCGATCGTCACGGTCTCCATCTGGATCCAGCCACGCACCTTGGAACCGAGGCGGACGTAATTGTCGTTCGGCCAGGCAGGCTTGCCCGGCATTGGCTCCACGAGCACGCGGAACAGGCCACTGGGCTGGGCCGAAGGGTCGATCGTCAGCACGCGGCCATCGAACATGCCCTGCGCAACCGAGGGCCAGCCGCTGAACTGGATGGCCGGCCAGCCTTCGAAGTTCAGGCGCACCGGCTGACCCTTGCGGACCAGCGCGGCATCGCGTCCATCTACGAGCAGTTCGACCACGCGCTGCTGCCGCTCGGGTGCGATCGTGGCGAGGAGATCGCCGGCGCTGATCAGAGTGGCCCCGGCTGCGGTATTGAGCGAAAGCACGCGGCCGTCGCGCGGTGCCCGCACCAGCTGCGCCGACTGCCGGTTGAGCGCGATATCCACCTTGCTGAGCTTTGCGCGGGCCTCGGCCAGCTTGGCGTTGAGTTCGGCCACCTTGATTTGCGTCGCTTCATAGTCGCGCCGCGCCGCCAGCCCCTCGGCATAGAGCTGCGATGAACGGTTAACGTCCAGCCGCGCGGTTGCCATGGCCTGCTCGGCCGCGCTGATCTGTGCCACCACCTGTTCCCGCTCGGCCGCCAGGCGGATCAGCAGGTCGGGGTCATTGTCGATGATCCGGGCGATCGGATCGCCCTTCTTGACCTGCTGGCCATCGACCACGAACCAGCGCTCCACGCGGCCCGGGACCAGTGCGGTGACCTGCTGCACGCGGTCTTCGGGGTTTAGCGCGATGACATCGCCGCGTCCGGGCGCGGTCTGCACCCATTTCACCGCGAAGAGCAGGACGAGCAGCAGCGGTATGGTGATGGCAATCATCCGCCCCAGCGTGCGCGTGGTGCGCGGCACTCGCAGACTGGCCAGCGTGGTGAATCCCGTAAGATCGTGCGAACGGGGAGAGGCCTTGGCAGTCATGCTTCAGCCCTCCCTTCCGTTATAGGCGAAATGCATCACGTCATCGACAGTAAGGCCCTCGGCCTGGCTGTCCGGCCCGATCCACAGCCAGGAGTCGCGCTTAAGTCCCTCGGGCCGGTTGGTGAACTGCAGGATCGTGGTACCATACGGGCGCAGCGCCGCGAATACGGCTTCGAGCCTTGCCGGCGGCAGCATGTCGTAGATCGGTGAAAGCATCAGCACGCGCGGGCGGGCGATCAGCGCGCCAGCAAGCTTCAGCGCCATGGTCTCGCCCACGGTGAGCGGATAGCCAGAGCTTGACAGCAGCGCATCAAGGCCGCCCGGCAGCGAGCCCACGCGGCGATCCAGGCCGACAAGCGCGAGCGCATCGATCTGCGCCTCGGGCCGGGAGGGATCACCAAGGCTGAGATATTCGCGCACCGACATTTCGACGATGGTCGGGCGATCGAGCACGATCACGTCCGAGCGCAGGCGGTACATGTCAAGCGTGGCAAGGTCTGCCCCGCCCACCGCGACGATGCCCGAACGCGGCACTTCCAGCCGCTTGAGCAAGGTGGCGAGCGTACGCTCCACCCCCGGCGCGGCAAGCACGCCGACTTGCGCGCCGCTCGGCACCGAAAAATCGAGAACGTGATCTCCGTGATGGACCTGCCGCAGGCGGATCGCGCCATCGGGCGGGCAGGCGGCGTTGTCCTTCGGCGCGGCCTCCTGCGGCACTTCCCAGAACAGGTGCAGCTCTTCGAGGCTGGCGGACAATTCGTAGAACACCTCAAGATAGGTTCCGAGTTGCGCCACGCCATAGAACACGCCGGACAGGATCAGCTCGGCAGCCACCAGCTGTCCGATGGAAAGCTCGCCCTGCAGGATCAGCCAGCCGCCCATTGCCAGCAGACCGGCGCTGGCCAGGGCATAGAGCAGCAGCAGCGCCAGGGTCTGGCCGAAGGTATAGCGGAAGTGGTGGCGATGCGCCGCCACATAGCCCGCAGTCATCTCTTCCGAACGGTTGATGGCGTAAGCCATGTGGCGGCTGGACTTGTAGACACCGTTCGATCCGCCAACCGTGCCGAGCCAGTGCGCTGTCGCATGCTTGGCGTGGCTCTTGGCAACTGCGCTGGCGATCGAGGCATTTGCCCAGATGCGCCAGATGATCACCACCAGCAGCACCAGCACCAGATTGAAGGCCAGGAAGAACGGGTGGTAGAAACTTGTCACCACTAGCCCGACAAAGCTTTGCAGAACGATGGTAAAGCCACCGATCAGCAGGCTGGTCAGCGTCTTCTGGACGATGCCCATGTCGAAGAAGCGGTTGAACAGGTCACCGCGGCGGGCGTCCACGAAAAACGGATTCTGCGCATGGACCGCGCGCAGCGTTATTTCCGCCACGAGCCGGGCGAAGAATCGCCTTTCGAACCGGGCCAGCAAATGCACGCGAAACGCGCTCAGCACGCCCCAGATCAGCAGCAGCACGAACAGGATCGCCGCCAGCGTCAGCAGCGGCGCGGGCAGGGCCGTATTGGCAACCGAATTGATCAGCAACTGCACCGAGATCGGCGTGGCCAGCGACAGTAGCGAAATCGCAACGCCAAATAGCAGCGCGAGCCGCACGAACGACGCATCCGGCCCGAGAACCTGCCGCGACCAGCGGAAGAAGTCGCGGATCGTGGGTACGGGGTGGTGCGCCGCAGGAGCGGACGGGTCGGTTTGGGCGGCTGCCATCGTTTGTAGAGAATCCGTTCTTCGCAGTTGCAGCACAAATGGGGATGGTTCGGTATCTTTGTGCCAATGTTGTGTGAACTTTTTTTGCTGTCCTGCAAGATGTGCCCTTGGCACGATGGACGATAAAGTATGCTCAGATCGGCTTTTCCCGGGGAACGTAACGCGCTTGCCCCGGTTCCAAGCCAAACGAGCTAACGTGCTTTGCCAGCTTTCGCCTGTGCGGTATGGGCAAGGTCGGCCAGGCGGCGCAGGCTCGCGATCGGAAGGAAAAGTCTTTGCAAATGAACGCAATAGGTTCTGAATCGGGTGTCTCCGTGTCGGAATTGATGGCCTCGAGCGGGGTTCCCTTCGGCACCAGCGGCGTGCGCGGTCTCGCTTCGGCCATGACCGACAAGCTCTGTCACGCCTATGCCAGCGCTTTTCTGCAGTACCTGCGCCAGATTGGAGAATTTTCCAGCGGGGATCGCGTAGCCCTTGCCGGAGACCTCAGAACCAGCACGCCACGCATCCTCGCTGCCTGCGCCACCGCCGTGCAGGATTGTGGTGGGGAAGTGGTATTCTGCGGCCTCACGCCCACACCCGCGCTTGCTTTGCACGCGATGGGTCTGGGCATCCCCTCGATCATGGTGACTGGCAGCCACATCCCGGCAGACCGCAACGGCATCAAGTTCTATCGTCCCCATGGCGAAGTGCTGAAGAGCGACGAGGCGGGCATCGTCGGGCAGCGCGTGACGATTGACCCGGCCCGCTTCGGTAATGACGACAGCCTGTTGAGCCCCGCTACCCTACCCGAAGTTACCCCGGTCGAGGACGAATACATCGCCCGTTACGTCCGCCATTTCGGCCCGGATGCGCTGTCAGGGCTGACCATCGGCGTCTACCAGCACACCGCCGTCGGGCGCGACGTGCTGGTCCGGGCAGTCGAGGCGCTGGGAGCCAAAGCCGTGCCTTTTGGGCGAGAGACGGTCTTCGTACCAGTGGACACCGAAGCGATCCGCGAGGAGGACATTGCGCTTGCCGCCATGTGGGCGGCGGAGAACCAGGTGGACGCGATCATCTCGACCGATGGCGATTCCGATCGCCCGCTTGTGGCTGCCGGGAATGGCACCTGGCTGCGCGGCGACATCGTCGGCCTGCTGTGCGCGCGTGCCGTCTCGGCGGACGTGGTCGTCACCCCAGTCAGTTCCAACACCGTGCTGGAATTGAGCGGCGCGGCGCCCAAGGTCGTGCGCACCCGCATCGGGTCGCCCTATGTGATCCGAGCGATGATGGACGCGGCTGAGGCAGACCCTGCAGCGCGGGTCTGCGGTTATGAAGCCAATGGCGGCTTCCTGCTCGGCAGCGCGGTGGACGATCTTGCGCCACTGCCGACGCGCGATGCCCTGCTGCCGATCATCGCGGTGGTGTTGAACGCAAAGACCCGTCCCTTGGCCGAAGTCGTGGCCGAACTGCCGCCGCGCTTCACCTTCTCGGATCGCGTTGGCGATTTTCCGCAGGATCACAGCGCCGCCCTGATCGCGTTTCTCAGCCACGGCGAGGAGGACGAGCAGCTTGCCCGCATCGCCCGCCTGTTCGGCGAAATCGCCGGTTTCCCCACCGGCATCGACACAACCGATGGCTATCGCATGAGTTTTGCCGATGGTGCGATCATCCACTTCCGTCCCTCGGGCAATGCGCCGGAATTGCGCTGCTACAGCGAGGCGGAGACCGAGGAGAAGGCACGCGATCTGAATGCACGGGCACTGGCCCATGTGCTGGCCGACGTCGTGCCCGAAGCGGTTGCATTCAGCGCGTCTCACCGCTAATATTGTATGCAACACATACAATATTAGCGGTTGAGGAACAAGCGATGGCCCAGATTATCGATGGCAAGGCGCTGGCTGCG